>NZ_JBHXLL010000108.1:0-1064 GCF_042721415.1 Kitasatospora sp. NPDC058444 | reverse complement strand
ATCCGCCGCTACATCATCTGGCGGAACAAGCACGCCGCCGACGAACGCCTACGCGACGTCGTCGCCAGGGCGAACGTTGCCTGATGCGGCACTAGCCCCATGGTCCACGGCTTTCGGACCACGATAGCTTCGTGGGGTCCGCCCCGCGACGGGGCCGTTCGGGAACGCCTTCCAGATCCGGGGAATGACATGCGCCAGCAGTCCGGCCGTCTCGCGTCCTTCGCCGTCCTCGCGGCCGCCGTGGGCGGACTCACTGCCTGCGGGCCGGTGTCCGACAGCACCTTCGACGACGACGCCGCGGTGAGCGAGCGGATCACCGCGGTGCGGCTCGACACCACCTCCGGCGGCGTGACCGTGCGCGGCAGGAGCGGCCTCGACCACGCCTCCGTGCACCGGTCGGTCAGCTACGGGAGCGACAAGCCGGGCGCGACCAGCCGGGTGGAGAACGGCGTACTGGTGCTCGGCGGCTGCGGCCGGAACTGCTCGGTCACCTACACCGTCGACGTCCCCGCGGGGCTGCCGATCAGCGGCCAGACCTCCTCCGGCGCCGTCAGGCTCTCCCGGGTGGGCAGCGTGCAGGTCTCCACCCACTCCGGGGCGGTCGAGCTGGACGGGGTGGAGGGCGGTGCGGAGGTGAGGACCACCAACGGCGCCGTCACCGGGCGCGGGCTGAACGGCGACCGCATCCTGGCCGAGACCCACAACGGCGCGATCGACATCACCTCGACCAAGCCGCAGGACGTCTCCGCGTCGACCTCCAACGGCGCCATCACCCTGGTCGTGCCGGCCGCCACGTACAAGGTGTCCGCGAAGAGCGACAACGGCCACCAGGACATCGGGGTCCCCGACGACCCGTCCGGCCGGTACCGGCTCACCCTGAGCACCAGCAACGGGCGCATCTCGGTCAAGCAGGCCTGACGCTCCCACAACAGGCCGGACAGGCCGCAGGGACCCTGGAGGCCCTAGAGGCCCTAGACCCGTCCTTCGCACATAACGAGTTCGGATGATGTGGTGATGCGACCGGTATCCCGATGGGGTGCCGGTCGTTGAGCCTGGCGTGCCGA
>NZ_JBHXLL010000107.1:0-1087 GCF_042721415.1 Kitasatospora sp. NPDC058444 | reverse complement strand
GGACTCGCTTTCGCTACGGCTACCCCACACGGGTTAACCTCGCTACACACCGCAAACTCGCAGGCTCATTCTTCAAAAGGCACGCAGTCACGGCCAGCCGGTAAACCGACTGACGACGCTCCCACGGCTTGTAGGCACACGGTTTCAGGTACTATTTCACTCCGCTCCCGCGGTACTTTTCACCATTCCCTCACGGTACTATCCGCTATCGGTCACTAGGGAATATTTAGGCTTAGCGGGTGGTCCCGCCAGATTCACACGGGATTTCTCGGGCCCCGTGCTACTTGGGTGTTCTTCAAGCGAGCCGTACAGATTTCGTCTACGGGGGTCTTACCCTCTACGCCGGACCTTTCGCATGTCCTTCGACTACCCATACGGTTTCTGACTCGCCGACCGGCCGGCAGACCGATCAAGAAAAATCCCACGACCCCGAAACGGCAACCCCTGCCGGGTCTCACACCGTTCCGGTTTAGCCTCATCCAGTTTCGCTCGCCACTACTCCCGGAATCACGGTTGTTTTCTCTTCCTGCGGGTACTGAGATGTTTCACTTCCCCGCGTTCCCTCCACACTGCCTATGTGTTCAGCAGCGGGTGACAGCCCATGACGACTGCCGGGTTTCCCCATTCGGACACCCCCGGATCAAAGCTCGGTTGACAGCTCCCCGGGGCCTATCGCGGCCTCCCACGTCCTTCATCGGTTCCTAGTGCCAAGGCATCCACCGTGCGCCCTTAAAAACTTGGCCACAGATGCTCGCGTCCACTGTGCAGTTCTCAAACAACGACCAGTCACACACCCTCGATGATCCGAAGACCACCTCAAGTGAGGCCGGCTCTGAGACAACGTTTCCGTTCCCTCAGGACCCAACAACGTGCCCGACACACCCGCCAAGACCCTGTGTTCCACGCCGAAGCAGTACTAACAGGCCCTACCGAATGTGCCGAATAGTCAACGTTCCACCCATGAGCAACCGTGCAGGACATTCGCCTGCAACCGGCATATTTGCTCCTTAGAAAGGAGGTGATCCAGCCGCACCTTCCGGTACGGCTACCTTGTTACGACTTCGTCCCAATCGCTGGTCCCACCTTC
>NZ_JBHXLL010000106.1:0-1140 GCF_042721415.1 Kitasatospora sp. NPDC058444 | reverse complement strand
CAGGTATTTTCTGGTTGTGGGGGGTGTGTTTTTTTGTTTAGACCCCCGCGCCGGGCCGCCCCGGCGGGGGGGGGGCGGCCGCGGGCCCCCCCCCCCCACTCCCCTGCCCGCCCCCGCCGCTTCGCCCCGCCTGTTCGCGTCGCCTGTTCGCGTCACCCCGCCTGCTCGCCTCGCTCCCACGGGAGTGACCGCGGTCGTCGAACGTACCGGCCCTTAGGGTGGCCGGATGGAAGAAGCGCAGGTGGGCGGGGTGGCCGGCTGGCGGTCCCGGCTCCTGGACCGGGCACGGGGCAGCCGACCGGCCGTACCGTTCTCGCACGAGGAGGAGCTGCGGCAGGCCGCAGCGCGGATGCGCCGCCGGCTCCTCCTCCACCCGGTGGAGGGACCGTGGCAGGGCCTGGCGTACTGGGATCCGCTGCCGGCCGCCCGGGAGCTGACCGACTCCGTGGGGAACGGCCGCTGGGAGGAGCGCAGCCGGCTGAACGTTCCGGGGCCGTTCTACGCCGGCGAGACCGACAGCGGCCTGAACGGCCCGTACTACCTCCCCGAGCACGTGCTCTCCGGCGAAGACCACAGCGAGTTCGTCCACCGCCAGCCCGCCGACCCGCGCGAGGTGGCCGCCCTGGTGGAGATCGCCCACGGTGAGCCGCTGGGCGGCTACGCCTGGGACGGCGACCGGCACTGGACCCCGCAGGCGGTGCGCGACTGGTGGTCGCGCCGCGAGGAGGTCCGGGCCTGGATCCGGCGCGAACTGGAGCTGGGCGACGACGGCCGGAACGAGCCGGAGGCCCTGCGGCAGTACGCCGCGTACCTGGACGACGGGCTGGAGGCCTACCTGCGCGGCTACCTGTTCTGGCTCACCGAGGGCCGCGAGCCGCGCCTCGGCGAGGCGCTGCCGGACCTCTGACGTGCCGTGCGCCCGGCCCGACGGCACGGATTCCGGTCGGATCCGAGGAGACCGTCCGGGCCGCGGTGAACAAGCCCTACTGACCCGGAGGGCCCGGCGGGGCCCGGCGGGGCCCGCACTGATGGACCGCCACATCCGTCTAGGCCCAGACTTCGCACATGGGGTTTTAGGTTTCCAGCCAGCGGGGTCGGGTTTCGTCGATGTCGAGGAGTTCGAGCAGGTGTGCTTGGACT
>NZ_JBHXLL010000105.1:0-1172 GCF_042721415.1 Kitasatospora sp. NPDC058444 | reverse complement strand
TACTGACTTCAGCTCGTCAGGGTGAACCGTCCCGGTTTGCCAGACGGGCTCGTTGCGACGGCTGTATCCGATGGTGTGTGAGATATGCGGATGGGGGCGGGCTGACCGCCGCGGGACGGGTGCGCCGGGAGTCGGTGCGGATGCAGGCAGCCGAGCTGTTCGAGCAGATGATCAAGCCGCCGGAAGTGGCCCGGCGGCTGCGAGTGAGCCCGAAGTCGGCTTATCGGTGGCACCAGTTGTGGCGCGATGGCGGTCTACAGGCCTTGGCCTCTCGCGGCCCGGGCGGGTCGCGGTGCCGGCTGTCTCCGCGCTGCCTGGAGAAACTCGCCGCGTACCTGGACCAGGGCCCGGCCGCACACGGCTGGGTGGAGGACCAGGTGTGGACCGCGGCGCGGGTGGCCACGCTGATCGGGCGGAAGTTCCACCTTTCCTACAGCGTGTCCGGGGCGACGAGGCTGATGCACCGGCTCGGTTTCAGCCCGCAGGTCCCCGCGCGGCGGGTGGCCGAGCGCGACGAGCAGGCCGTCACCGCGTGGAAGGAGGTGACCTGGGCGGAGGTAAAAGAGCGCGGGCGGCCTGCGGGGGCTACATCTGCTTCGAGGACGAGGCAGGCTTCACCCGCCGACCGCCCAAAGGCCGCACCTGGGGCCGGCGAGGCCGCACGCCGGTCGTGACCGTCAGCGGCCGCCGCTCGGGACGCCTGTCGGTGGCCGGGATGATCGCCATGCGGCCGGGCTCGCGCACCCGACTGTGCCATCGCCTGCGCACGCATCCCGCGGGCCAGGGTCAGCGCCGCAGCATGGGCGAGCGCGACTTTATCGCCCTGGTCGACGGTGTCCACCAGCTCGTCAAGGCGCCGATCGTGCTGGTCTGGGACCGCCTGAACACCCACGTCTCCCACGCCATGCGCGACTTGATCGCTGAGCGTTCCTGGCTGACGGTGTTCCTGCTTCCCGCCTACTCGCCCGACCTCAACCCCGTGGAGTGGGTCTGGGCACACGTCAAGCACAGCCTGGCCAACCTCGCCGTCATGGCCCTCGACCGACTCGAGGCCCTCGTACGCAACCGGCTCAAGCGCCTGCAGTACCGGCCCGACACCCTCGACGGCTTCATAGCCGGCACCGGCCTGACCCTCGACACCCCAACATCACCCTGATCAGCCGAAGTCAGTA
>NZ_JBHXLL010000104.1:0-1230 GCF_042721415.1 Kitasatospora sp. NPDC058444 | reverse complement strand
CTAGTGCCGCATCAGGCAAGGTTCGCCCCGTTGATGTGTCGTCCGGTTGCTGCGCCGGGCGGCACCGGGTGGTCAGAATGATCACGTGGCTGAACGCGTGCAGGTCCGTGAGATTGATGACGACGAGGGCAGACGGTTGCTGCGGATCGTCCGCCGGGGCACCGGGTCGGTGGTGACCTGGCGCCGGGCCCAGATGGTGCTGCTGTCCGCCCAGCGCATGCCGGTGGCGAGGATCGCCGAGGTGACGTTCTCCAGCGCGGACCGGGTCCGGGATGTGATCCACAACTTCAATGCCGACGGCTTCGAGGCGCTCTACCCGAAGTACCGGGGCGGGCGCCCGAGGACGTTCACCCTGCCCGAGCGCCGGGAGATCAAGAAGATCGCGAAGTCCAAGCCGGCCGAGCACGGCCTGCCGTTCTCGACCTGGAGCCTGGCCAAGCTGGCCGACTTCCTGGTCGCCGAGGGGGTGGTCGACGACATCAGCCACGAGGGCCTTCGGGTCCTGCTCCGAGAGGAGGGCGTCTCGTTTCAACGCGTGAAGACGTGGAAGGCCTCCCGTGATCCCGACTACGCCGCCAAGAAGGCGAGGGTTGAGCACCTCTATGCGATCGCCGACGGCGAGGTCATACCCGAGGAAGACGAGCCCGAAGTCGTCTTCTGCCTGGACGAGTTCGGGCCGCTCAACCTCCAGCCCCACCCTGGCCGGCAGTGGGCCGAGCGCGGCGGCAGGCACAAGGACCCCGAGCGTGAGCCACGTCCCCGGCGGCGGGCGACCTACACCCGCCCACACGGCGTCCGGCACCTGTTCGCCGCCTACGATCTGGCCAAGGACCAGCTCTACGGCCACATCAAGAAGACCAAGAACCGATCGAAGTTCCTGGAGTTCTGCCGCTACCTGCGCTCGCTGCACCCGGCCGACGTGCGCATCGCGATCGTCTGCGACAACTTCTCCCCGCACCTGACGACGAAGCGCTGTCAGCGGGTCGGGACATGGGCGGCGGCGAACAATGTCGAGATCGCCTACACCCCGACAAACTCCTCCTGGCTCAACCGGATCGAGGCCCAGTTCACCGCCCTGCGCTACTTCGCCCTCGACGGCACCGACCACGCCAGCCACAAGGAACAGGGCAGCATGATCCGCCGCTACATCATCTGGCGGAACAAGCACGCCGCCGACGAACGCCTACGCGACGTCGTCGCCAGGGCGAACGTTGCCTGATGCGGCACTAG
>NZ_JBHXLL010000103.1:0-1281 GCF_042721415.1 Kitasatospora sp. NPDC058444 | reverse complement strand
TGGCAGGCACAGCGGTGACGGACGAGCCGCTGCCGGAGACCGCCGAGCCGGCGGCGGAGGGCACCGCGGTGGGCGCGGCGGAGGGCGCAGCGGAGGCCGCGGCGGAGGGCTTGCCGTGGGCCGCGGGAGTGGGCGTGGAGGTGCCGGTCGCGGCGGTGGCCATTCCCCCCGCGGTCGCGATGGCTGCGACGGCGGCGGTGGCGGTGATGAGCATGATCGGGCGGATACGCATGAATCCGTGTCCTTTCCTGCGGGCGTCCGGTTGATGCCCGCACCCCCTGTACACCTCCCGACGCCCGGCAGGTCGCACCCCGCCCACGTGATCCAGGTCATAGGCCGTGGGCGCAACCCCGGGACGGGGCTCGTGAGTACAGAGCGGGAGGCTCCGCCCAGGACGCACGGCTCCACCGCCGCGGCCGAGGAGCGCTCCTCGCGAGCCGCCTGTGCCGCGAGCTGACGGACAGCCCCGGAAGAGAGGCCCTTGATGACGCCACAGGAGTTCGACGCGTTCTACGCGGCGTCCTTCTCCCGCCTGACCGGGCAGCTCTACGCGATCACGGGCAACTGGTCCGAGGCACAGGACGTGGTCCAGGAGGCCTTCATCCGCGCGTGGGACCGAAGGCGCTCCTTAGACCCGGACGACGCCCCGGAGGCATGGATCCGGACCACGGCCCGGCGGCTGGCCCACTCCCGCTGGCGGCGTCTGGCCCGGGGCCTGCACCTGGCCGGACGCCACCACCGCCCGGAACCACCCACCGTCGAACCGCCCACCGAGGAACACCTGGTGCTGGTCGCCGCGCTGCGCGACCTGCCCGAGGCGCAGCGGATCGCCCTGGTCCTGCACCACATGTGCGACCTCTCCGTCGAGCAGGTCGCGGCCGAGACCTGCTCCGGCGTCAGCGCCGTCAAGAGCCGCCTCGCCCGCGGCCGGGCCTCGCTCGCGGCCAGACTCGCCGACCGGACCCCGACCAGCGAGGAAGGAAAGCTCCGTGTCTGACCCCGTCCACGACACCGTCCACGACACCGTCGGCGACCGGCTGCGGCTGCTCGGCACGCAGATGCCCGCACCGACCCTGCCCGCTGCGGAGATCCGCCGACGCGCCGACCGGCGCCGCCATCGCCGGCACGCCCTGGGCGCGACCGCGGCCTGCACCGCGGCGGCCCTGTGCCTGGCTCTCCCGTCCGTGCTGCACTCACCGGAACCACGACACTCACCGGGACCACAACAGGGAACGGCCATCACAGACGCCTCCTCCTCCCCGCCACCGCCTTCCCCCCACC
>NZ_JBHXLL010000102.1:0-1360 GCF_042721415.1 Kitasatospora sp. NPDC058444 | reverse complement strand
ATCGCATCCAACCCTCTTCTATCGCATATAGTCGCGGACTCTATGTCTACGTCTGGCTTAGAGCTACGAGGTTACATCGCGCGTCAGGTTATGACCATGAGAGGAGGGGATAGGCCCAAAAACGCCCATGATGAATTTGGAGATGTTTCTGTCATGCCACGTTCTCAATGGGAACCATGGATAGTGCTGAGAAAGCCTCTAGATGGAAGGGTTCAGGATAATCTACGAAAGTGGAAAACAGGTGGATTCAGGAGAATTTCAGCTGACAGGCCATTTGGCGATGTCATTAAATCTCATCCGACGCCAGCACATGAAAAAAAGATAGCGCCACATCCGTCATTAAAGCCGCAAAATTTCATGAGGCAATTAGTGAGGGCAGTGCTTCCTTTAGGAGAGGGGATTATTCTCGATCCATTTATGGGGGGCGGCTCCACATTAGCAGCTGCAAACCATATAGGTTATGAGAGCATTGGAGTTGAAATAGACCGGGAGTTCTTTGATTTGGCGGAGAAAGCTATCCCCGCGCTATCAGCCCTTCCAAGCAAGGAAAATAACTAAACTAAATCCTTGTAAACCCAGCTTTCTCTGAGCTTCTTCAACCCTTCTTTGTGAAGGGTTGCTGTTCTGGTTCCTAATGCACCACGATCATTACGACGGAAGTCATTTTCATCAACGTGGCAAAGATATACCTCGGTAAATTTCATCGACTTTCTGTCTGAGGCCGGTTCAGTCTCATTATCTACATTGTAGACAAATACGCACATCCATTGAGATCTTGCCCCATGAGTATCGACGGCACCCCCATTTTTCCTGGTGGTTTTTATTTCAATGCCGTCTTCCCCTGAGGAGATACTGTCATTCGGATACTTGCCTCTAACAACTAGGTCTGGATGTCCATTGAAATGCTTGTTTTCAACAAGTGATCTTGAAAATTTAGCGAGGGAAGCTGTGATCATATCTGAAATGAGGCCAGACATAGCTGCTGGTCTCATCATGTCATCAAGCCTATGCAATCCTTTGTTTGATAGTAAATTGTTCACATCATGGAAGAAGTCATAAATATCTTCCATTGCGTGCTCAAAATCACTAATCCTTAGCGAATACGGCAGATCGAGCTCTGGGTTAAACCCCTGTCGATTAACTACTGACCTGTCTTGCATCTTAGTTCCTTGAATAAGATATAAAAGTTCGAAAGCTCTTTGTCATATCTTACCAAGAAGATCCTTGACGATCATTGTCGTTTGGGCGTAGCCTCTTGAAACGAAAAAACCGCCTGGGGAGGCGGTTTAATCGAAGGTTAAGTCAGTTGGGGAACTGCTTAACCAGGTAACTGGCTTGGTGGAGCGCAGATACCAAATAC
>NZ_JBHXLL010000101.1:0-1437 GCF_042721415.1 Kitasatospora sp. NPDC058444 | reverse complement strand
GCACTGGTCCCGCTGGCGCCGCCGACGCCAGCACCAGGCCCGGATCAGCCACTACAAAAGACGAGGCCACAGCCCAAGAGCTGAAGCCTCGTCACGGTAAACACCGTTGCAGTACTAGTTCACCAGGCCCGCCGCTGTCAGCGCAGTACCCATGCAGCTTCCGGTTGGCACGGGCCGCCTCGCTGATGTCGGCGGCATGGGTGTAGCAAGCGCCCTCACTTTCCTCCGGGGCGGCGTTCATCCGTGTGCCCAGGTCAGTTCGCACCCTCTCAGTACTCCCACGGCGAGACGGTGGCCGCCTACATCCGCGGCCAGCGGATGGCCGCGGCCCACCGCGACCTCGCCGACCCGGCGCTGCGCGCCCTGCCCATCCAAGCCGTCGCGGCCCGCTGCGGCCTGCTGCGCGCCTCCGACTTCGGTCGCACCTTCAAGGCGGTGTACGGGCTCAGCCCGCGCGAGCACCGATGGCGGATGCTGCGCGCCCCCGTGGAGATGAGACGGATAGCGAAGTGCTGGCGACGCAGTGCCAACATCCCGCCCGGCCTGCGACCTATGTTGGTGGACGGGCTCACGGGACATCACCAGAAACACGTGAGGTCCCGCTTCACCGGTCCGGGGGGTCAGGGGAGGTATGCGCGGGGGGTGGAGGCGTCCGCCCGCCGTGGTCCAGGGCTTCTCCGTGCCCGGCGCCCCGTGTCACGGGACGCAGCAAGCGCGACAGCAGAAACGCTTCGAGGGGGACACCAGATGTTGAAGGCACGTTTGACCGGCGCGACCGCGATAGCCACGGTCGCCCTGTCCCTGTTGTCCGTTCCGTCCGCTCAGGCGGTCGGCCGGCCGAACTTCCAACTTCCCGTCCCATGCGGGGAGAAGTGGACCGCGAGCACCTACGCGGGCCACAACCCGAACGGATCGGTCGACCTCAACCACTACCCGGGGGATGACTTCGGCCTCCCCGTTGCCGCCAGCGCCGACGGGACCGTCGAAGTCGCCGAGGCGGGCAGTTCGTGGGCCGGTACCCACGTACGGATCAACCATGGCGGCGGCTGGACCACGCATTACGCACACCTGTCCGCCCTCGACGTGTCGGTCGGCACCTACGTGAAGGCCGGTCAGATCGTCGGCCGCCTGGGCAACACCGGCAACTCGACCGGCCCCCACCTCCACTTCGAGGAGACCCTGAACGGAGTCGGCCAGCAGGCCACCTTCGACGGAGTCGCCTTCAACGGCGCCACGCAGGAGTTCACCAGCAAGAACTGCGGCCCGTCCAAGCAGCCCACGAGTGTGGGTGTGTATCGGCCGGGGGAGGCGTTGTTCGCGGTGGCTGATCATGGTGGGAGCCTGTTGGATTCGAGGATGTTCGGGAACCCGGGTGATGTGCCGTTGGTGGGTGACTGGAACGGGGACGGGAAGGACACGTTCGGTGTGTACCGTCCG
>NZ_JBHXLL010000100.1:0-1484 GCF_042721415.1 Kitasatospora sp. NPDC058444 | reverse complement strand
CCTTGGGTTCTAACGGTCCTCGCAACACCCGCGATCCGTGGGAGTTGCGAGGACCGTGGGCGTTGGACGTAGTGATCTTGCTGGGTTGCGGGAGCGCTTCTTTGAGCGGCTGGATGTCGTAGGCAGCGTGACCGTGGCGGCGCGTGAGCTGGGGGTGAACAGGAACACCGCCTTCACCTGGGTACGGAAGGCCGGCCGGAAATCGGAGGGTCCGCCGCGCCGGCATTCCGGACGGGACGAGTACGAGCGGCTCCGGGCCGCCGGTGTCGCCCGCCTGGTGGCAGCCCGGCAGGCTGGTGTGAACGAGCGCACGGCCAGGGACTGGGAACGGGGCGTCAAGAAGACCCGCCATTCGCGCACGTATCCGGAGGGGTACCGCGTCGACTATCGGGCGGGAACCGTCACCATGTCCGGTGTGACGACAGCACCGGTCGGATTGAGGGCCCTGGAGAAGCAGCTCCACCCGCGGTTCCTGACCCTGGCCGAGCGCGAACAGATCCGCGATCTCCACTCGGCGGGTCAGTCGCTGCGGGCGATCGGACGGGCCCTGGGACGGCCCGCGAGCACGGTCAAGCGGGAGATCGACGCGAACTCCGGCAGCGGCGGCTACTGGCCCTACCAGGCCCACCGGGCGGCGGCCGCACGCAGGCCCCGGCCCAAGGACCGCAAGCTGCTGCGGGAGGGGCGCCTGCGCCGCTTCGTGCAGGATGGACTGCGCAGGCGGTGGTCCCCGGAACAGATCTGCCACGCTCTGCTGAGGGAACATCCCGGCGACGAGAGCATGCGGGTGAGCGTGGAAACGATCTACCAGACCCTGTACTTCCAGGCCCGCGGCGGCCTGAAGCGGGAAGTGCAGGCAGCCGTCCGCACCGGGCGGACCCGCCGCAAACCACGCCGGAACCCCGAGCGGCGCACTTCCCGGTTCCTCGACCCGATGGTGATGATCAGCGACCGCCCCGCCGACGTCGAGGACCGGGCCGTGCCCGGCCACTGGGAAGGCGACCTGATCCTCGGCGCGGGCGGACGCTCCGCAATCGCCACCCTGGTCGAACGCAGCACCCGCTACACCATGCTGGTCCACCTGCCGGGTGAGACCCACAACGCCGAGACCGTCCGCGACGGGCTCGTCCGCACCGTCCAGACCCTGCCCGCCCATCTGCGCGGCTCGCTCACCTGGGACCAGGGCGCCGAGATGGCGCGCCACCGGCAGTTCAGCATGGCCACCGACATGCCCGTCTACTTCTGTGACCCGGCCTCTCCCTGGCAACGCGGCTCGAACGAGAACACGAACGGGCTGCTGCGGCAGTACTTCCCGAAAGGTACCGACCTGAGCGTGCACGGTCCCGAAGACCTCGAACACGTCGCGCAGGAGCTCAACAGCCGCCCACGCAAGACGCTCGGCTGGGATACCCCAGCCGAGCGTCTACGTGATCTACTCACCGTCTGAAACCAAGCGGTGTTGCGACGACCCCTTGAACCCAAGA
>NZ_JBHXLL010000098.1:0-1658 GCF_042721415.1 Kitasatospora sp. NPDC058444 | reverse complement strand
GGCTCTTACAAGATTTTCGTAGTCGGTGATCGTCCTGGGCCCTGGGTCAGCTGAGCAGGATGCGCTGGCGTAGAAGGCGGTGACCCGCGCGGCCGTAGGTCTGCCGCTTGAGCAGCTTGATCTTGTTGTTGACGCCCTCGGTGCGGCCGTTGTGCCAGGGCAGGGTGAGGGCGTGGTCGACGCCGGCGCGGTCGCGCTCGAGACCGGTGGCGTAGGCGTGCAGGAACGGCAGGTCCGTGGCCCGGACCCGTGTGATCCATCTGGTCAGCGCCTCGGCGTTGGCCGATTTCGGGATGAGGAGGACGGCGAAGTCGCCTACAGCCCCTGCCAGGGCGGTCATCTCCGGGCAGGATCCAGCGAGTTGGTCACGCAGTACTCGCTGGTCCTCGCGCAGGTGGTCGGGGTCGGTGAGCAGGAGGCGGGCGGCCTTGCGCGGGGAGAGGCTGGCGTGGTCGGCCTCGACCCGGCCCTGGTTGATGTAGCGGACCAGGAGGTTCGCGCTGCCGGTGTAGCCCAGTTCCTTGATCTCGCGCAAGAGGTGGGTGACGGGCACGGCGGGGTTCTCGGCCCGGCGTCGGCGCAGGTGGTCGCGGTAGGGGTCGACCAGGGTGGGCCGGTAGAGGGGCGCCCGAACCAGGCGCTCGGGCTCAGTGTGGCGGGCGTAGCGCTTGACCGTGTTCAGCGCGAGGCCCAGACGGCGGGAGCATTCCAGCAGGCCGACCCCGGCATCGAGGAGTTGGTGGACCTGCTGCCACCGCTCGAGGGTGGTAGCGGCGCGGGTGCCTTCCCGAAGGGGCGGCCCGGCCTTGGCCCAGCACGCGCTGTGGGCTGCAATTTCCTTCAACACCGCCTCTGCCAGGCCGTGCCACAGGTGCCAGCGGTCGCAAACTTGAGTGATCGCGGGGTCGGCGTCGGTGGTGGCCTGGGCGAAGCCCCCGGCGCCGTCCCGGCAGACGACCTCGATACCGGGGTGGGCCTTCATCCAGGCGGTCACCGTCTCCATCTTGCGGTCCGGCAGGACATCGATGCGCTCGCCGGTTGCGGCGTCGATCAGGATGGTGGCGTAGTGGTGGCCCCGGCGCAGGGCGAACTCGTCGATGCCGAGCACCCGCGGGACGGTCCGGGCGGGCAGGCTGATGCGCATGAGGCAGTTCAGCACGCTCGCCCAGGTCAGCGCATGGTGCAGCACGCCCAGCAGGCGGGCCCCGGCCGACCCGGCCAGTGCCACCGCGACCGCGTCGACCACCTTCTGCAGGGCAGGAGTGCGACGCTGGTAGCGCCGGGTCAGCCCGTCGATCTGCTCGGCGAAGGTGACCTTCTCGCAGGCCGGGTTCTCGCAGTACAGGCGGCGCACCGATAAGTCGATCACGACCGCCCGACCGCCCACCGCTTCGTCTGCGACATGCCGCTCGTATCGAGAGTGCAACCAGTCCGACGACTGCCCGCACAACGGACACGCCGCCGGCAAGTCATCCCTGGTCCGGGCTGTGATCCTCAGCAGATCCCCGCTGGCCTCCACACGCTCGACCTGCACCGCGGCCAACTGCGGCAACAGGTCCCCCACCACGACAACACACCCAGACAGCGTCTCACCGCCAACCAGGCGACACCACAGGTAAGTTGAAGCGATCACCAGCTACGAAAATCTTGTAAGAGCC
>NZ_JBHXLL010000097.1:0-1774 GCF_042721415.1 Kitasatospora sp. NPDC058444 | reverse complement strand
CCTAGACCCGTCCTTCGCACATAACGAGTTCGGATGATGTGGTGATGCGACCGGTATCCCGATGGGGTGCCGGTCGTTGAGCCTGGCGTGCCGATATCTCGTTCACGTCGTTCACGGGTCCACCGTCCTCGGATGACGGTGGAGTTGACGCCCGTGGTGCAGAGGCGTCTGGGCGCTCTGCCTGCCTCTGCCGAGTTTCTGCGCCGGCTGGATGTGGCCGGGATCGTCGACGAGCTGTGCCCGATCCGCGAGGTCGCGCACCTTACGCACGGACAGGTGATCGAGGTGATGGTCGCCAACCGGCTGTCCGCCCCGGCACCGCTGGTCCGCGTAGGCGACTGGGCCCGGGAATGGGCCGTGGAGGAGGTTTTCGGCGTCGATGCGGACCTGCTGGGCGACGACCGGCTCGCCCGCGCGCTGGACGCGATCGCGCCGCACCTGGACGAGCTGGTCGGCACGGTCGGCGCGCAGGCCATCGCGGAGTTCGGCATCGACGTGTCCCGGATCCACTGGGACATGACCTCGATGTCGCTGTTCGGCGCCTACGAGGACCAGGACGAGCAGTTCCCGCAGGTCAAGTACGGCCACCCCAAGGACCGCAGAGTCGACCTGAAGCAGATCCAGGCCGGCCTCGCGGTCAGCGGCGACGGTGGCGTCCCGCTCCTCCACCGCGTCTACGACGGCGGCGCGGGCGAGGTCGCCCAGGTCGTCGGCGCGATGAACGCCCTGCGCAAGATGGCCGACCGCAGGGACTTCCTGCTGGTCGCCGACTCCAAGCTGGTGTCCCACCCCAACGTCACCGCCCTGCTGGACGCGAAGGTCGCCTTCATCGCCCCCGCGCCGGCCGCCAAGGTCCCCGACGAGGTCTACGCCGGCTTGAACCTCGAAGACACGCAGGTGGTGGACTACGTCCCGGACCGGGACGAGGGCAAGCCCGCCGGCCGGCGCGAGGTCTACCGGGTCCTGGAGGACACCCACGCCCTGCCCGGGCGCCGCAAGAGCGACCCGGTGCACACCCTGCGCAGGATCCTGGTCCACTCCACCGGCAACGTCCGTGGCCAGCAGGCCGCGCGTGCCAAACGCCTGGCCCGCGCGGCCGAGGACCTGGACAAGCTCCAGCGCGGCGCCGGCGGACGGTTCTACGGCACGGCCGAGAAGATCGCCGCGCG
The DNA here is from genome assembly GCF_042721415.1 of Kitasatospora sp. NPDC058444. NCBI lineage: Bacteria > Bacillati > Actinomycetota > Actinomycetes > Kitasatosporales > Streptomycetaceae > Kitasatospora > Kitasatospora sp. NPDC058444. The sequence continues at coordinate 605 of NZ_JBHXLL010000097.1, read as the reverse complement.
GATCGGCGTGATCGCCAGGAACCACCGGGTCGAGGACTGCCTGCGGACCACCATCGGCACCGGTCCCGAGGGCCGGCCCGTCCTGGAATGGCACTTCGACCAGGACGTGCTCGATGCCCAGGCAGCCGTCGACGGCTGGTACGCGCTGCTGACCAACCTCACCCCCGAACAGGCCACCGCCCAGCAGGTTTTCCTCCGCTACAAGGGCCAGACCGTGGTCGAACGCCGCTATCACGACTTCAAGGGCCCGCTCGCGGTCGCGCCGGTCTTCCTGCAGCACAACCGACGCATCGCCGCCCTGATCACCGTGATCTGCCTGGCCCTACTGGTCTTCTGCCTGATCGAGCGCCAGGTCCGCCAGGCTCTCGGCCCCGACCAGACCATGCGCGGCCTCTACCCTGACAACCGAGCCGTCCGCCCCACCGGCCGCATGATCTTCTACCACCTCGCCAGCCTGATGATCCGGCCCGGCACCACCACCAGCCCACCCGTCGTCCTCATCAACCGAGGAGTCCAAGCACACCTGCTCGAACTCCTCGACATCGACGAAACCCGACCCCGCTGGCTGGAAACCTAAAACCCCATGTGCGAAGTCTGGGCCTAGA
>NZ_JBHXLL010000096.1:0-1791 GCF_042721415.1 Kitasatospora sp. NPDC058444 | reverse complement strand
CGCAAGCCGGCCCTGGAGCTGCTGACCCTGGCCCGCCGCATCGGCGAGCCGTCCGCCGTCGTCCTCGGCGCCGGTGCGGCCGCGGCCGACATCGCCGCCAAGGCCGGCGAGTACGGCGCCGCGAAGGTGTACGTCGCCGACGGCGCCGAGTTCGCCGATCAGCTGGTCGTCCCCAAGGTGGACGCCCTGGCCCAGATCGCCAAGGCCAACGACGCCGCCGCCGTCCTGGTGACGTCCTCCGGCGAGGGCAAGGAGGTCGCCGCCCGCGTCGCGCTGCGCCTCGGCTCCGGCATCATCACCGACGCCGTCGACCTGCGCGCCGGCGACCAGGGCCCCATCGCCACCCAGTCGGTGTTCGCCGCCTCGTACACCGTCGACTCCCGGGTGAGCAACGGCGTGCCGGTCATCACCGTCAAGCCGAACGCCGTCGCCCCGGAGGCCGCCCCGGCCGCCGGCGCGGTGGAGAACGTCGCCGTCGAGTTCACCGGCAACGCCGCCAAGGTCACCTCGCGCACCCCGCGCGTGTCCTCCGGCCGCCCGGAGCTGACCGAGGCCGCCATCGTGGTCTCCGGCGGCCGCGGCGTCGGTGCCGCCGAGGGCTTCGGCGTGGTCGAGGAGCTCGCGGACGCGCTGGGCGCCGCCGTCGGTGCCTCGCGCGCCGCCGTGGACGCCGGCTGGTACCCGCACAGCAGCCAGGTCGGCCAGACCGGCAAGCAGGTCTCCCCGCAGCTGTACGTGGCCAACGGCATCTCGGGCGCCATCCAGCACCGGGCCGGCATGCAGACCTCGAAGACCATCGTGGCCGTCAACAAGGACCCCGAGGCCCCGATCTTCGAGCTCGCCGACTACGGCGTGGTCGGCGACCTCTTCGAGGTGCTGCCGCAGCTCACCGCCGAGGTGAAGGCCCGCAAGGCCTGATCCCCGAACGACAGTGGAGGGCGTGGCGCCGAGTGGTACTCGGTGCCACGCCCTCCGTGGTTCTCCCGGCGTGCCGGAGCCCCGACCGGAGCCCCCGGCTGCCCCGTCGGCGGCGGCCGCCGCGCGATCCGCTCGGCGACCCGACTCACTCCGCGACGAAGGCCGCGAGGTGCTGGGTGAAGCCGCCCTGGGTGGGCGGCAGCGGGCGCGGTTCGGGGTCCTGCACCGGCGGCGGCTCCTCCACCGGCAGCAGCCGGAGCTCCGGCTGGTCGGAGTCGGGGGAGGAGAGCAGCCGCACCCGGGTGCCGACCGGGACGGTGCTGCGCATCCCGTCCACGATGCACCAGACGTCGAAGCCCTCCGCCATCCGGATCAGCGACTTCTGACGGACCAGCGGCGTCCGGGCCTGCTCGACCGCGCAGCGCCGCACCACGCCGGTGCCCTCGCTGGGCTCCAGCCTGAGGTCGGTGGATCCGCAGGTGGGGCAGAGCAGCCGCTGGAAGGTCGGGTTGTTGCACCACGTGCAGCGCTGGAAGTACAGCGTCGTGCTGCGGGTGTCGGCATCGATGGCTGAGTGGACCACGCTGTCATCTCCCTGCGCTCGGACCGGCTTCGTTCGGTGGACTGGGGCGGACGTACGCCGGAAGTTCGGCACGAAAAGGATAGGGAACTCAGTACCGCGAAGGGAAGGCACTGAGTTCCCTTTTTGCCGCGCGTATGCATAATGAAGGGTACTGAGTACCGTCGTGAAACAGGAGTGGCGATCATGAGCCAGGAGTTCGATCTCTTCCGTATCTCCGAGGAGCACGGGATGCTCCGTGAGGCGGTGCGTTCGCTGGCCGAGGCGAAGATCGCTCCGTTCGCGGCGGAGGT
>NZ_JBHXLL010000095.1:0-2198 GCF_042721415.1 Kitasatospora sp. NPDC058444 | reverse complement strand
TGTTGGATTCGAGGATGTTCGGGAACCCGGGTGATGTGCCGTTGGTGGGTGACTGGAACGGGGACGGGAAGGACACGTTCGGTGTGTACCGTCCGTCGGAGGGCTGGTTCTACCTGTCGAACGACAACGTGAGTGTTGCGGTGAATGCGGGTTTCGGGAACCTGGGTGATGTGCCGTTGGTGGGTGACTGGAACGGGGACGGGAAGGACACGATCGGGATCTACCGTCCGTCGACGCAGGACTTCGTGTGGACTGATGACAACGTGAATGTGGTCAGGACGCAGCAGATGGGGTCCGCGGGGGACGTTCCGGTGGTGGGTGACTGGAACGGGGACGGGAGGGACACGATCGGTGTGTACCGTCCGTCCGAGGCGAATTTCTATCTGACGGATTCGAGTTCGGGCGCGTCGGTGGATCACTGGGTGGCGTTCGGCAATCACTACGAGACGCCGATCGTGGGTGACTGGGACGGTGACGGCCGGGACGAGGTCGGTGTGCACCGGTCGTCGACGGCCGAGTTCCTGGGCGCGGCCTACGACTCGAGCACCCTGGCCTACCGGGTTGCGTTCGGGAACCACGGCGACACCCCCATCACCGGCACCTGGTAACCCACGGCACTGATCGTTCGCGTGGGCCCGCCGGCCACCGCTCTGCCGGCCCGCGTTGCCGACAGACCTGCTCACGACCCGTGCGAACTCGGAGAGGCCATTCCTCTCGTCGAGCACCGACACGGCCCGCCCCGGGGCTCCGCCTCGGCGGCACCTTCACCTTCACCGGACGCCGGGTTCGGCACGCACGGATCGTCTGTGCCGAACCCCGACCCAAGGAGATCCACACCCATGCCATCAGCCGAGCGAACCGGACGACGGGGCGCACTCGCCGCAACCGTCGCGGTCGGGGCCCTGCTCAGCGGAGCCCTGGGCACCGCGGCACAGGCCGCTCCGTCCGCTTCGGACCTCAAGTCCGTCAGCTACCAGGGCCATCAATTCGACGTTCCGAAGAGCTGGCCCGTCGTCGACCTGGCGGCCGACCCGACCGCCTGCGTCCGCTTCGACCGGCATGCCGTCTACCTCGGCACTCCTGGCGAGAACCAGGCCTGCCCGTCCGGACTGGTGGGCCGCACGGAGTCGCTGCTCGTCCAGCCGGACGCCATCGATGCCGCCGGGCAGGGAACCGAACTGTCCGAGGTCGGCAAGGAGATCGTCAGCCGAGTGCCGGGTCTCAAGGTCACGGCCACCTACGCCGACGACCTCGGCCTGGTGCGGTCGGTCCTGGACCGCGCCGGCCTGCCGCGCGCCACCCCGCGGAAGGCGGCCGCGAACGAGGCCCCCGCCCCCGCGGCCACCACCCTCACGGTGAACGGCTCGGCCGACCTCACCAACCACATCGGCAAGGGCTTCGACGCCTGCTCGGCGCCGAGCAACGGACTGATGGACTCCTGGAAGGCGAACTCGCCCTACGGGGCGGTCGGTGTCTACATCGGCGGCAGCAACCGCGGCTGCTCTCAGCCCAACCTCACCGCGTCCTGGGTGCAGCGGCAGGCCGGCAACGGCTGGCGGTTCCTGCCGATCTACGTCGGGCTCTACGCCCACCAGATCGACTCCGCGAACGCCGCGTCCCAGGGGCACGCGGCCGCGGACGACGCAGCCGACCAGGCCGCCCAACTGGGCTTCGGCCAGGGCTCCCTGATCTACAACGACATGGAGGACTACAGTCCCACCTACTCGGGGAGGGTCCTTTCCTTCCTCTCCGCGTGGACGACACGACTGCACGAGCGCGGCTACAACTCCGGTGTCTACAGCTCTTCGAGCTCCGGCATCGCCGACCTCGTGAATAACCGGTCGAACGGCTACGCGGTCCCCGATGTTCTGTTCACCGCGCGCTGGAACGGCGTCGCGAACACCGATGATCCGGTTATCCCGGCCGGCACCTGGGCGAACCATCAGCGCGTTCACCAGTACAGGGGCAACACCACCGAGACGTGGGGCGGCTACACGCTCCAGATCGACCAGGACTACCTGGACGTGCAGCTCAGTGGTGGAACCACGGCACGGCCCACGAGTGTGGGTGTGTATCGGCCGGGGGAGGCGTTGTTCGCGGTGGCTGATCATGGTGGGAACGTGTTGGATTCGAGGATGTTCGGGAACCCGGGTGATGTGCCGTTGGTGGGTGACTGGAACGGGGACGGGAAGGACACG
>NZ_JBHXLL010000094.1:0-2941 GCF_042721415.1 Kitasatospora sp. NPDC058444 | reverse complement strand
GACAGCGTCTCACCGCCAACCAGGCGACACCACAGGTAAGTTGAAGCGATCACCAGCTACGAAAATCTTGTAAGAGCCTGATTCATGACACTCCCGGGCCGTGTGGTAGGGCGGGGCTGTGATGGTAGGGGGTCGGTGGAAGGACGGGGCGGGCTGGGGGACAGGTATCCCGGTGGCCCGCTCACACCGGGGTGAGGCCCGCGCGCATGGCTGGGTCTCTCCTGTGGCCTGCATCGCCTTGAGTCGGTGAGTGAACTCCGCGACGAGGTGCCGGTAGGGACCCGGCCTGATGGTGTCGTCGGGGCCCTTCTTCGGGGAGAAGGCGGTACGGGTGACGCCGGCTTCGGCAGCCGGGGTCTTGAGATCGCACCGGCCGCCCTCTGGTACCTCGCCGCGAAGAAGTCGGTCCATGGCCGAGCGGATCGCGTGCTCGTTGCGGGAGCGGGTCTGTTCGGTGATCCGGGCCATCTCACACCCGTTCTTGTCGGCGGTGTCCATGGCTTCCACGACGCGCATCTCGCGGTCGAGTTCCTGCTGCAGCCGGGTCTTCTCCACTTGCTGGCTGCGGCCGATCATGGCGATGGACGCCTTCGTGTTCTCGGCGCTGGTGGCCTGGAGGGGCCGGTGGCAGGGGTGGTGGGCATCCGGCGGGCCTTGTGGTCCTGCCAGACCTGCCAGGTGAGGTCCCTGTCGCGTTCGGCCTCCAGCTTGCCGGCCTCGGCGAGGAGGGATGCCTGGGCGCCGCCGGGGCCGGCTCATAGTGGAGTCGGGTACGGGAACTGTCCGAATGCCATGTCGGTGCGACCAGCTGGGGCCGGTCACCCATGGCACTTGAGCTTGATCAGCAGGACATCGTCCGCAAGGGCGTCCAGGTACCCGCCGATGTCGTGTTGGTAGCGCCACCCATTCTCCAGGTGAGGGCAGGTACCCCGGTCCTTGCAGATCCCGTGGACGGGCGAATCTCCGTCCTCGATCCACCAGCCGTCGAGCGTGAGAAGGTCGGGTTGCTGGATGCGGGTGGTCACCCGGCGCACGAAGTCCGCCCGGTCACCGTCGAGTGCGGCGACAAGGCCGATCTGGTTGTGCAGCCACAAGATGTCTCCGAGCTCCGGGATCTGACTGAGCGGATCCGCGACGAACGCCTGAAGCAGCGGCTGTGTCGTGAAGTCGGCCCACATCCGCTCCGTCGGATAGCCCTGCGGATCCTCGCGGTGACGGGCGCGAGGTGTCGACCACGGCAATATCGGCGGATGCTCGGGGGCGAGGCGGTGCCACAGATCCCACGGATCACCCGCTCGGGCTCGGACGGTCGCCATCCGCTTCGAGAGTGCGCGGAAGTCGGTCAAGTCCAGCAGCCCCCGTGGCCCGCCGGCGCACATCCCGGGCAGGCTTGGAAGCGGCGTGCCATCGCTGCGCGGGTCGTCGTGGATCAGCTGCGTGCTGTCGTGGAACCCGGGGCGTGCCGAGAATCCGCTGCCGTCACTGCCTCCCCGGATCGACCACCAGTCCCAGATAGACCGCCACGGCGGGTTGGCGTACATCTCGAACGGTGCCATCGCCTGCCCGAGTGCCGTGACGAGGTCATCCCGCGCAGCCGCGGGCAGACAGGCCACGATCCGGATTCCCGCCATAGCCGCCCCCGTATCCCACGCTCGACCAGTCCGTGCCTGACCGTATCGGGCTGATCCAGCCCGATGCGAGGACGTTTTCCGGGAAGTGATCGTTTCAGCGGTGGGACGCGATTCTCAGCATGATGCTTCGTTGAAGGCAGGCCCCAGACCCAAAGGTGCTGTTCATGAGGAGTCATGTGCCACTTCCGCTCGGGTCGGGCCATCTGTTCCGCCGGCTGACGTCTGCGGCGTAGGCGGCTCCGTGGGTTCATGCTGCCTGCGGTGCCCGATGCCGTTTGGGTGTTCAACGCGGTGTACGAACACGAGTAGGGGTCGGTCGGGGTGTCGTACCACGAGTACCGCCGGGCGTGTGTGGCGGGCGGGAGCATTCAGCCCGCCGCGTTGGCGGGTATCGATCTTGAAGCGGGTATCGTCACGGGTGGCGGGCTGGGCCGTGCCGAGCACCCGGGCCGCGGTTGGCGGCGGCTGCGTTGGGCGGAACTCGCCGGGCGCATCGGCGATCCGGTGGTGCCCGACGGGCGGCTGCCCTTCCACCGCTGTTTTCCCTCGGTCAAGAAGGAGGGGAGTTGGCCGCTGGGTATCGTTCCGCCCACGGAGGGGAGCGTGGACCGTGGGACCTGGGACCGGCTGATCGCCGTCCTCACCGAGTACAGCCCTGCGGGTCCGGGCACTCCCTGCCTGGCCTACTACAACCCGCTGATGGTCACGGCCGTCGACTTCGGCGACCTCCGTGTGCGGGCTGGCCGCCTTGGCGATGCCGTGATTGTCTACGACAACCCGGAGGCCGGCTTCAGCCCGTCCAACCTGTGGGCGGAGGACCGCTCATGGGTCCTGTGCACCGACTACGACCTGTGGGGCACCAAGGTCGCCGGGCCCCCGGCTCTCGTCGAAGCGCTGCTGAACGACCCCGGGATCGAGGCGGTACGACTGTCCTGGGCGTCCTGATGACGTGCCACCCCGCGCCCGATCGAACCGAAGCGCGAGCGCTTTCACGTGTACCCGGCTGAACATTCACCTGTAGGCCGACGCCTGGGTCCGACGCCCGGTCCTGGCCGTCCTGGGGCTGCCGTGCCGTGCCTGCTCCGGCACCCCGTCCCGCGGTGCCGGCTCTGTCACCCGGGTCCGACGTCCGGTCCTGGCCGTCCTGGGGCTGCCGTGCCGTGCCGGCTTCGGCGCCCCGTCCCGCGGTGCCGGCTCTGACGCCCGGGCCCGACGCCCGGGCCCGGCCGCCCCGGGCCGGGCCTGGCCGGGTCTGGCCGGGCCGGTTCAGCCGACCGCGCGCTTCACCAGCTCGGCGATCCGTTCCTCCA
>NZ_JBHXLL010000093.1:0-3086 GCF_042721415.1 Kitasatospora sp. NPDC058444 | reverse complement strand
TGTACCGGGTTCCCCTTCAGCGTGACCTGAGCCATGAAAAGCCTCCTACCGGCGGTGTACGGGATGCGACGCCGTTGATCCTACTGCCCGCCCGGGGCCCGTCGGGGGCGGCTGACCATTTCCATAAACTATGAATATAAAAGCGCTATGCTTCGTCCATGAGTCGTCACGACACCGCCCCTGGCGCGTCCGCCGCCATCGGGGCAGCCCTCTACGGCCTGGCCACCAGGGCCGCGAGACGCCTGCCCCGGGACATGAGCCTGACGTCCGCCGCCACCCTGGCCACCCTGGAACGGACCGGCCCGCGACGCATCACCGATCTGGCCGCGGTCGAGGGCGTCACCCAGCCCGCGATGACGGCCCTGGTCCGGGTGATGGAGGCGTCCGGCCTGGTCGAACGGCGGGGCGACGCGTCCGACAAGCGGGTCACGCTGGTGTTCCTGACCGAGGCCGGCGCCGCCTATGTCCGGACGCGGAGCCAGGCGGGCGTCGACGCGTTCGAGCGGTTGATCGGCGAACTCACCGGCGACGAGGTCGAGGCGCTGATGGCGGCCCTTCCGGCGCTGAAGCATCTGGCAGAGCTCGAAAGCCGGGACCGCGAAGGGCTGAAGCAGTGACCGGGCAGCCGGTCGGCAAGGTCGCGGTGAAGACGGTCCCGGTGGCACGTTCCGAGGCGCGGCTGCTGGTCCCCGCCCTGATCTTCATCGCTCTGGTCGTGGCAGCGGTCGGCAGCCTCGGGGCGCCGCTCGTCACCAGCGTGGCGACCTCGTTCCACGTCTCGCTCGGCAGCGCGCAGTGGACGCTGACCGTCACGCTGCTCAGCGGTGCCGTCGCCACCCCGGTCCTGGGCCGGCTCGGAGCCGGCCCGCACCGGCGGGCCACGGTCCTCGCCACGCTGGCGGTCGTCGTCGCCGGCAGCGCGCTCACCGTGCTGCCGCTGCCGTTCGCGTGGCTGCTGGCCGGCAGGGCGGCCCAGGGTGTCGGGCTCGGGCTGACGGCGCTGATGATGGGTGTGGCCCGGGACCACCTTCCCGAGGAGCGCAGCACGGCCGTGATCGCCCTGATCTCGGTGGTCTCGATCATCGGGGCCGGCGTCGGCTACCCGCTGGCCGCACTGCTCGCCGAGCTCGGCGGGGTACGGGCCGCCTACGGCCTCGGCCTGGTCGTCACCGCCGCCGCCCTCCTGACCGCGTGGTGCTCCATGCCCGAAGCCCCCGAAGGCCGCTCCGCCCACGTGGACGTGGCAGGCGCGGTGGTCCTGGCCGCCGCGCTGCTCCTGGTGCTGTTCCTCGCCGGCGAACGGAACCTGTGGATCCGGCACCTCGCCGTGGCGGCGGGCCTCGCCGTCGTCGCGGTGGTGCTGCTCTGCGTCTGGGCCGTCATCGAGCTGCGCGGCACGACGCCCCTGGTCGACCTGCGGGCGATCCGGCACCCGGCGGTCGCCGGGGCGAACCTGGCCATGTTCGTCGGCGGGATCGGCATGTACCTCCTGCTCACGCTCGTCACCCGGTACGCGCAGACGCCGCACGGCGCCGGCTACGGCTTCGGGCTGACGACCTTCGCCGCCGGGCTGGTCCTCATCCCGTTCTCGCTGCTGGGGTTCGTCGCCGGCAAGCTCACGCCGCGGGTCCGGACGCGGATCGCCGACCCCCTGCTCCTGGCCGGCAGCGCCGTCGTGGTCGGCGGCGGGTTCGCCCTGTTCGCGGCGGCCCGGTCGGACCTGGCCGAACTGTTCGCGGCGATGGGCGTGCTCGGCTTCGGTGTCGGCGGCTTCTCGGCCGCGATGCCCGGTGTCATCCTGGCCGTCACCCCGAGGAGCGAGACGTCGAGCGCCATGAGCGTCAACTACGTCGTCCGCAGCGTCGGGTACTCCCTGGGCAGCGCCATCGGCGGCCTGATCCTCGCCGCGGGCACCGGCCCCGGCCACCTCTTCCCCGACGACGGCGCCTACACCACCGCGGCGCTGGTCGGCATCAGCGCCATGGCGATCACGACGCTGACAAGCCTCGCTCTCGCCCGCCGACGCTCGTCCGAGACCAACTCGTAAGCCAGATGCACTCATCCCAACACTGGAGGTTCCATGCCCAAGGGCTACTGGGTCAGCGTCTACCGCACCATTTCAGACCCTGAGAAGCTGGCCGCTTACAACGAGCTGGCCCGTTTGGCTGTCGCGGCCGGGGGCGGGCGGGTCCTCGTCCGTGGCGGTCGGGTCGTGGCGCACGACGCCGGGATCGCCGAGCGCACCGTCCTGATCGAGTTCGACAGCTTCGAGCAGGCCGTCGCGGTGCGCGAGAGTGCGGCCTACCAGGAGGCGCTGGTCGCCCTCTCCGACGGCGTCGAGCGCGACTTCCGCATCGTCGAAGGCATCGACTGACCGAGGTCCGGTCGGATTCACGCTGAAGATCCACCGTCCTGATCGTCGCTGGTGCGGCTGCTGGTGCGACGGGGCTCGTGGGTGCTCGTGCGGAGTTGGTGAGGACGCGTGCGCCGGCGCCTGCTGGCAGGTGCCGGCGCGCGGGGTGGCCGGAGTGCCGGCGGCCGGATCGTCAGTGGCTGGTCGACTCCTGTGCGGTCGTGGCCCGGGGCCGCCCGTGTTCCGGCAGGCGCCGAGGTCCGGCGGCGTAGGTGTGTCCGGGGATCGGCTGACGGTGGCCCCGTACACCGCCGGCAGGGCGCGGGAACGCTGAAGGCCTGTGCGGGGAGGCGCGGTGGCGGTGAACGCCTGTGTCGTGTCCGTGTGTTCACCACCGCAGGTCTGGTCGGCGGGGATCGCTGGCCCCTGGTGTCGGGGCGTGCTTCCTGGGGCCTCGGCACTGTTGCCGAGGCCCTACTGCTGCCCCCGGGCGTTGCCCGCTCCCGGACAGGCGAGACCATCCTCACCGCCGGCGGCCCGCCCCCTCGCGGCCTGCGCTTCCCGTGTGTGGCTCACGCGCCCCGCATGGTGGGGGTGTGTGCGGCTTCCGCGTCGGCGGCGGCTACCACCGCCGTCAGGAGACCCGGGAACCGTTGTTCCAGTTCCTCGCTGCGTAGCGCGTTCATCTTGGTGGTGCCGACGTAGTACTGGCGTAGCAGCCCCGCCTCGCGTA
>NZ_JBHXLL010000092.1:0-3095 GCF_042721415.1 Kitasatospora sp. NPDC058444 | reverse complement strand
CGGCAACGCCGCATCCTTTCCCCGGCTTTTCTTTACTTGAGCGCCATCTCTTTATTTCGTCATTCGTGAGCATGTAACGCCCGCCGCAGTCTCACGGCAGGAGCGTAGCGACCGAGTGAGCGAGGAGGCGTCATTTCATCGACACCTGCATTTCGCACTTACGCCCCGCAGCCGCATTTTTTCCCCTGCCACATGAAGCACTTCCCTGAGTCACCACTCCGAACTAACATATTAAGCCAGTATACACTCCGCTAGCGCTACGTGACTGGTTCAGGGCTGCGCCCCGAAACCCGCTAAAACCACTGACGCGCCTGCGGCTTGTCCAACACCGCGCCGAACGGGAAAAGATTTCCCGCCCGTCCCGGCGTTATCAGGAGGCCGGATTGGCAGACAAACGCAGCAAAATGCTCACCATGTGGGTGACCGAAGATGAGCACCGCCGTCTGCTGGAGCGCTGCGACGGTAAACAGCTCGCGGCCTGGATGCGGCAGACGTGCCTGGACGAGAAGCCCGCCCGAACCGGCAAACTTCCCTCGCTCTCGCCGGCGCTGCTTCGTCAGCTTGCCGGCATGGGGAACAACCTTAACCAGATTGCCCGGCAGGTTAACGGCGGTGGCGGCAGCGGGCACGACCGCGTGCAGGTTGTCGCCGCGCTGATGGCCATCGATGCCGGACTCGAGCGGCTGCGGCACGCCGTGCTGGAAAAGGGGGCAGACGATGATCGTTAAGTTTCACCCCCGGGGGCGCGGCGGTGGCGCCGGGCCTGTGGATTACCTGCTGGGCAAAGACCGCCAGCGCGAAGGTGCCAGCGTTCTGCAGGGGAAGCCGGAGGAAGTCCGGGAGCTTATCGACGCCTCGCCCTACGCCAAAAAATACACATCCGGCGTCCTGTCTTTTGCCGAACAGGACTTACCGCCCGGCCAGCGTGAAAAGCTGATGGCGAGCTTCGAGCGGGTTCTGATGCCCGGACTCGATAAAGACCAGTACAGCGTGCTGTGGGTTGAGCACCGGGACAAAGGGAGGCTGGAGCTGAACTTCCTGATCCCGAACACGGAGCTGCTGACCGGCAGGCGTCTCCAGCCGTATTACGACCGCGCCGACCGACCGCGCATCGATGCCTGGCAGACCATTGTGAACGGCAGGCTGGGGCTGCACGATCCAAACGCGCCGGAAAACCGGCGGGCGCTGGTCACGCCGTCCGCGCTGCCGGAAACGAAGCAGGAAGCCGCCCAGGCGATTACGCGGGGTTTACTGGCCTTAGCCTCGTCCGGGGAGCTGAAAACCCGTCAGGACGTCACTGAGGCGCTGGAAAGCGCTGGTTTTGAGGTGGTGCGCACTACAAAAAGCAGCATCAGCATTGCCGACCCGGACGGGGGGCGAAACATCCGACTGAAGGGAGCCATCTATGAACAGTCTTTTAACGCTGGCGAAGGACTTAGAGCAGAAATCGAAAGCGCAGCAGCAGAGTACCGGCGAGATGCTGAAAGCCGCATTCAGCGAGCACGAGAAGTCTGTCAGAGCGGAACTGAGCGAAAGCGAGAAGAGAATCAGCGCCGCCATCCTCGAGCACGACCGGAAGCTGTCCTCAGCCATGAGCCAGCGCACGAAAGGGATGCTGCGCATGGTCAGCCAGACGTGGCTGACCATCGTCCTGGTGTCCGCGCTGCTGATCGCTTCGAGCGCGGCCATTCTGTGGTGGCAGAGTCAGCAGATACTCGACAATTACACGACCATCCGGGAGCAGAAGAGCACGCAGGCTATGCTGTCCGATCGGAACAGCGGCGTGCAGCTCTCGACCTGCGGCGATCAGAGACGCCGCTGCGTGAGGGTGAACCCGGAAGCGGGACGGTTCGGAGAGGATTCGAGCTGGATGATACTGGCGGGGAAATAGCACATGACGGAGCTGGAAAAACAGTTGCTGAGCGCATTAGAGCAGCTACAGCAGGACTACTCGAAAAGGCTGGACGAGTGGGAGAACGCCTTCGCGGAATGGCGGACGATGTCTGGTCTTATGCAACGGGAGAACGCGGCGCTGAGCGAGCGCGTCACGGTCTTGAGCAGGCAGGTGCAGAGTTTGAGCGATCAGCTGCGCCGGTTGTCGCAAGGCTGAACGGAATCGAGGCGCACCGGGAGCAGCAGCGGGCGGCGCAGCACCAGAAAGCGCTGGAGCTGGAACGATCGCAGCGCCAGCGGACGTATGACGGTCCGTCGCTGTAACAAACCGGATAAAACGGGGGGGGCGGCGCAGATCCCCGCCGAAAGCCGGTGCCATTCACCCGGTTGCATGGCTATGCAGTCGGGTGAAATTTATCTGACGCGGAATGCGCGATTTAGTGGGGAGTTTACTGCCGGTTTTACCGGGCTGACGCCGCTTTCGCGCCGAACCCGCCCTGAGGCGGTGCCGGAAAGCACTGTTATGGTAAATGCGGAGTTAATGCATGCTCTTTTGACGTCACTTTTAAACTAAATTGACGTCCTGACGTCTAGTTAGTATTATTATTTTATACAAAAATACTGGATTTATAAACATGTCTTTGGCTCCTGGTGTTGTTCGTGACTCGATAATTGAATGTTTTTTAAGGCTTGGAAGAGAAGCTTCTATTGAGGAGATAACCAACGCTGTTTATTTGAAAATTGGAGAAATTTCAAAATCTTCTGTACGTTCATATCTGAGTTTAAATACCCCTGGTCTGTTCGAACGAGTAGATCGCGGTGTCTATCGCTTAAATGGTGATGCTGGTATTACTCCCTCCTTAGATTTGACGTCTTCACCTAAGGCTGTTGGGAAATCGACGATTTTTTTTGATGATGCAATTGAATGGTTAAAAAGGCAAAAAGATAATTCAATTCATGCAGTTGTAACCGATCCTCCTTACGGATTAGTCGAGTATACAAAACAGCAGACTGAGAAACTAAGGGCAGGGAAAGGTGGTATTTGGAGAAAGCCGCCTTCCTTTGATGGACATAAGCGTGCGCCATTACCTCGCTTTACGGTTTTGCGGGAAGAAGATCTTAGAAATATATCATTATTTTTCAAAGAACTATCCTCGCAAGTCGAAAGGGTGGTTGTTCCTGGCGGGAATATAGTTATCGCA
>NZ_JBHXLL010000091.1:0-3718 GCF_042721415.1 Kitasatospora sp. NPDC058444 | reverse complement strand
GAGCCCAACCAGAGCGGTCGGTCCTCACCACGGTCCTGGCCGTAGGTGGCCAGCAGGGCCTGCGCCTCGATCGGGTCGCCCAGCGTGGTACCGGTGCCGTGCGCCTCGACCACGTCGACGTCGCTCGCCGACAGCCCGGCGTTGGCCAGGGCCTGCTCGATCACCCGCTGCTGGGACGGCCCGTTGGGCGCGGTCAGCCCGTTGGAGGCACCGTCCTGGTTGACGGCGGAGCCGCGGACCACGGCCAGCACCTGGTGCCCGTTGCGCCGGGCGTCCGACAGGCGCTCCAGGACCAGGACACCGACGCCCTCACCCCAGACCGTGCCGCCGGCGCCGGTGGCGAACGGGCGGCACTGCGCGTCGGGGGCGAGCGCACCCTGGCGGCTGAACTCCACGAACGGGTCCGGGGTCGACATCACCGCGACGCCGCCGACCAGGGCGAGGGTGGACTCGCCGCCGCGCAGCGACTGCGCCGCCAGGTGCAGCGCCACCAGCGAGGAGGAGCACGCCGTGTCGATCGACAGCGTCGGCCCCTCCAGACCGAGGGTGTAAGCCACCCGACCCGACACGATGCTGCCACTGCCGAACGCACCGAAGTAGTCGTGGTACATCACCCCGGCGAACACACCGGTGCGGCTGCCCTTCAGCGAGACCGGATCGATCCCCGCACCCTCCAACGCCTCCCAGGAACTCTCCAGCAGCAACCGCTGCTGCGGATCCATCAACAGCGCCTCACGCGGCGAGATCCCGAAGAACCCGGCGTCGAACGCGCCGGCCTCGTGCAGGAACCCACCCTCGCGGACGTAGCTGGTGTCGGGGCGCTCGCGGGTCGGGTCGTAGATCCGGTCGATGTCCCAGCCCCGGTTGTCCGGGAAGGCGCTGATCGCGTCGCTCTCGCCGATCACCAGGTCCCACAGCTCCTGCGGCGAGGTCACCCCGCCCGGGTAGCGGCAGGCCATGCCGACGATCGCGATCGGCTCGTCGGTACGGGCGGCGCTCGCCCGGGCGGCCTTGCGCGGGCCGGACTTGACGCCGCTGAACCGGGTGACCAGGTAGCCGGCCAGCGCCTCGGGTGACGGGTAGTCGAAGACCAGCGTGGCGGGCAGCCGGTGGCCGGTCTCGGCGGTCAGGGCGTTGCGCAGTTCGACGGCGGCCAGCGAGTCGAAGCCGAGGTCCTGGAAGGCCCGGCCCGGGTCGATCGCCTCCGCGGAGGCGTGCCCAAGCACGGCCGCGACCTGGCCCCGGACCAGCTGGAGCAGCGCGTCCGCGCGCTCCTGCTCGCCGAGTTCGGCCATCCGGTCGGCGAAGGAGAACTCCGAACCCTCGACCGCCACCGCCTCGCGGCGCACCGTACGGCCCACCAGGGAGCGGAACACCGGGGCGAGCGCGGCGCCCTGGCGGCGCAGCGCCGCCAGGTTCAGCCGCACCGGGGCCAGGGCCGCCAGCCCGGTGGCCCGGGCCAGGTCGAAGAGCGCCACGCCGTCCTCGGCGGACAGCTCGGTCATGCCACCGCGCGAGATCCTCGCCCGGTCGGCCTCCTCCAGGGAGCTGGTCATGCCGCCGACCGGGGCCCAGGGCCCCCAGGCCAGCGAGAGGGCAGGCAGGCCGAGCGCGTGGCGCCGGGCGGCCAGCGCGTCCAGGAAGGAGTTGGCGGCCGCGTAGTTGCCCTGACCCGGTGCGCCCACCAGCCCGGCGACCGAGGAGAACAGCACGAAGGCGTGCAGCGGCGCGTCCGCGGTGAGCTCGTGCAGGTTGAGCGCGCCGTCCACCTTGGGCCGCAGCACGGCGTCGATCCGCTCGGGGGTCAGCGAGGCGACCACGCCGTCGTCGAGCAGCCCGGCGGCGTGCACCACGGCGGTGAGCGGATGCTCGGCCGGGATCTCGGCCAGCACCTCGGCGAGCGCGGCACGGTCGGCCACGTCGCAGGCCCGGGCGGTGACCTGCGCGCCGAGCCCGGTGAGTTCGGCGGTCAGCTCGTCCGCGCCGCCGCGCCGGCTGAGCAGCAGCAGGTGGCGCGCGCCGAGGGCGGTGACCAGGTGCCGGGCGAGCACCGGGCCGAGGCCCCCGGTCGCGCCGGTCAGCAGGACGGTGCCCTCGGGGTCGAGCTCCGGCGCGGCCTCGACGGTGAGCTCGGCGGCGGTCAGCCGGGCGGCGCGGGCCGCGCCGGCGCGGATCGCCACCTGCGGCTCACCACTGGCCAGTACGGAGGCGGCGAGCGCCTCGGCGTCGGCGTCCGCATCGAGGTCCAGCAGCACGAAACGGTCGGGGTTCTCCGACTGCGCCGAGCGCAGCAGGCCCCACACCGCGGCGCCCGCCAGGTCGGCCACCTCCTCCCCGGCGAGCGAGAGCGCGCCGCGGGTGACCACGATCAGCGGCCGTGGGTCCTCGTCCTGTGCCGCGGCCAGCGCCACGTGGACGGCCGCCCGGACGGCCTCGGCGTCGTTGCCCGCCACGCTGTGCAGGAGGCGGTAGTCGGCCTCGTCTGCCGTCTCGGCCAGTTGGATCGGGCTCCAGCCGAGCCGGAACAGCGCGTCGCTCGAAGGGCCCTGCTGCCGGCGCAGGTTGGTCAGCGGGCGGGAGGCCAGCGAGGTCACCGAGGCGACCGGGGCGCCGGTGGCGTCGGCCAGGTCGACGGCGAAGGAGTGCGCTCCGGTGGCGAGCAGCCGCACCCGCAGCACCGAGGCGCCGACCGCGTGCAGCGAGACGCCGGAGAACATGAAGGGCAGGCGGGCGGTCTCGTCGTCGGAGCCGTCACCGAGCAGGGCGAGCGCGTGCAGTGCGGCGTCGAAGGCGGCCGGGTGCAGGCCGAACCGGCCCGCGTCGGCGGCCGGGCGATCGGCCAGGCGGACCTCGGCGAACAACTCGTCACCGCGCTGCCAGGCGGCGTGCAGGGCCTGGAAGGTCGGGCCGTAGTGCAGGCCTGAGGCGGCGTGCCGCTCGTAGAGGCCGGCGGTCTCCAGCATCTCGGCACCGGCCGGCGGCCACTCGGTGAGGCGTTCACCCGTGCGCGCGGGCGCCTGGCCGAGCAGGCCGGAGGCGTGCAGGGTCCACGGGACTTCGGCGGCCGCGCTCTCGGCGCGCGAGTAGACGCTCACCGTACGGCTGCCGGCGGCGTCGGGGGTGCCGACGGTGACCTGCACCCGGATGCCGTCCTGCTCGGGCAGGACCAGCGGCACCTCAAGGGTGAGCTCCTCCAGGTGGCCGCAGCCGACCTGGTCGCCGGCCCTGATGGCCAGTTCGACCATGGCGGTGCCGGGCACCACGACCCGGTCGCCGACCACGTGGTCTGCCAGCCACGGGTGGGTGCGCACCGAGAGCCGCCCGGTGAGCACCGCGCCGTCCGAGTCCGCCAGCATGGTGGCCGCGCCGAGCAGCGGGTGCTCGGTGGAGTCCAGGCCGGCGGAGGCGACGTCACCGACCGAGGCCGGGAGCTCGACCCAGAAGCGGCTGCGCTGGAAGGCAGTGGTGGGCAGGTCAACCCGGGCGGCCCCCGGGAACAGGGTGCCCCAGTCGGGCGAGCAGCCGGCGATGTGCAGTTGGGCCAGCGCGGTGAGCAGGGTGTCCGGCTCGGGGCGCTCGCGCCGGGTGGCGGCGGCGAGCACGGCCTCCTCGGAGTCCAGGCACTCGCGGGCCAGCCCGGTCAGCACCGCGTCGGGACCCAGCTCCACGAAACGGGTGACGCCCGCGGCCTCCAGCGCCCGGACACCGTCGTGGAAGC
>NZ_JBHXLL010000090.1:0-4300 GCF_042721415.1 Kitasatospora sp. NPDC058444 | reverse complement strand
GGCCCGACCGTCAGCACCGTCACCTCGGCGCCCTCGTTCGCCTCCGCGATCCGCAGCGCCTGCTCCACGCCGTACTCGTCCAGCTCCGACAGGAGCCCGTCCACGCCCTCCCGGTCGGTGGTGTGGTCGTCCGCGAAACGACGGTCACCCGTCGCGTCCGGCACGTACTTCACACAGACAACGATCCTCAAGCTCACGGCCTTGTCTCCTGTACTGGTCTCGTCCGGCGGCTGCGGCGGTGCAAGCGGGCGCGAACACGGCACGCACCCGCTCCGGGCAGCGAATTCCCGTGCCGGTCCGGAACTTCCTGGCAGCATACTCGCCGGTATCGCAGTGGTCACTACTGGCCAGTAGCTTATGCCGTGCGGCCGCTCCGCCGCCTGCGCCCATCCTGCCCCAGCCCGGGGCCGAGTCCACCCGACGGGGCGGAACCCGTGCCGCCGGGTTGCTCACACCGCGCTCGGACCACGGTCACACCGCGCGACCGAGCGCCGCGATCACGTCCACCCTGCGCGGCTGCCCCGCCGCCCGCCTTACCACCCGGCCCTCCCCGTCCAGCACCAGGACGGTCGGCGTCCGCCGGACGTCCAGCCGGCGGACCAGCTCCAGCCGCTCCTCGGCGTCCACCTCGACGTGCTCGACGCCGTCGACCATCCCGGCCACCTCGGACAGCACCCGCCGGGTGGCCCGACAGGGCTGACAGAAGGCCGTCGAGAACTGCACCAGCGTCGCCCGCGCGCCGAGCGGCCCGCCCAGCTCGGCCTCCGACAGCCGTACCGCCCCGTCCTCGGTGCTCAACCCTCGGCCTCCCGTCGCTCCCGGTGTCACTCCCGGCCCCGGCGGGCCGGTCCCGGCCGCCGTCGAAGCACCACAACACGCGTCGGCGGCCGGGTCATCCCTCCAGTCTGCGGCAGCTCCCGCGGCGCCCGAAACGCGGTCGACCGCCGGGGCCCGGGCACGTACGATCGCCCGATGGACCGAGACCGTCGCACCACGCCGCCGCCGGCCTGTCGTCGCGTCACCGCCCCGGCCGGGGCCGCTGTCCACCGACGACGCTGACGCCCGCCGGCGCCCCACCGCTGCCGCCGCCCGTCGCGACCCCCGGAGCCACCGTTGCAGACCGATCCCCGCGGCTCCCGCCTGGCCGCAGCGCTCACCTCCATCGTCCTGGCCGTCGTCCTGCGCACCGGCAACTGTCCCCTGTTGGCCACCCAGGCCCTCCTCTCCGCCCTCGGCGCCTTCGGCGGCCTGCGGGTGGCCCTGTGCGTCCGGCTGTGCCAGGTGCTCGTGCTCCCGCGGCTCGCACCGCCCTCCGCGACCGAGGACGAGCGGCCGCTCCGCCTCGACCAGGGCGTCCTCATGGTGTTCGCCGCGGTCGGCGCCCTCGGCTACTGCACCGAGGTGACGTGGCTCGGTGTCCTCGCCGCCTCGACCGCCCTCACCGTCGCCTTCGTCCACGCCGCGTTCGGCTACTGCGTGGGCAGCGAGCTCTACCCCCTGGTCCGGCGCGCACAGGGCCGACTCACCGCCGGCGTCTGATGCGCGCGGCGAAAAAGTTCCCGTTCGAATTCATCACGGAGATCACACCGCCAAAATTCGCTTGACCGCACGCCTCAGGTGACAGCGGGCACTCGTTCGGGGGATCATCTCCGTGAATCACCCGTGACCGCCGCGGAGTGCCGTGCTCCGGTCGGCACCGCCCGCGCAACGGAGCGGGTACCCGCCGAACCGGGCTCCGGCCCGTGGAAGTCAGGACTGACCGTGGCAGAGTTCGTGTACCCGCCGGTGATCGGCGCCGCACTCACCGCCTTCCGCGCGCTCGACGTGCGGATCAAGATCGTGGGCGCCGAACACATCCCCGCCAGGGGGGGAGCGGTACTGGTCAGCAACCACATCAGCTACCTGGACTTCCTCTTCGCGGGCCTCGGCGCGTACCGCGGCGGCAAGCGCAAGACCCGCTTCATGGCCAAGGACGACGTCTTCAAGCACCGGATCTCCGGCCCGCTGATGCGCGGCATGAAGCACATCCCGGTGGACCGCACCGACGGCCAGCCCGCGTACGAGGCCGCCGTGCGCGCCCTCAAGGCCGGCGAGGTGGTCGGGGTGTTCCCCGAGGCGACCATCAGCCGCTCCTTCATGCTGAAGAAGTTCAAGACCGGCGCCGCCCGGATGGCCGCCGACTCCGGCACCCCGCTGCTGCCCGTCGTGCTCTGGGGCACCCAGCAGCTCTGGACCAAGGGCCGCCCGAAGACCCTCACCAAGCGGCACGTCCCGGTCACCATCATGATCGG
The DNA here is from genome assembly GCF_042721415.1 of Kitasatospora sp. NPDC058444. Classification (NCBI taxonomy): domain Bacteria; kingdom Bacillati; phylum Actinomycetota; class Actinomycetes; order Kitasatosporales; family Streptomycetaceae; genus Kitasatospora; species Kitasatospora sp. NPDC058444. The sequence goes on along the minus strand of NZ_JBHXLL010000090.1, from coordinate 2,009 downwards.
CGAACCGATTCACCTCGGCCCGGACGACAAGCCCGTGATGGTCACCCGACGGCTGCGCGCCGCCATGAGCGAGATGCTCGACCAGGCCCAGCGCGAGTACCCCGGCAAGCCCTCCGGCCAGGACGACACCTGGTGGCTGCCCGCCCACCTCGGCGGCACCGCGCCCACCCTGGAGGTCGCCGAAGCCGAGGACGAGGCGGAGGCCCTCGCCAGGGCCGAGCGCCGCGCCGCCCGGGGCTGAGTCCCCCTCTCCCCTCTCTTTCCGCGCCTCTCCACTCCGCCTCCTCCGCCTACTCCGTGCGACCGAGCGAGCGCGATCCGTCGCGTGTCGCCCGGCCGTCGACGCTCCCCGTCTGACACAGTGACAGCTCCTTTCAGGGGCCTTCGTCCTGAATCCGCGGCGGGGGCACACGTCGGAGCGGTCGAAAGGCTCGGAGGCGGAGATGGCACGGAACAGCACCGGCACACGACAGTCACCCACGGGAAGGGCCCGCACCCGCGCGAGCGCCGGTGCGGGCCTTCTGCTTATCGGCGCCCTGCTCGCCGGCTGCGGAGCCGAACCCGGGGAGATCCCGCTCTCGGAGATCCGGCCCGAGACCCCCACCGCCACCCCCGAGGCGACACCCAGCGAGACCCCCGGCGTCGTCGGCGCGGCCGTCGGAGCCCCGGCGGCCGCAGTGCACAACGGGCTGATCGTCAGCCGCGCCTACACCGACGCCTCCCGCACCAGCAGCGCGATCGTCACCCTCTCCCCCGACGGCACCGGCCAGCACCAGGTCACCAAGCCCCCGGCCCGCGCCCTCGACGACCGCCCGGACTGGTCGCCCGACGGCACCACCATCGCCTTCGACCGCACCGACCCGCAGAGCGGCGCCGCCCGGCTCTGGACCGTCCCCACCAACGGCGGCACCGAGCACCAGATCAGCCAGCTCTGCGACAGCGGCACCGCCGACTGCGCCAACGAGGACGAACGAGCCCCCGCCTTCTCCCCGAACGGCAAGCAGGTCGCCTTCAGCCGCTCCTGGGGCGCCCAGGACTCGGCCGGCAGCCGCCAGATCCAGTACTCGGACCTCTACCTGATGAGCCCCGAGGGCACCGACGTCCAGCGGCTCACCTTCCTCACCAACGACAAGCCCTACTCCGGCACGGTCAGCAACCCCAGCTGGTCCCCCGACGGGAAGCAGCTCACCTTCGAGTACCGCACCAGCGCCACCGGGCAGCCCGCCAACAGCCGCGCCATCTACGTCGTCAGCGCGGACGGCACCGGGCTGCGCCAGCTCACCCCCTGGGAACTGCGCGCAGGCGACCGTGCGGACTGGTCACCCGACGGCACCCAGATCCTCTTCACCACCTACCCGGCCGGCCCCGACAACGCCCCCGGCGGCGGCATCTACACCGTCCACCCCGACGGCAGCGCCATCGGCGCCCTCACCCCCGCACCCTCGGACACCATCTACGGCACGGCCGCCTACGCGCCCGACGGCAAGTCCATCGTCTTCGCCCAGGCCCCCGCGGGTGCCGGCGCCGACCTCTACAGCATGCGGCCGGACGGTACGGGCGTCGCCCGTCTCACCAACAGCGCGGACAAGTGGCTCAGCCGCCCGGCCTGGGGGACGGCCGAGAGCTCGGTGATTCCCGCCGAACCGGTTCAGGCCACAGCCCAGGCGACCGATCAGCCTTCGGACCAGCCTTCGGACCAGGCATCGACTCAGCCTTCGCAGGCACCCCAGACCTCCCCGACACCGCGACCGGATGCCCAGCAACCGGCCCAGGCCCAGGGGCAGGGAGCCACCGAGAAGCCACGGCCCGGAACGGAATCCGAGTCAGATTCCGGCTCCGGCTCCGACGAATAGAGCGCCCGGTTCCTAAAACGCGAAGAACCCCCATCCGGAAACCGGATGGGGGTTCATTCACAATAATTGTTCGGCGGCGTCCTACTCTCCCACAGGGTCCCCCCTGCAGTACCATCGGCGCTGTGAGGCTTAGCTTCCGGGTTCGGAATGTAACCG
>NZ_JBHXLL010000089.1:0-5208 GCF_042721415.1 Kitasatospora sp. NPDC058444 | reverse complement strand
CTCGGCGCCGACACCCCCGTCATCACCCTCGACGCCCGCCGCCGCGACAGCGCCAAGAGCGCCCTCATCACCCTCGTCGAACACGCCCTGCTGGCACGACTGCGCTGAGCAGGTGCCACCGCACGGCCCCGACGGCCCGTCCCCCGAAACGGGCCGTCGGGGCCGCGACGCTTACCGGCCGGTGTCCCCCGGGGGGCCCGCGCAAGACCCGTGTATAAGCAGCGGATAACAGTTCGGTAGGCATTTTGTGATCAACAATGACTCAGTGTGGCGAATCAGCGCCACTCAGCGCCAGGTGACCACGGATTTGCTCCGCCATGTCGGTGAATGTCCGGATTGTTCCGGCGCGGGTGCCGGACGGCGGCTGTTTGTCCCCCATCCCCGCACGTGCTGAAATTCCAGCTACCCCTGGATGTCTCCTGCTCCGGCCCGTCCGGCGGAGGGTCAGGGCCCGGGGTAGCGCTGGATTGATCCATGGCCGGCATTCGGCCGAGAGGTAGTTGTCGAGTGAGGCGTAAGCAGCAACCCGCCCCGCAGCGGCGCTCCGAGCCCCGCCAGAGCGAGCCGAACGGTACCCCGGGGGACCCGGCCGGATTCTCCGCGTTCACTCCCACCGAGGAACGCGCCCAGAGCCCCGCCCCGGCCCCCGAACCCCCGGCCTCGTCCACGGCGTCCCGCGGCGGCGGCTCGTCGGGCGACGGCGGCGGATCCAGCCGGTACGACTTCCTCCGCCCGCGCAACTGGCGCGTGCCGACCCGTCTGATCGCGATCCTGCTGATCCCCGTGATCATCAGTCTCGTCTTCGGCGGTCTGCGCGTGAACACCTCGGTCGACGGCTACATCAAGGCCTCCCGCGCCGAGAAGACCGCGGAGCTGGCCAAGGCGGCGACCGAACTCGCCGAAGCGCTGGAGAACGAGCGCGACAAGACGCTCATCCCCCTGCTCACCAAGCAGGACCCGAACAACGAGGTCACCAAGCGCCGCAACGACACCGATGCCGCGCTGAAGGCCTACAACGCCGCCTACGCCGCGTCCGACAAGTCCGGTGAGCTCCCCCGCCGCCACGACGCCTTCCAGGCCCTGGTCATCGACCTGCCGCACCTGCGGGCCAACGCGTACAACCCCGAGCTGTTCATCAGCGCGACCGCCAACGCCTATTCGACGATGTTCGCGCCGCTGCTGGCCTACGACAACTCGGTCGGCCTGGGCTCCACCAACGCCACCAGCAAGGGCCGCGCGATCTACGCGATGTCGCTGGCCAAGGCCTCCGCCTCGACCCAGCGCTCGCTGATGCTGAGCCTGCTGGTCGGCATCTCGCAGAACGGCACCACCCGGTACGAGAACGTCGACGCGACCCAGCAGATCGTGATCTCGGAGAAGCTGGAGCAGGTCTCCCTCAACGAGTTCAAGACCGGCAGCGCCCCCGAGGACGCCAAGAAGTACGCGGACGCTCAGGTCGCCCTGGCCACCACCCAGGACCGCTCGGCGTACAAGATGCCCAACGGTTCGGCGCCCACCATGCAGGGCCTGCTGGCCCTGGCCGCCTCGTACAGCCAGGCCGCCGCCGAGGGCCAGGTGAAGGGCAAGGCCACCGCCGACGCCGCGTTCACCGAGGCGAGGAACGCCGGTCTGACCCCGGACAACTGGAACCAGGCCGCCAACACCCACATCCAGGCCCTGCGGAACACCGAAGTCGCGCTGCTGGACGACGTCCTCACCGAGGCCCGCAAGCTGAAGGACAACGCGCTCTACGACGCCATCCTCAACACGGTCATCGTCGTCGCCGCGCTCGTCCTGGCCGGCCTGCTCACCGGCTACGTGGCCCGCTCGATGATCCTCGGCATGCGCACCCTGCGCAGCGCCGCCCTGGAGATCGCCGACCACCGCCTGCCGGACCTGGTCGAGAAGCTCTCCAAGACCGACCCCGACCGGGTCGACACCTCGGTGACCCCGATCCCGCTGCACGGCAAGGACGAGATCGGCGAAGTCGCCCGGGCCTTCGACCAGGTCCACCAGCAGGCCGTGGCGCTCGCCGCCGAGCAGGCCCTGCTGCGAGGGAACGTCAACGCGATCTTCACCAACCTGTCGCGCCGCAGCCAGAGCCTGATCCAGCGCCAGCTGGCGCTGATCACCGACCTGGAGAACAACGAGGCCGACCCGGACCAGCTGGAGAACCTCTTCAAGCTGGACCACCTCGCGACCCGTATGCGCCGCAACGGTGAGAACCTGCTCGTCCTCGCGGGCGAGGAGGCCGGCCGCCGCTGGAACACCCCGGTCCCGCTGGTCGACGTGCTCCGCGCCGCCGCGTCCGAGGTGGAGCAGTACGAGCGCGTCGAGCTCTCCGGCATCCCGGAGGTCGACGTCGTCGGCGCCGCCGTGACCGACCTCGTCCACCTGCTCGCCGAGCTGCTGGAGAACGCCACCTCGTTCTCCAGCCCGCAGACCCGGGTCCTGGTCAACGCGACCCGCCTGCCGGACGGCCGGGTGCTGGTCGAGATCCACGACAAGGGCATCGGCCTCACCGCCGAGGACTTCGCGGAGATCAACGAGAAGCTGGCCGAGCCGCCCACGGTGGACGCCACCATCTCCCGCCGCATGGGCCTGTTCGTGGTCGGCCGGCTCTCCCAGCGGCACGACATCCGCGTCCAGCTCCGCCCGTCCGGCGAGTCCGCCGGCACCACCTCGCTGGTCATGCTCCCGCCGTTCGTCACCCAGTCGGGTGCGGCGCCGGAGCCGGACGAGCAGTTCACCGTCTCCCGGATCTTCGCCGAGCAGGAGCCGACCGCCGAGTGGGCGCCGGACAGCCGCGCCCGCAGCGCCGCCGAGCTCGGCTTCGACGACCACCTCACCGGCATCGGCAACGCCGGCTCCAGCGGGTTCAGCCCGGCCCTGGAGGCCGTCCAGCGCTCGCAGCGCCTCGACGAGGTCCGCCGCGCGGCCCTGGAGAGCGCCCCGCACGCGCCGGTGGTGGACGCCGAGCTCGAGGAGGACTACCAGCAGGGCTACGACCCGTACGCCCCGCAGGGCTACGAGCAGCAGCAGGCCCAGGCCGACGACCGGTACGGCTACGACCAGGGCGGCTACCAGCAGGACGAGTACCAGCACGACGAGTACGCCCAGGACGGCTACGACCAGTACGCCCCCCAGGGCTACGAGCAGCAGGGCTACGCCGACGACCGGTACGGCTACGACCAGGGCGGCTACCAGCAGGACGGGTACGCCGACCAGTACGGCCGGCAGGCCGAGGAGTCCCCGGCCGGCCACCCGTACGCCCCGGAGCCGCCCGCGCTGCCCGCCGCCGAGGCGCCGCACACCACCCTGGCGTCCGGGCTGCCGCAGCGCCGCCCCGGCGAGCAGCTGGCGAGCGGTGGCATCTCCACCCCGGCCGGCGGCAGCCCGTCCGGCGACGCCCCGAACTGGTTCGCCGGCGCCAAGGACACCTCGGCGCCCGCGGCCCAGCGCGGCCACGACGTGTCCGCGCTCGGCGGGTACGGCCCGACCGGCCCGACCGCCAGCACCGCCTGGCAGTCGCCGAACGACGGCGACTGGCAGCGGGCCGAGCAGCTGCGCGAGCCCAGTTCCAGCGGCACCACCGGTGCCGGTCTGCCGCGGCGTGTGCCCAAGCAGAACCTGGTGCCCGGCAACGCCAAGTCCACCCCGCAGGACGGGCCGCAGGTCTCCCGCAGCCCGGAGGAGGTCCGTGGCCGCCTCACCAACCTGCGCCGCGGTGTGGAGCAGGGCCGCAGCGCCGGTAACACCGGAAGCTTCCGGATCGACCCCGATCAGGTAGACCAGTCCGGCAACGGACAGAACCGGAGCACCGATCTCTTCGGCGGCTCGAACCACCAGGAGCGTTGAGTTGACTCAGATGAGCCAGGCCGCACAGAACCTGAACTGGCTGATCACCAATTTCGTGGACAACACCCCCGGGGTGTCCCACACCGTGGTGGTCTCCGCGGACGGCCTCCTGCTGTGCATGTCCGAGGGTTTCCCGCGCGACCGCGCCGACCAGCTCGCCGCCGTCGCCTCCGGCCTCACCTCCCTCACCTCCGGCGCCAGCCGGATCTTCGAGGGCGGCGAGGTCAACCAGACCGTCGTCGAGATGGAGCGGGGCTTCCTGTTCCTGATGGCCGTCAGCGACGGTTCGGCGCTCGCCGTCCTGGCCTCCCCGGACTCCGACATCGGCCTCGTCGGCTACGAGATGGCCCTGCTCGTCGACCGCGCCGGCGCCGTCCTCACCCCCGCGCTCCGCGCTGAACTCCAGGGCAGTCTCCTGCACTGACGGTTCGTCGGATACCGTCCAGGTATTCGAAGTACCTCCGCGTCCTTCCCGGGCCCGCTTCGGCGGGCTCGGGTTCGGACGTTGTACGGCCTTCGCACCACCGGCTCCGGACCTGCGCCGAAGCTCGCACCGCACCGCCGCACCCTGTGAGGAGAGGAACCGTGACACCGCCCGACGACCGCAGCGGCCAGTACGGCGTTCCGTACCCTGGCACAGGCCATGACGCCTTCGGAGCACCCGGCGTCGGCCACGGTCAGGAGTACGGCCGGCACCAGTACGGGCAGCCCCGGCAGCCGTACCCCCGGCCCGAGGAACAGTACGGCCAGTACGACCAGTACGCCCGGCAGCCCTCGTACGGCGCCCCGGCACCCGGCTACCCGGCACCGGCGCCCGAGCCGGCCCCCGGCTACCGGCCCGCCCATGCGCCCGGCCACGTCGAGGAGTTCGAGGACGAACCCGACTCCGGCCCGCTGATCCGCCCGTTCGCGATGACCGGCGGCCGGACCCGCCCGCGCTACGAACTCGCGCTGGAGGCCCTGGTCTCCGCCGACGTCGACCCGCAGCGCCTGGCCACCCTGCTCCCCGAGCACCAGCGGATCTGCACGCTGTGCACGGAGGTCAAGTCCGTCGCCGAGGTGTCGGCGCTGCTCTCCCTTCCCCTGGGAGTGGCCCGCATCCTCGTGGCCGACCTGGCCGAGGCCGGCCTGGTCGCCATCCACCAGCCCGCTTCCGGCGGCGAAACCGGAAACCAGCCCGACGTCACGCTGCTCGAAAGGGTCCTCAGTGGACTTCGCAAGCTCTAACGCGGCCGCCCCCACCCGCGCCACCACCTCCGCGAAGATCGTCGTCGCGGGCGGCTTCGGTGTCGGCAAGACCACGCTCGTCGGCGCCGTCTCCGAGATCAACCCCCTGCGCACCGAAGCCGT
>NZ_JBHXLL010000088.1:0-5353 GCF_042721415.1 Kitasatospora sp. NPDC058444 | reverse complement strand
AGTACGCCGCACGGAACACCCCTCTGAGCAGGGAAGCCCGATACCCCTCCTCGCATGCAAGGACACGGCCAGGCAGACCGCCGCCCGAGACCACGCGGTGCTGACCCGTAGATGGCGGCGACTCAGGAGGCACTGCGCCGCGAGCGAGCCCCGGCACCGATCTCCCCGGCCTCCTTGCCCGCCTCCGCGACGGCCTTGCCGCCGACCGTTCCACCGCCGCCCGGCGACGGTGGGCCGAGCCGCAGCGGACAAGCTCGCGCGAGACCTGGCCGACCTTCCACCAGGCCGAACCCGCCGGTGCGATCGTCGCCGCCCTCGGGGCTCTTGCAGGCTTCACACGGCCGGAGCGCCCGACAAACGCCTTCACTTACCTGTTCCGAGCACCGTCCCGACTCCGGCAGCAGACGCCCGCACGGATGTGTCCACCGAGATCGGCTGCTACGGTGCCGGCGGCCGCGTCCACGACGAGCCCCGGCCCGGCGACTGGGTGGCCGGGCGCCGGGCCTCGGGGAAGATGGCCGCGACGGCGGCACCGGCTACGGTGAGATGCCCGGCCTTCGCACGGCCGGCCTGGGGCAGGGATCACGAACCTGATCGTTTGCCAAGTGATCTTGACTGGCGCGATTGAATCCGTCGTCACTACGGTTGGCACATGGAAGAGCTGCCAGAGGGTGTGGACCACGATGTCCTGGACCGCTACATCCTGGACCGCCGAATCGGCCCGGCGCTTCGGATGATCAGGGACGCGTCCGGCTGCAGGCTCAACGAGGCGCTCGGGGTCTTCTGCGCGCGATACGAAGAGCTCCGCCGCGACCGGCCGGACGAATTCAAGCTGAGCCGCGAGGAGTACGCCCACGAGGTCTACACCTGATCCGCAGCCTCCTTGACGGCCCGACCGCGGCCTGGACGTCGTCGTCACCGCGGCGCGTCCGCGTCGTTGCCGCTCGCCGACCCTTGCAACGGGACGCCCGGCCGCGGCCTCCGCCGCCCGCCGGCCTGCTGCCGCTGCGCCGGAGTGGCCGGGCCCCCACCCGAGCCGTCATCCCGGCCGGGCCGCGCAGCCCCTCCCGCCATGCCACCGTCGGCCCGCATCAGCTGGCACCATGCCGTTCTCGGCGGCCCCGCCGCCGTCCTGCCGGTCGCCCGTCTGGCCGGGCCGTCTGCCGTCGACCCCTTTCGCCATCGGACGTACGTCGCCGGGCCCGGCCCTGAGCGAATCCGCCGCCCCAGGTCGTTCCAGGACCGCCACCGCGTGACCGGGCCCGCCGTCCCGCATGCCCGACGGTACTGATGTCGGCGACGGTTGAACCGTGACCCGCTTCGGACGGTTGAGTTCTGACCCTCGCGTCGTCGGTGGTCTTGTTCAGTCGTTGTCGGTGGTGGGGACGCGGCCGAGTTCGCGGCCTCGCATGCGGTAGGACTCGCCTTTGAGGGAGTGGACCTCGGCGTGGTGGACGAGTCGGTCGATCATCGCGGCGGCGACGGTCTCGTCGCCGAATGTCTCTCCCCAGCGTCCGAAGGGCTTGTTCGAGGTGACGATCACGCTCGCGCGTTCGTATCTGTTCGAGATCAGCTGGAAGAACAGGTTCGCGGCCTCGGCCTCGAAGGGGATATACCCCACCTCGTCGATCACGATCAGCGGGTAGCGGCCGAGCTTGACCAGTTCGTCCTGGAGCCGGCCGGCCTGGTGGGCGGCGGCCAGGCGGTCGACCCACTGGGCGGCGGTGGCGAACGCGACCCGGTGGCCGGCCTGGCAGGCCCGGATCGCCAGCCCGGTCGCGATGTGTGTCTTGCCCGTGCCCGGCGGCCCCAGGAAGATCGCGTTCTCCTTGGCCGCTATGAAGTCCAGGGTTCCCAGGTGAGCGAGTTGCTGGCGGGTCATTCCGCGCAGATGGGCGAGGTCGAGTTCCTCGATGGTCTTGATCGCGGGGAAGCGGGCGGCTCGGATGCGGCCCTCGCCGCCGTGACTGTCGCGGGCCGAGACCTCGCGCTGCAGGCAGGCGACGAGGTATTCGAGGTGGCTCCAGGACTCGGCCTGCGCGCGTTCGGCGAGCCGCTCGGCGGCGTCCAGAAGGGCGGGGGCTTTCATCGCACGGGCGAGGAAGGCCAGGTCGGCGGTGGTCTGCCGGGTGGTGCGGGCGGCGGGAACGCCTGTCTTCGCCGCGTCGGTGGCGGTGTTCGGGGGTTGGGGAGCGGTGCGGGCCATCAGGTGTCCTCCTTCCCGGCGCGGCCCTCGATGAGGGTAAACATGCGGTCGTAGGTGCCCAGTTCGCGTTGCTCGACCTCGATGCCAAGACTGTCCGGGGCCAGCACCACGGCCCGGGCGATGGCCGCGCGGGCGGCCTGCTGGTGGATCACCTCGCCGCGCATGAGGTCGGCCGCGGCGGCGTGGTCGGGATCGGTCAGGCTCTGGTGCCTGGCCCAGCAGCGCGGATGGCGGGCCACGATCTCCTCACCGCAGGTGACGGTGATCTCCTCGGCGTCGGCGCGGACCATCACCGTCCTGCCGATCGCGCGAGGGTGGACGGAGTAGTCGTTGGTGTCGACGCGGATGTAGTGGTCGCGGCCGATACGGACGCGAAGCGGCCACCAGTGGGGCGGGGTGACCGGCGGGATAGTGAGCATCGCGGCGCGGTCCGTCTCCCACCGGTCCGCGGGGCGGGCGTCGATCGAGCGGTGATGACGCCGGTTGGCGATCTGCAGCCACGCGGCCAGCTGGCGGTTGAAGTCGCCGGGCCCAGTGAAGGTGCGGCCGGGCACGAAGCTGGTCTCCAGGTAGCCGTTGGCCCGCTCGACCAGGCCCTTCGCTTCCGGATCGCGGGGCCGGCAGAGGTGCACCCGGGTGGCGAGCAGGCCGGCGAACGCGGCGAACTCGCCGGTCAGCCTGCCCTTGCCCACGCCGGTCTCGTTGTCCCAGACCAGCGTCTTGGGGACGGCTCCCCAAGTGGAGAGCAGGCGCCAGTGTCCGTCGATCAGGTCACCGGTGGTCCGCGAGGGCAGCATCCGGGCGGTGATCACCCGCGAGTAGCCGGACACGATCACGAGCACCGGCGGGCGGCCCGACTGGCCGTAGCCGAGCGGGATGTCCACCGGCGGGAACCACAGGTCGCACTGGGCGAGCTCACCGGGCTGGTAGACGGTCCGCGAAACCGGATCCGCCGGCAAGTAGGCGGGACGCAATTCGCGCACGCGCTCCTTGAGGATCGTCATCCCGCGCTCCCAGCCGATCCGCTCGGCGATCACGGTGGCGGGCATCGTCGGGGTCTGCTTGAGCAGCTCGCGGATGCAGGCTCCACGGCATCCACTGCCGAGCCCTTCAGCGGTCGCTGGTAGACCGGCGGCCGGTCGCTGGCCAAGGCCCGCTTCACCGTGTTCTTCGAGATGCCCAGGTGCCGGGCGATCGCCCGGATCGGCATGTGCTCGGCCCGATGCAGCCGGCGGATCTCAGCCCAGTCCTCCACGGAAATCACCCTCTCCTCCTGACCCTCAATGAAGATCAGGATGATCAGACGATCGCGAGGTGGGTCACCGTTGATCCGCCGTTCAGCGGTCAGTTTTCACCCGACGCCGAGACCTGACCGGCCCGGACTGGTACGGCCAAGGCTGGGACGATGCCGTCAACCGGCTGCGCGACTTGGCCGGCTAGAGGCAGATGTACGGGCGCGCACGGGCTTCAGCCTGCTACGCAAGAGGGTCATCCTTGCCCCTTGATCACATGTCGGTGACAGATGACATGATCCCGAGAAGGATGGTGACGCCATGCGCACGGACGTGATGCAGTTCGCTGAACTGGCCGGCCTGACGGCTGAGCCAGTCGGACCGTCGCTACCGTGGGATCGGTCGCGCGACGCGTGCGGAGTAGAGTTCCCCGCGGACTACCGAGAGTTCATCGACCAATTCGGGCCCGGAGAGGTCTGCAACTACCTGGGTGTGAACGCTCCGTGGCCATGGCCGGGCTCATCGCAAGACGGAGCGATCTTCCGTGTTTTCACATCGAGGACCATCGATGACCTTGGTCCGGTGTTCCGGGAAATGCGCGACGAGGACCCGGCCCTGTGTCCGTATCCGCTCCTGCCGGAGCCGGGGGGACTGCTCCACTGGGGTGGCACCGTGCAAGGCGACCAGTTCTTCTGGCTCACCAACGACCCAAACCCCATGGAGTGGCCGGTGGTGGCGTGGTTCCGAGGGAAAGACCTGAGCGACGCGTGGCAGCGGTACAACATGCGCTTCGTCGCTTTCCTCGTCCATGCCTTGTCGGGCGAAGACCAGGACATGCATGACCTGCTCAACTGGCCCAACAAGCCGGTCTGGCAACGGACTGGCTAAAACAGTCACAGGGAGTAGGCGCATCGCAAAGGTGGCTCTGTCGCTGATTGAGGGGTCTGTGACGACCAGGAACGGGTGGCGGGCATGACCTGGGCGTGATGGATACGGTGGGTGTGGCTGATCTTCTCTTCCCTGCGATCGGCGTGGAGGTCGAGGAGATGGTTCTCGGGGACGACGAGGTTCGTCTCGCCTTGCGGCCGGCGGCTGTGCCGGCCGCCTGTCCCGGGTGTGGGCGGAGATCGTCGCGGTTGCACTGCTGAAACCGGACCGCGCCGAGTCGATCACCCCTACCCCCGCCGGGGGAGATCAAGACCCTTGCAGGATCAATGCGGTGCTGCACTAGTACTGCAACGGTGTTTACCGTGACGTCCGTTGGGCTCGTTCGTTGGGCTGTTCATGGGTGGGGACATATCCGAGGTCGATGCTCGTTTCTGGTCGGATGGGTTGGCTCGGCTGCACGAGCGGTTTGCGCAGCGGTTCGCGCGGAGTGAGTCGCGGGAGTCCGCGCTGGTGTATATGCGGGGTCTGCTGGCGCCGTTGGAACGGAAGAACGGCTGGACGGTGGCCGAGGAGGCCGGTCACGGCGGGCCGGACCGGATCCAGCGGCTGCTGAACCGGATCGACTGGGACGCGGACGGGGTGCTCGACGACGTGCGCGAGTACGTCGTCGAGCACCTGGCCGATCCCGGCGGTGTGCTGATCGTGGACGACACCGGGTTCCTGAAGAAGGGCGTGCGGTCGGCCGGGGTCCAGCGGCAGTACTCCGGCACCGCCGGCCGCACCGAGAACTGCCAGGTCGGCGTCTTCCTCGCCTACTCCGGACCGCTCGGTCGGACCCTGATCGACCGGGCGCTCTACCTGCCGAAGTCCTGGACCGACGACCGCGAGCGCTGCCGGGCGGCCGGGATCGGCGACGAGGTCGAGTTCGCGACTACTGACTTCGGCTGATCAGGGTGATGTTGGGGTGTCGAGGGTCAGGCCGGTGCCGGCTATGAAGCCGTCGAGGGTGTCGGGCCGGTACTGCAGG
>NZ_JBHXLL010000087.1:0-6318 GCF_042721415.1 Kitasatospora sp. NPDC058444 | reverse complement strand
CGCCCCGTCCGACGTTTCAAACTCTAGCCGATCCCCGCTCCGAAAAGCGAATCCGACCGCAACCCAATAAAACGAGCACGCCGAATAAGCACCAGGCCGCAACGTGAAAACGACGAAGCGACCCAGCCCGAACCGGGAAGTGGTGTTTCAGAGGATTGGCTGCCCCGGGACCGTCCGCGCGGATGCGTGTCCGGTGCTCCCTGCCAGGCAGCTCGAAGAACACTAGACCTCTGGACCCGTCGAGTCAACCGGCGCAACCGAATTCTCGGGGCCCTCCTCCGCCGGCAGCTGGAAGGCCAGGACGGCGACGTCGTCGTCGTGCTCGGAGGTCACGCCCATCGCCCGCAGCAGCCGGGCGCAGATCACCTCGGGGGCGCCGACGGCTCCGGTCAGGGTGCGGGCCAGGAGGTCGAGGCCCTGGTCGATGTCCTCGTCCCGGCGCTCGACCAGTCCGTCGGTGTAGAGGACGCCGGTCGTACCGGGGAGCAGGCGCAGGGTGTGGGAGACGTGCAGGCCGCCGCCGGTGCCGAGCGGCGGGCCGTTCTGCTCCTCGCTGCGCAGGATGGTGCCGTCCGGGCAGCGCAGGAGTACGGGAAGGTGGCCGGCGGAGGCGTAGGAGAGGGTGCGGCGGCGCGGGTCCCAGACGGCGTAGGTGCAGGTGGCGATCTGATTGGCGTCGATCTCCATGGCGAGGCCGTCGAGCAGGCGCATCACCTCGTGCGGCGGCAGGTCGAGGCGGGCGTAGGCGCGGACGGCCGTACGCAGCTGGCCCATGACGGCGGCGGCGCGCAGGCCGCGGCCCATGACGTCGCCGATGACGAGTGCGGTGCGCCCGCCGTCGATGGCGATGACGTCGTACCAGTCGCCGCCGACCGCGGCCTCGGCGCCGCCCGGCTGGTAGGTGGCGGCGACCCGCAGGCCGGCCGGCTGGTCGAGCTTCTGCGGGAGCAGGCTGCGCTGGAGGGTGACGGCGGCCTCGCGCTGGCGGCGTTCGGCTTCGCGCAGGCGGGCGGCGGCGAGGACCTGGTCGGTGACCTCGGCGGCGAAGATCAGCACGCCGGCGGGCGGGCCCTCGGTGGGGGCGTCGCCGTTCTCCCCGGCGCCGAGCGGGACGCAGGAGACGTTGTAGTAGCGGTTGCCGGTGAGGCCGAGGATGCAGCGGGCCTTGACGCTGCGCGGGCGGCCGCCGCGGATGACCTGGTCCATCAGGGGCAGGACGCCCATGGTGGCGAGTTCGGGAAGCGCCTCGGCCGCCGGCAGGCCGGTGGGGCGTTCGCCGAAGAGTTCGCGGTAGGCGCGGTTGGCGTAGCCGAGCTGGTGGAGCGGGCCGTAGGTGACGGCGACCGGGGCCGGGATGCGGTTGAGGACCTCGCGCAGGTTCTGCGGCTTGTGCGGGTCGGGGAGCTCGGCGGTGGCGGCGGGGCCGCTCGGGTCGCGGGGTCCGGGTACGACGACGCCGTCCGGGCAGGGCACACCGTTCTCGGTGCCGGTCCCGTTGGGCGGGAGGGCACGCCAGGGGACTCCGGCGAGCCGGGCGCTCCAGCGCATGAGGTTCAAACGACGGCCGCTTCCTCGTTTTCCAGGCATATCATCACTTTTTGTGTGCGCAGCAGCACACGGGGTAATGACCAGGTCGGGCTGATCCTGTCAGGCGGAGGCCCGGTTCCGGAAGTCGCGCGCCCGGCGTGGCCGTCCGTTCCGTCCTCCGATCCGTCCTCCGGTCCACCCTCCGGCCCGCCGCTCGGTCGGACGTCGGCCCGGGCCGGCGGCCGTGGTCACCGGGCGGCATCCGGTCCGGCGTCGGAGGGCCGGCCGGACGTCCGGTCGAACCCGCCCTCGAAGGCCGAACGCGGGTGCTCCATCGCGCCCAGCGAGACCACCTCCCGGGAGAACACCCCGCCGAGCACCCAGTCCATCAGCACCCGCACCCGGCGCTCGGCGCTCGGCAGCCGCCGCAGGTGCCGGGCCCGGTGCAGCCACCAGGCCCGGCGGCCGGTGAGCCGACCGCCGCGCCGGGTGTGCGCGACGGCCCGGTGCAGGCCGAGCGAGGTCGAGCAGGCGGCGGGGCCGGGCCGGTAGTCGGCCAGACCCGGGGCGTGCGGCCCGCCCTCCAGGGCGACCACGACGTTGCGGGCGAGCAGCTCGGCCTGGGCGAAGGCGTGCTGGGCGTTGGGGGCGCAGGGGGCGCCGTCCGCGTTCGGGTCCGGCACGGCGGCGCAGTCGCCGGCCGCCCAGACGCCGGGCAGGGCCCGGCCGTCCGGTCCGACGGCCTGCAGGGTCGCCAGACATCGCACCCGGCCGAGGGTGTCCAGCGGCAGGTCGGTCTCGCGCAGCAGCGGGGCCGGCCGCACGCCCGCCGTCCAGACCAGGGTGCGGGCGCCGAAGCGGCTGCCGTCGGAGAGCGCCACGACCCGGTCGGCGGCGGACTCCAGGGTGGTGCGCAGCCGGACGTCGACGCCGCGTTCGCGCAGTTCGCCGAGGGTGTGCGCGGCGAGTTCGGGCGACTCGCCGGCGAGGATCCGGCCGGTCGCCTCGACCAGCACCCAGCGCAGGTCCTCGGCGCGGACGTTGTGGTAGCCGCGCACGGCGGTGCGGGCCATGTCCTCCAGTTCGGCGAGCGCGCCGACGCCCGCGTAGCCGGCGCCGACGAAGACGAAGGTGAGGGCGGACTGGCGCAGCGCCGGGTCGCGGGTGGCGGAGGCGAGGTCGAGCTGCTCCAGGACGTGGTTGCGCAGGCCCACCGCCTCGCCGACGGTGGAGAAGCCGAGGCCGTGTTCGGCGAGGCCGGGCACCGGTGCCGTGCGGGAGACCGAGCCGGGCGCCACCACCAGGACGTCGTAGGGCAGTTCGACCGGCGCGGGGGGTTCGCCGGGGCCCGCGGCGTCGGCCAGGGCGCGCCGGGCGGCGTGCTCGATCCGGGTGATCCGGGCGGTGAGCACCCGGCAGTCCGGCAGGACCCGGCGCAGCGGGACGACCACGTGTCTCGGGTCGATCGAGCCGGCCGCCACCTCGGCCAGCAGCGGGTGGTAGGTGAAGTAGGCCTGGGGCTCGACGACGGTGATCTCCACTTCTCCGCGCCGCAGCCGTTCCCGCAGGGCGCGCTGGAGGTGGAGTGCGGCGGCCGTTCCGGCGCAGCCGCCGCCGGCGATCAGGATCCTGATGGTGCACCTCCTGCCGATGCGACGTTTCGTCCCGGCCGCCCCGCGGCCGGGGGTGTCCCCCATCACGCCCCCCTATGAAGGACCGGCGGGGGTCGTCTTGTCCACAGTCCGTACGGGGCTGGGTGCGACACGAGTGACCGCCGTGGCCAGTTGTGCTTACTGGGCGACTTTCTGACGCACTTTCGGCCTCGGAGAGTGGTGAACTATGGTCGGATTGTGTACCGGGGCGGCCGTCGCCATGACAATCGGCGGCGACGCACCGTGGAGCGGCCATCACGGCCAGTTCCAGCGTTGGCGTGAGAACCCGACTGGGGGACGGTCATCCGGGGAAGGGTAGTTCCCGGACAGGGCCCCGGACGGTGCCGACGCGCCGAGCCGGACGTGGACCCGGCACGGCGGCACGAACCGTGGTCACCGGAACGGGACGGGCGGCACGAGCAATGGGTCATCGGGTCATTTCTGACGGGCTGAGCTGCACCGGGGGGTGCAGGGGCGGGCGACGACAGGGTCCGGATTCGGACGCCTGCGGGGGAGAGTTGGGATGATGGATCAGGAGCAGGTGTTGGGGCGGGCGGGTGCACCGCAGGCCGGAGCGGGCATGGTCCCCGAGCAGCGCGGCCCGGTGGACCTGCCATCGCAGGGCGGGCCGGCGTACTCGACGGTGGCGTACCGGACCGAGCCCGCGGCGGCCGCCGTGCCCGTGCCCGGGGCCCGGTTGCGGGTCGACGCCCGGCGGAACCTGGAGAGCGTGCTGCGGGCGGCCCGCGAGGTGTTCGGCGAGTTCGGCTACGGCGCGCCGATGGAGGAGGTCGCGCGCCGGGCCGGGGTCGGGGTCGGCACCGTCTACCGGCGCTTCCCGAGCAAGGAGGTGCTGGTCCAGCGGATCGCCGCCGAGGAGGTGGCGTGGCTGACCGCGCAGGCGCGGGAGTCGCTGTACGGCGGTGACGGCGCCTGGGACGCGCTGGCCGGCTACCTGGCCCGCGCGGTGTCCACCGGCGCCGGGCGGCTGCTGCCGCCGGAGGCGTTCCGGTACGCGGAGGAGCTGGGCCGGGTGCCCGAGCAGCGGGCGCCGGAACCGCCCGCGGCGGTCCGCTTCGACCTGCGCGGCGAGGAGGCCCGCTCCGGCGGGGTGGTCGAGCCCTCGGCGGCCGACGCCGATCCCCGGCTGCTGCTCCAGCTGCTGGCCGCCCTGGTGGCGCGGGCCGGTGCGGCGGGCGAACTGCGGCCGGGCGTCACGGTGTCGGACGTGGTGCTGGTGCTGACCGCCTCGGTGCCGGTGCACGCGGCCCGTCCCTCGGTCTCCGCGCCGGCGGCCGGCGGTTTCTCGCCGAATTCTCCGCAGACGGAGGGCCAGCCGTCCGCCGGGCCCTCGGACCGGCTGCTGCAGATCCTGCTGGACGGCCTGCGGGAGCGCTGACGCCCGTCGGCGGGCAGGTCCGCCACGCCCGGCGGGTAGGGGAGTTGGAGGGAGGACCGGCGCGCGGCCCGGGTGCGCGCGCCGGGTGCGGGAGTCGCACACCCCAGTGCTCCACGCTGGGCGAACGCCCCCGCGACGGCCCCTCGGAGGAGTGGAAGGCGGCTGGTCCGGCTTCCGCCGATCCCTGCGCTATGCCATCCTTTGCCCGTGGTTGGAGCCAATGTCCCGATGCGCGCCGTTCGCGCGCCGTCGGCGCCGTACCTCGGGGAACCGTGCGCCTACGCACTCCCGCGCGCCCTGCCACACTACGGGGGCTGTCGTGGAATCTGGGGTCCGTTGTGAGCGCCGAGGAACAGAACGACTACGGGTACGGCCTCGACTTCGGGGGCCTCTCCGGTGATGCCGTCGACGGGTCCAGCGCGGGCCCCTGCAGTCTCAGCGGCGCCGGCGGAACGGCCCAAGTGCCGGGCGCCGCAGCCGGTTCGGCCGCCGGACACGTCCCCGACCAGGCCGGGATGCCCAGCCGCGAGACGCTCTCCGCCTCCGCCGCCGCACTGCCCCCGGGCCGGGTGCCCGGGCAGGCCCCGGCGGGCCGCGGCGGCGTCGCCCCCGAGGCGTTCGTCGGCGAACCGTTCACCGGCGACGGCCGGACCGCCCGGCCGACCGTACCCGCCCCCGCCGATCCGGTGGACGGCGAGCGCCCCGCCTCCGACGCCGAGTTGACCGCCCGGGTGCGGGCCGGCGACGACACCGCGTACGAGGAGATCTACCGCCGGCACGCCGACTCGGTGCGCCGCTACGCGCGCACCTGCTGCCGGGACAACTTCACCGCCGAGGACCTCGCGGGCGAGGTCTTCGCCCGCACCCTCCAGGCGCTGCGGGCGGGCAAGGGCCCCGAGTTCGCCGTCCGCGCGTACCTGCTGACCGCGGTGCGCAACGTCGCCGCCGCCTGGCACCGCAGCGAGCGCCGCGAGCAACTCGTCGACGACTTCGCCGTGTTCGCGCAGACCTCGGCCGCCGTGGTCGACATCGACCTCGCCGACCCGGGCGCCGACGCCTGGGCGATGGCGATGGCCGACCAGCGGATGGTCATGCAGGCCTACGCCGAACTGCCCGAGGACGACCGGGTGGTGCTCTGGCACACCGAGGTCGAGCGGGAGTCCCCGAAGACCGTCGCGGTGATGCTCGGCAAGACCGCCAACGCCACCGCCGTCCAGGCCCACCGGGCCCGCGACCGGCTCGCCGCCGCGTTCCTCCAGGCGCACGTCTCGGGCAGCCAGGACAGGGCGTGCGAGGCGTACGCCAACCGGCTCGGGGCGTACGCGCGCGGCTCGCTGCGCAAGCGGGCCTCGGCGGAGGTCGGCCGGCACCTCAAGGAGTGCGACCGCTGCACGGCCGCCTGCCTGGAACTGACCGAGATCAACACCGGACTGCGCGCCCTGCTGCCCGGCGGTGTGCTCGTCTGGATCGGCGTCGGTGGGTTCAGCGCCGCCGCGGCCGCCGTGGGCGGTGTCGCCGCCGTCGGTGGCGCGGCAGCCGCCGGGACGGCCGCCGCCTCCGGGTCCGCGGGGGCCGCGGCCGGTGCGGGTGCCGCCGGCTCGGCCGGAGCGGGCGCCGGCGGGGCGGGAGCCGCCGCGGCCGGCGAGGGCCTCGGCACCGCCGCCAAGGCCGGGATCGCCGCCGCCATCGCGGTGGCCGCGGCCGCCGTCGCCGCCTACGCGCTCACCGGCACCCCCGAGC
>NZ_JBHXLL010000086.1:0-6624 GCF_042721415.1 Kitasatospora sp. NPDC058444 | reverse complement strand
GCCGCGGGGGGGGGGTCCCGTGTCGCGGGCGTACCCCGCCGCCGGGCCGCGGCCGCGGTCGCGCGGCCCCCGTCGGGGGGGGGGCGCACCACCCCCCCCCCCCGCTTCCGCACGCCACGACGTCTTTCACCCTGCCACCGCAGCCGACCTACTCGGGACCCGGCGGACCGCCGAGACCAGATTCCTGTCGCCGCGTACGGTGGAAAGCCACGTCGCCAAGGGGCTGAGGAGGCTCGGCACCAGCCCGAGGGCGGTCCGAATCGGTCCGGCCACAAGCCGTAGGGAGGCAGTCGGACTCCGTGAAACGTGTGCCGTGCGGGACGAGCACCTGTCAGTTGGGCGAAGGCTCGCGGCTCGACAGTCACGTGGAGGACCCCGGGGAACTGCGTCCGATGACCGATTGCGACGCGGACGCGGGGCCTAAGGTGTCGCTGTAGGGGATTGGGCTTGGTGGCCTGCTGCTACGGCAGATGCTGGCGGCGTGGGAATTTTGATGACGAACAGCGCGATCGTCACGGCCAGCGCCGCGAAGACCAGGCCCATCTGGAAGGCGCTGGCGATGCCGTGCACCAGCACCTGCGATGAGTACGGGGCCGGGAGCCGGCCGGTGGCCCGGAACTGGGCGAGCTGCTGCGGGGTGGCCTGTCGCAGGAACGCCCCGGCCTGCTGGCGGGCCTCGTTGCGGCTGGCGGTGCCGAACACCGTGACCAGGATCGAGAGGCCCAGCGAGCCGCCGACCTGCTGGGTGGTGTTGAGCATGCCGGTGGCCGCGCCGGTCTCGTGCGGGGCGACGTGGGAGACGGCGGTGAGCATCACCGGGACGAAGATCGAACCCATGCCGAAGCCGAACAGCAGGGTCGGGCCGAGGATGTCGCCGAGGTAGGTGCTGTCGATGTCGATCCGGGTCGCCCAGACCACCCCGGCCAGCACCAGCAGCGAGCCGGTCACCAGGAAGGGTTTGGGTCCCCAGCGCAGCTGGTTGCGGGCGGCGAACTGGGCGGCGGCGATGATCGCGACGCTGATCGGCAGGAACGCGAAGCCGGCCCGCAGCGGGCTGAAGCCGAGGATCTCCTGCACGAACAGGGTGACGAAGAAGAAGATGCTGAACATCGTCGCGGCCACGCAGAGCATCAGCGCGTACGCGCCCGAGCGGTTGCGGTCGCGGAACAGGTGCAGCGGGGTGATCGGCTGCGGCACCCGCCGCTCGTTGAACACGAAGCCGGCCAGCAGCGCGAGGGCGAGGCTGAACGCGGTCAGCGTCACGGGGTCCGTCCAGCCGTGGTCGGAGGCGCGGATGAAGCCGTACACCAGCGAGACCATGCCCGCCGTGGCGGTGAACGCGCCGGTCAGGTCGAAGCGCCCGGGGTGCCGCTCGGACTCGTTGATGTAGAGCGGCGCCAGCAGGGCGATGGCGATGCCGATCGGCACATTGACGAAGAACACCCAGCGCCAGGACAGCCAGGAGGTCAGCATGCCGCCGAGCAGCAGCCCGATCGCGCCGCCGGCTCCGGCGACGGCGGAGAACACCCCGAAGGCCCGGTTGCGTTCCGGGCCCTCCTTGAAGTTGGTGGCGATCAGTGCCAGGGCGGTCGGTGAGGCGATGGCGCCGCCCAGGCCCTGGAGCGCGCGGGCGGCCAGCAGCCAGGCGGAGGACTGCGCGACGCCGCCGAGCAGCGAGGCCAGGCTGAACACCAGCACGCCGACCATGAACACCCGCCGCCGCCCGAGGATGTCGCCGGCGCGCCCGCCGAGCAGCAGCAGCCCGCCGAAGGTGAGGGTGTAGGCGTTGATGACCCAGGACAGTTCGGTGGTGTTGAACCCCAGCGCCTGCTGGATGTGCGGCAGGGCGATGTTCACGATCGTGATGTCGAGAACGACCATGAGCTGGGTGGCTGCGATGACGGTGAGTGCTATCCCTGGGTGTTGGCCCCGACGTGCGGTCGCGGGCGGAGCCTCGGCCAGGGCACGCGAGGTGGCCATGGCTGGTCCCCAATGGGTTCGGGGGCGGACGTCGGGCAGGGGACGGATTCGTTCACCACTACCGACGGTATCCCCGAGTGATAGGGAACACAATCGTTCATAACGGACGTGAGCCCCACGACCTGGTCACCACCGGCCATCGCTGCGAAATCGGACTGTCGGTCGGGCAGTGGTTCCACGCGGGCTCGTTTGCCGCCGAGTCGGTGTGGTCGATGCGCGGGAGGTGGTGGCAGGGGGCCGGCGTCGGCGCGCTCCGAGGTGTGCCAGCCCACGATCCGGCGGGAGAACGCGTCGCGGATCGTGGCCAGCCACCACGTTGCCCTCACCGGTGGGGACCAGTGAGATGTCGGCGACCCCCAGTCGGTTCAGTGGCGGTGAAGTCGCGCCGGACCAGGTCCGGGGCGGGGTCGGCCGCCGGGTCGCGGCGGGTGAAGGAACGGGGCTGACGCGGGCTCACACCCTGCAGGCCGGCCTGGCGCATCAGGCGTTCGACCCGCTTGCGGCCGACGTGGGTGCCCTCGCGTCGCAGGACGGCGTGGACGCGTGGGGAGCCGTAGGTGTCGTCGGAGTCGCCTGTGGCCGGCCTGCCCGGGCCACGGGTCCCGTTTCGGCGTCCCGTCCGGCCGACGGCGTCGCGCGGCCTTACCTCCCGCCTGGGGCGGCCAGGGCCCGCTGGGCGCCCGCCAGAACGGGCCGCAGCAGCCGGCCGGTCAGGGCTCCCTGGGCGCGGAGCGCGGCGCGGGCGGCGTTCGCTCCGCAGGCGCCGTGCACGCCACCGCCCGGGTGGGCCGAGGCGGAAGCGAGGTAGAGGCGCTGGATGGGGGTCTCGGGCCGCCCCGTGCCGGGCACCGGGCGCAGGAGTGCCTGCTGGTGGAGGGCCGTGGTGCCGCCGTTGATCGCCCCGCCGGCCAGGTTCTGGTCCAGGTGTTCCAGTACCGGAGGGGTGAGTACGCGCCGGGCCTGGATCCGGTCCGTGAAGCCGGGGGCGAAGCGTTCGACCTGTGCTTCCAGGCGCCGGGCGATGGCTTCGCTTTCCCTGTCGTCCCAGGACCCGGTGATGCCGTCGGGCCCGAGGTCGTCGGCGATGTGCTGGGGGACGTGGGTGTAGATCCAGGCCGATTCGGTGCCCGCGGGTGAGCGGGACGGGTCGGCGGTGGTCATCTGGCCGAGCAGCCCGAAGGGGCGGGCCGGTAGACGGCCGGTGCTGACCTGGAGTGCGTAGTCGCTCAGTTCCGTCCAGTCGGCGCCGAGGTGGACGGTGCCGGCCCTGTGCGCCTGCTCGGCGGTCCAGGGGATCGGCGCGTCGAGGGCCCAGTCGACTTTGACGGTCGCGAAGTCCCACTGGAAGCGGCGTACGGCGTCGCGGAATCCGGGCGGCAGGTGCCCTTCCTGGACCAGGCGGCCGTACAGGTGCGGGGCGGGCACGTCGGCGAGCACGGCTTGGCGCGCGCGGACGTAGTCCCCCTGGGCGGTGCGGACGCCCAGTGCGCGGCCGGCGCGGACGACGACCTCGCTGACCGGGGTACCGCAGCGGATCGTGCCTCCACGCGATTCAAGACGCCGCACCAGGGCGCCGCTGAGGGCGCGTGCTCCACCGACCGGTACCGGCCAGCCGTACTGCTCGCCGAGCATGGCCATGAGCCAGCCGAAGGCGGCGCTGCCCGGCGATTCGGGCAGCAGATCGGCGTGCAGCGCGCAGCCGGCCAGCAGCAGCCCCGGGCCGTCCCGGTCGAACTCCTCCTCGGCCAGTCGCCGTACGGGCAACGCCGCGAAGCGGGCCAGCCGCAGCAGGCCCGGCGCCCGGAGACGCGAGGCCAGCGCCAGGCTGGCGCGTACCGGCGGGAACGGCGCGAACATCGCCCTCACCAGGTACGGGTCCAGGTCCTGCCAGAGCTGTGACAGCCGTCGCCAGGCGAGTGCGTCCGGTCGGCCGAAGTTCCGCCCGATGTCGTCGCTGTTGGTCTCCGGTTCGCGCTGCAGCAGGGCGCAGCGGCCGTCGGGCAGGGGATGGGCGAGCACGATCGGCGCGTGGCTCCAGGCGAGGCCGTGCTCTTCGAGGCGCAGGGCCGCGATCACCGGCGAGGCGGCGGCCAGCGGGTAGAACGAGCTGAACAGGTCGCTGACGTAGTCGGGGTGGACGCCGCGGTCGCTGCGGACAGCGCCGCCGGCCTGGTCCTGGGCCTCCAGCACCTCCACTTTCCAGCCGGCGTCGGCCAGCACGTTCGCGGCGACCAGACCGTTCGGCCCGGCCCCGATCACGACGGCGTCGGCCATGACGGACCTCCCCCCGACGCGGACGCTTCCAGTCCGGCCGGCCGGGGCGCCTGCTCGACCGTGCGGGCGAGACGGGCGAGCAGCCGGCGGTGGCGCAGATCCAGCACCAGGTCCGCAGGGGCTGCGTGGAGGCTCCCGCCCAGGCCCCGCAGCGGGTGCTCGTCGACGATCACCAGGGTGGCGTCGCCCCACGCGATCAGCTCGATGGCGATCCGGACGGTGCCGAGCCGCCCGGCGAAGGCCTCCAGTTCCAGCCGGTGCCCGCTGTCGCACACACGTACGACGGTGTGGCCTTCGAAGCGGAACGGGCCGGCGCTGACGGTGTAGCGCAGGCTCGACCCGATCGTGGGCCATCTGCCCTCACCCGGGCGGGTCCGCTCCGTGCCGGGCACCCACCGGCCGTACGCGGTCGGATCGCCCAACACGCTCCACACCGCCTGCGGAGCCCGCTCTATCAGGACGTGTCTCACAGCCATCGGTTGTGCCTCCTCGTGTCCGGCCCCTGACGGGCCACCCATGCCTCAAAAGGCGCATACCCGGCGAATGCCCCTGAACGCGACACTCGCAGCCGCCCGTTCTCGGCCGTGGGGCAGGGCCATCCGTTCCACCGGAACCTCGACTGGTCGCCGCCGGGCCCCGTCCAGGGCAGCGACTGTGCTGCGCCAGGCATGCCTGCCCGCGGCCCGTGGGCCGACAGGTGATACCGCGCGGGACACCGGGCGGTATCACCCATGACGGTTTCATCGCGGCGCGAGCGGTTAGCCGCTCTCCGGGGCTCGTCCGCCCACCAGGAGCCACGCCCGCGCTGTGGAGGAGTTCGGTGATGAAGGTTTCCGACCACGTGCTGGAGCGCTTGCGCGACTGGGAGGTGGAGTACGTCTTCGCCCACCCCGGCTCAGCCTGTACAAGGACGTGGCCTCAGGCGGGCCTGGGCGTGACCGCGCGCCCGCCGGACGGCTCCGAGACGTGGGAGGGCTGGGAGGACTCCGCGGTCGCCCCGGAGAAACTGGGCGACTACCCGCGCAACCTGGAGCGGCTGTTCGGCCGGTACGGCTACCAGCAGGCCTCCCTGTACGGGCACTTCGGGCAGGGCTGCGTCCACACCCGGATCCCGTTCGAGCTGCGCGAAGGCAAGGGCATCGAGGCCTTCCGGGCGTTCCTGTTCGACGCGGCCGACCTGGTTGCCTCCTACGGCGGTTCCCTGTCGGGCGAGCACGGTGACGGGCAGGCCCGCGGCGAACTCCTGCCCCGCATGTTCGGCCGCAGCGGACGCACTTCGCGTATCCCGATGACGGCCACGACTTCACCCGCGCGGTGCTGCGCTGTGTGGGCATCGGCAACTTCCGCACCCACCAGGGCGGGGTGATGTGCCCCTCCTACCGGGCGACGGGCGAGGAGGCTCGCGTCACCGGCAGCAAGGCGACCGGAGTCGGCACGGCCGGTGTCGACGCCAGTCATCGACCCAACGGAGAACCGGTCCAGGCACACGGCCTGAACCGAACCGTCCACGTGTGCGGCGCATGGGTGGCGTCGTGGCCAGCCGGATTGCGCTGCCATGACAGCACTAATGGCTGGTCCGCTGGTGTCTACCAGTAGTGGCGGCGGCCGCCGACCTCGTGGCCGACCGCGCCCATGATCCACAGGATGAGGCCGATGAGGGCCAGGACGATGCCGATGGTCCACAGGATGCCGATTCCGGTGACGAATCCGATGACAAGGAGGATGACTCCGAGGACGATCACCATGACCTCCGTTTCTTCCCCCTCTTCCGATGCGGTTCTTCGCCGATGCGGAGGAAGTGCTGCACGTGCTTTCGCGGGTGCCCGGTTTGGGGGTGAGATATCAGCCGCTATGGCGCGACTCCCGGGTTCGGCGCACTACTGAGGTGTGCTGGCCAGGCCGGCGAGGCCGCGTAGGAGGGGGAACTCGCCGATCGGCAGCCGGTGCAGGCCCAGTCGCAGCATGTCGTCGGTCTCGTCGGGGTTGTCGACGAGTTCCTGCGGTTCGTTAAGGACGTGGCCGTGGAGGAGTCCGAACAGGGCGCGGTAGACGTGCAGAGCGTCCGCGCCTCCAGCGGGCGCGGAGTGCCTCTGGGGCGCAGGGCGAGCGGGGTGGCCAGGGGGCGGGTGACCAGGAGCGGCACCGCGTTGGGGTGGGCCAGGGCGAGTCGGCGGTAGCCGCGCGCGACGGCGCGCAGCTGGGCGGCCCAGTCCGGGTCGGTGGAGTCCGCGGTGAGTTCGTTGAGGATGGTCTCGGGCTGCGGGGCCGTCCCGGCGCCTCTAGGCCCAGACTTCGCACATGGGGTTTTAGGTTTCCAGCCAGCGGGGTCGGGTTTCGTCGATGTCGAGGAGTTCGAGCAGGTGTGCTTGG
>NZ_JBHXLL010000085.1:0-6974 GCF_042721415.1 Kitasatospora sp. NPDC058444 | reverse complement strand
GGGGGGTTTGTTTTTTTTTTATCCCCCGGGGGGGGGGGGGGGGGGGGGGGCGGGGGGCCCCCCCGCGCGGGGGAGGGCGGGTCAGGCGGGCAGCCCGACCGCCCGCTCGCGGTTGCGGCGCTGCTGGATGACGACGGCGGCGACCAGCAGGGCGCCCTGGGCGACGTTCTGCCAGAAGGCGTTGATGCCCTGGACGGTGAGGCCGTTCTGCAGCGCGCCGAGCAGGGCGACGGCGAGCAGGGTGCCGCCGATGGTGCCCTTGCCGCCCTTGAGGGCGCAGCCGCCGAGCGCGGCGGCGGTGATCGACTGGAGTTCCAGGCCCTCGCTGCCGGAGACGGGCTGGCCGCTGCCGGTGCGGGCGGTGAGCAGCACGCCGGCCAGGGCCGCGACGGCGCCGGAGAGGGAGTAGGCGGCGATCAGGTACTTGTTGAGGTTGATGCCGGCCAGGCGGGCGGCGGTGTCGTTGCCGCCGAGCGCGTAGATGTTGCGGCCGATGTCGGTGTACTTCAGCAGCACGTGCACGGCGGCGGCGGTGAGGATCAGCAGCCAGACCATGGTGGGCAGGCCGGCGATCTTGCCGCGGCTGAGGAAGACGAAGACCGGGTCGTTGAGGACGTAGCCCTGGGCGCGGCCGTCCGAGACGAGCTGGGCGACGCCCTTGTAGGCGGCCAGTCCGGCGAGGGTGGCGATGGTCGGGTTGACCCGGCCGTAGATGATGACGACGCCGTTGAACAGGCCGATGCCGGCGCCGATGGCGAGCGCCGCGCCGATGCCGAGGTACGGGTTGGCGCCGGTGGAGGTGAAGACCATGGCGCTGGTGACGGAGGCCAGGCCGGCCTGGGAGCCGACCGAGATGTCGAGGCCGCCGCAGATGATGACGACGGTCTGGACGACGGCCAGCAGGCCGGAGATGGTGGCGGCCTCGGCGATGACCTGGATGTTGTCCCAGCCGACGAAGTTGGGGTTGAGCGTGCCGAACAGGCCGACGACGACGGCGAGGGCGCCGATCAGGCTGAGGTTCTGGCCGCCGATCGCGGCGAGCAGGGCGCGCGGGCCGCCGGACCGGCCGGGCAGGGCCCCGGCGTCCGGCGCCGGGGCGGTCGGGGGAGTGGCGGTGGTCATCGGGTCTCTCCGGTCTGGGCGGTGGCGGTGGTGGCGAGGTCGTCGGCCATGGCGAGGGCGAGGATGGCCTCTTCCGTCGCCTGGTCACGGGTCAGTTCGCCGGTGGTGCGGCCGTTCTGCATCACCACGACCCGGTCGGCGAGGCCGAGGACTTCGGGCAGTTCGGAGGAGATGACCAGGACGGCGGTGCCCTCGCGGGCGAGGTCGGCGATGATCTGGTAGATCTCGGCCTTGGCGCCGATGTCGACGCCGCGGGTGGGTTCGTCGAGGATCAGCAGGTCGGGCTTGCGGGCGAGCCAGCGGGCGAGGACGACCTTCTGCTGGTTGCCGCCGGAGAGGGTGCGGACCTCCGCCTCGATGGAGGGGGCGCGCACGCGCAGCCGGTCGGCGTAGTCCTGGGCGAGGTCCTTCTCCTGGCGCTGCCTGACGAACCGGCCCCGGCTGAGCCGGCGCAGGCTGACCAGCGAGGTGTTGTCGCGGATCGTGCGGTGCAGGAACAGGGCCTGGGCCTTGCGCTCCTCGGGGGCCAGGCCGATGCCGGCGGCGATGGCCGCGCGCGGGTCCTTCAGCCGCAGGACCTCGCCGCCCAGGGCCACCGTGCCGGAGTGGATCGGGGCGTCGCCGGCCAGGGCGAGGGCGAGTTCGGAGCGTCCGGCGCCGATCAGGCCGGCCAGCGCGACGACCTCGCCGGCCCGGACGGTCAGGCTGACCCCGTGCACGTCGTCGGTGGTGAGGTCGCGGACGTCCAGCACGACGCGGTCGGTGGCGACGTTCTGCCGGACGAACAGCGAGGACAGGTCCCGGCCGACCATCAGCCGGACCAGCTCGCTCTCGTCGGTGGCGGCGGCATCGACCACACCGGCCAGCGTGCCGTCGCGCAGCACGGCGATGCGGTCGGCGAGCTGGAAGATCTCCTTCATCCGGTGGGAGACGTAGATGACGGCGATGCCTTCGTCGCGCAGTCGTCCGATCAGGGCGAACAGGGCCTCGACCTCGTGCTCGGAGAGCGAGGAGGTGGGCTCGTCGAAGGCGATCGCCCGCGGCGGGACGGCACCGGTCAGGGCGCGCAGGATCTCGACCAACTGGCGCTGTGCGGCGGTGAGTTCGGAGCCGAGCAGGTCGGGGTCGAGGACCTTGTCGAAGCCGAGGCGGGCCAGGTCCGCGGTGATCCGGCGGCGCAGCTCGGCGCGGTCCAGGCGGCGGCCGGCCCGGCGGGGCAGCGAGCCGGCGTAGACGTTCTCGGCGACCGAGACGTGCGGGATGATCTCGGGTTCCTGCGGGATGATCCGGATCCCGGCGCGGCGGGCGTCGATCGGCGAGTGCAGGTCGAGGACCTCGCCGTCGAGCAGGACGCGCCCCTCGGTGGGGCGGTGGTCGCCGGTGAGGATACGCAGCAGGGTGGACTTCCCGGCGCCGTTCTCGCCCATCAGGGCGGTGACCCGGCCGGGCGGGAAGGTGAGGGTGACGTCCTGCAGCGCCTGGACGGAGCCGAAGCGCTTGGCGACGCCCTCGGCGCTCAGGCCGGGCGAGCCGCTCGTCGGCGGTGCGGGTGACGGTGCGGGTGTGGTCATCGGGGCCTCGTTGGCAGTGCGGTGCGTGCGGTGAGGGGGAGCCGGGAGCGCGGTCGGCGGTGCCGGTGGTCGCGGTGCGGTCTCCGGGAACGGCGCCGGTGCGGCGGGCGAGTGTCAGGTCGGGGACCCGCCCGCCGCACCGGTGGCTCGACGAGGCGTCAGCTGCAGGACACGCCCGCGGACTGCCAGGTGGCGGCGTCGACCATCTTGGTCGGGGCGAAGGCCTCCTTGGGGAAGTCCTTGCCGTTCTTGAGCTTGTCGAACATGGTCTGCACCGACAGGGCGCCGACGTCCTTGCCGTTGATGAACAGGGCGGCCTTCATGCCGGAGGGCTTGCCGGAGGCCCAGTTCTTGCAGGCCAGGTAGGCGCCCAGGCCGACGCCGTCGATGTCGTCGGGGCTGATCCCGGCGTTCTGCAGGGCGGTGACGGCGCCCTGGACGTTCTCGTCGTTGCAGCCCCAGGTCACCCAGTGCTTGACCCCGGGGTTGGCGGTGATGGTGGCGGCGACCTTGTCCTGCGCGCCGGTCGGGGTGTTGTCGGTCGCGACGTCGATCAGCTGCACGCCCGGCACGGCCTGGTCGAAGGCGTCCTTGGCGGCCTTCACGCGGTCGCCGCAGACGGTGACGTCCTGCTTCCAGGCGGAGATGATCCGGGTGTCGGCCGCGTTCCAGCCGGCCTTCTTGTACTCCTCGGCCGCCCGCTTGCCGACCTCACCGCCCATCTGGGCACCGGAGAAGCCGATCCGGGGCACCAGGTCGGTCGCCGCGCACTGCGAGGGGGACGGGCCGCTCGCGCAGACCTGGTCGTCCGAGGTGAGCAGCGCGGCCTTGGCGTCCCGGGCCGTCTGGACCACCTGCGGGCCGACCGCCGGGTCCGGCACCACGATGATCAGGCCGTTGCTCTTCTGCGCGATCGCGGCCTGCACCTCGCCGACCGTCTTGTTGGCGTCGTTGCCGAGGTTCACCACCTTCAGGTCGGCACCGAGCTCGGCGGCCTTGGCCTTGGCGCCCGCGGCCTCGTCCACGAAGTACTGCTGGTCGCCCTGCTTCTGCAGGTAGGTGATCGTGACCTTGCCGGACACCGGGGCGACGGGGGCGTCCGCGCTGTTCGAGGACGTCTGCCCGGTGGAGCAGGCGGTCAGGCCGAGGGAGGTGACCAGGCTCAGCGCGGCGATCGAGGCCAGGCGGCCACGGAGGGAGAGGTGCATGGTGGGGGCTCCTGAGGGTGAGGGGCCGATCGGTAAGAAGCAACAAAACCGATCAGAAAGCATCACGATCAAACGTGACGGATCAAAAGGAAACGCCTGGCCCTGAGTTGAGTCAAGCTCGTGTTCCCAGTTCAGGGCTATTGAGACCGTCTCGTTATGCCGCCGTGCCCTGGAGTCGGGTCGAGGGCCGGCGGAGCGGGTCGCGATCCCGTGGATCCAAGCAGGTGGTGGTGCGTTCTGCGGAACTTACCGATTGGTAGGTTGTCGCCCTGGACAGCTTCGAGCAAAGCCTGAGCGGCGTCAATAGCGCCTGGTGGGAGCGTGGCCGCAGGGGGGCGCGGGGCCCCGCTCGGCAGCCCTCGCCGGCTCCCTCTCCCTGTCGACCGGCTGACCGATCGCGTTGCATTTCATCCAGAGCTGTTGATTGCTGTTGAAAGTTGGGTCTACTGTCCTCCCCGGCATGTCGGCATGCACCCGCCAGCACCGACCGGGCCCCGTCCTGGGCCCGAGTCCTGGCGGTTCCCCCACCCGACCGACCCAGCCCGAGGGCAGGAGTAGTCGATGATCAAACCTCCCCACCCGATCCGCCGGAGCGTCACGGCCCTGGCGGCGCTCGCACTCGGTCTCGCCACCGCCGCGCTGGCCGCGCCGCCCGCGTCGGCCGCGCCGGCCCCCGCGACGCAGACCGTGACACTGGACGGCCGCTCGGCAGGGCGGGCGTACGACGGCCTCGGCGCGATCAGCGGCGGCGGCGCCACCTCCCGCCTGCTGGTCGACTACCCCGAACCCCAGCGCAGCCAGGTACTGGACTACCTCTTCAAGCCCGGCTACGGCGCCTCGCTGCAGATGCTGAAGGTGGAGATCGGCGGCGACGCCAACTCCTCGGACGGCCCCGAGCCGTCCCACATGCGCACCCCCACCGAGGTCGACTGCGACCGCGGGTACGAGTGGTGGCTCATGGAGCAGGCCAAGGCCCGCAACCCCGGGATCACCTTCTACGGACTGGAATGGGCCGCACCGGGCTGGCTCAACGGCGGCGTCTGGTCCCAGGACAACATCACGTACCTGGAGTCCTGGCTCGGCTGCGCCCGGCAGCACGGACTGGACGTCGGCTACCTCGGCGGCTGGAACGAGCGCGGCTACGACAAGGCCTGGTTCGAGAAGCTGCGCGCCGACCTGGACGCCCACGGCCACCAGGGCACCACCCTGGTCGCGTCCGACAGCGACGACGAACACTGGTCGATCGCCGCGGACATGGCCGGCGACCCCGCCTTCGCCAAGGCCGTCGGCGTCATCGGCCTGCACGGCACCTGCTGGCACTCGACCCCGGTCTACACCGCCTGCCCGGGCAGCGACACCGCGACCGGGCTGGGCAAGCGGCTCTGGGCCTCCGAGGACGACAACGACAGCTACGGCGCCGACCCGGCAGCCCTGGCCCGCAACGTCAACCGCGAGTACCTCGACGCCCGGATCACCGCCGACATCAAGTGGGCGCTCGTCAGCTCCTGGCCCTCGAACCTGCCGTACGCGGGCGCCGGGCTGATGGCCGCCGACCAGCCGTGGTCCGGCAACTACGCGGTCGGCCGCGACATCTGGGTGATGGCCCACACCACCCAGTTCGCCAAGCCGGGCTGGCAGTACCTGGACACCGCCAGCGGCTACCTGGCCGGAACGGGCGCCAACGGCGACCCGCACAGCGGCAGCTACGTCACGCTCAAGTCCGGCAAGGACTACAGCACCGTCATCGAGGCCACCGACGCCACCGCCGCCCAGACCGTGACCTTCAAGGCCGCCGGCGGCCTGTCCACCGGCCAGGTGCACGTCTGGGCCACCGACATGACGTCCACCGACCAGTCGAAGTGGTTCGTCCACACCCAGGACGTGACGCCCAAGAGCGGTTCGTACTCGCTCACCGTGCAGCCCGGCTACGTCTACACCGTGACCACGACCACCGGCCAGGGCAAGGGCACCGCCACGCCGCCCGCGCCCACCCCGATGCCGCTGCCGTACCAGGCCGACCTCAGCGGCTACTCCGCGCGGTCCACCGCCCGCTACTTCCACGACTGGGCCGGCGCCTTCGAGACCGCGCCCTGCCCGTCCGGGGCGACCACCCCGATGTGCCTGCGCCAGGTCATCACCCGGGCGCCGATCCCGTGGCACGACGACATGAACTACACCCCGCTGACCCTCCTGGGTGACCCGTCCTGGGCCCACTACCAGGCGAGCACGGACGTCACCTTCGAAGAGGCGGGCACCTCCGCCGAACTGCTCGGCCGCATCGACCACGTCGACCACGACCGCTCCGGCTACCACCTGAAGATCGACGACACCGGCGCCTGGAGCCTGTTCAGCGAGAACCGTTCCGGCGCGGACACCGTGCTGGCGAGCGGCAGCTACCCCGGCGCGGGGGCCGGCACCTGGCACAACCTCGCGCTGGCCGTCCAGGGCCAGACCATCACCGCCTCGATCGACCACACCCAGGTCGCCTCCGTCGCCGACGCCGGGCACGGCATCGGCCAGATCGGCCTGGGCGTCGGCGGCTTCCAGCACGCCGACTTCGCCAACACCACCGTCACGCCGCTGGACGGGCCGGCCACCCACACCGTGACCAGCGTCAACAGCGGGAAGTGCCTGGACGTCACGGGTGCTTCGAGCGCCGACGGCGCCCAGATCGTGCAGTGGACCTGCGCCGCCGGCAAGGCCAACCAGCAGTGGACGCTGGTGCCGGTCGCCGGGACCGGCAGCGTCCAGCTGGTCTCGGTCAACAGCGGGAAGTGCCTGGACGTCACGGGTGCTTCGAGCGCCGACGGCGCCCAGGTCATCCAGTGGACCTGCGGATCCGGGCAGGCCAACCAGCAGTGGACCCTCGTCCCGGACACCGGGGCCCGCGTCCAGCTGGTCTCGGTGAACAGCGGGAAGTGCCTGGACGTCACGGGCGCTTCGACGGCCGACGGCGCCCAGATCGTGCAGTGGACCTGCGCCGCCGGCAAGGCCAACCAGCAGTGGACCGTTTCCTGACGGGACCGGCGAAGCCCCTGCCCCCCCACGTCGTGCCGGGCGCCCGCTCGGGCGC
>NZ_JBHXLL010000084.1:0-9551 GCF_042721415.1 Kitasatospora sp. NPDC058444 | reverse complement strand
TCCAAGCACACCTGCTCGAACTCCTCGACATCGACGAAACCCGACCCCGCTGGCTGGAAACCTAAAACCCCATGTGCGAAGTCTGGGCCTAGAGGAACTCGAACGCGCCGTGCTGGACGACACCGTGCCCCTCGCCCAAGCACTGCGCCGCTGCCTGATCCTCGGCGAGTACGCCCACCACCAGGAGCTGCGACAGTGGGCACAGCGCGAGCTGACCGGCTACGGCCCGGACGACGACCTGCCTGCCTACCGGACGGTTCCGGCCGCGCTTGCCGTCAACATCAACCGGTATTCCATCGGCGGCATCGTGCAGTTCAACGGCCACCGGATTAGCCACCAGCAGCTTCCCGATGCCGCCAGGAATGCGGGGATCGGCGAGAGAATGCCGGTGCACGAGGGGGTAAGGACCTTGGAGGAGATGGTGGCTCGCTCCCAGGGCCCGATCTACGCCAGCCCGCCTGGCGCAGCCGAGTACGCCCTGATCATGAGCCAGCAGCAGGCAGACCTCGGCGGGCCTGGCACCGAGATCACCTCCCTGCACTGGGAGGTCGCCACCCCCATCATCGAGGGCGTCCTCGACCAGATCCGCACCCGCCTCGCCCAGTTCGTCGCAGAAATGAGAGCCCAGATGCCCGCAGGCCAGCAGAACCCCAATCCGGCCCAGGTCGACAAGGCCGCCAAGCAGGCCTTCGACATCAAGACGGGCAGCAACTCCCCGGTCACCATCAACGCCAACACCGCCTCGGCCGCCCGCGGCGGCACCGCCAACGCCAACACCAACGAGCCGGCCCCGGCCCCGCCCCAGCCGTGGTTCCACCGTGCCAACGTGCTCGTCGCGGCGGCGGGCGTCCTGGTGGCTCTCCTCACCGCGTTCATAACCTGGTACGTCGCCAAGTGATATTCCGCCGCAGCCCTCTGGTCCGCCTGGAGCGCGACGTCCTGGACGAGAAGTGCCCGTTGCCCTCGGTGCTTCGCCAGGTCGTCGCGCTCGGCGGGCGGACCGGCTCGGCCGAGCTGCGATCCTGGGCGCTGCGCGAACTCAACGGCTACGGCTCCAACGGCGACGAACTGCCCGAGTACCGGACCGTGCCCGCCACCGTGACCATCGACGGCGCGAACGTCCGCTTCCTCATCGAAGGTCAGCAGATCAGCCCGTTGCTCCTCCCGAGCTTCACCCACGGGAAGATCAAGGAGGAGGTCCGACTGACCAGCGGCGTTGGCCAGCTCGAAGCTCTCGCTCGCAGGGACGCGCCGGTCAAGGTCGACATACCGGGGAGCGCCGACCTGGTGCGGATCATGAACCACGAGCACGACAGCTCGATCCACCGCCTCTATTGGACCGTGCACCGCTCGGCAGTTCAGGGCACGCTCGACCAGATCCGCACCCGGCTGACCGAGCTCGTCGCAGAGCTCCAGGCAACTATGCCGCCGGGCCGCCGCGACCCGACCCCCGAGCAGGTCGCCCGGGTCGTGCAGCACATCAACATCACCGCTGGGGACAACTCCCCCGTCCAAGTGACGGCCCCGATCGCCCATGCAGACCGCAACGGCGCCGCCACCATCAACGGCATGACGCCCCGCAGCGGCCGGTACGCCTGGACCGTTGCCCTCGTAGCAGCGGCAGCCATGGTCAGCGCCGTCCTGACCTGGTTGATCAGCAACCGCTAGCTGGAGAACCGAGCCGGTTGGGCGTTGCGCGCCGGCCACGGCTTCCCCGGCGACGCCGAGCGCCTGGACGCCGAACTCGCCGAGCAGCTGCTGCGCCGGGTGCCGATGGACCGGCTCGACCAGGTCGACCAGGTCCCCGCCGTCGTGGACCTGGTCGCGGTCGCCGAGATCGTCGCCGCCTACCGCGGCCGCGTGCTGCTCGCCGCCGACCCGGGGACATCCGACGCCGTCGACCAGGCCGTCGCCGACCTGCTGGCGCGGCAGGGCGCCGAGTGACCGACCAGCACCAGCAGCCGGACCCGGCAGTCGCCGTGGTCACCGACCGCGCCGCCCAGCGCGCCAAGGAACTCGGCGCCACCGACGCCCTGGAGGCGCTGCGCGCCGAACTCGAACACCGGCCGCGGCTCGGCCGCCCGATCCGCACCGTCACCGAGGGCGGCCAGCAGGTCGAGCTGTACTCCACCCGGATCGAGGGCGACCGAGCCGAAGGCCGGCCCGCGCTCAACGTCGTGCACGCCTACGCCCCCGCCCCGCCCTGGCCGCCGACCGTGCGGATCGCAGCCGTCGTCCCCGAAGACCCGCCCCACCCGGTCCCGTAGCCGCCTGATCGGGTGAAGCGGCCCCGAGCCGTAGGACACAGCTGAGACAACCTGCCGCGGCCCCGCCTGCGCCCGGCGCCCGAGAGTTTCCCAGGGCGGGCTACGCCGCGGCGCGGCGCCCGGCGTTCACGGCCCGGTCGAGGTGGTGCGCGAGTTCGGGCAGCTGCCCGTCCGGGTCGTTCTCGGGGTCCAGGTCCCGGCCGCAGGCGAGCACCGCGGCCGCGTACCCGGCCAGGCGTCGGCCGCCGGTCCGAGCGGCCAGCTCCTCCACCCACGCGGCCGCCCGCCCGGCCGCGGCCGCCGCGATCCCCACCGCGGCCGCGACCCGCGCCCGGTACTCCGCGTCGGCCCGCGCCACCTCCACCGCCTCCGCCGTGTCCTGTCGCTCGCGGGCGGCACGGGCGGCCGCGAAGGCTGCCCGCTCGGCGGCGAAGAGCGACACCGCGCCGCCGCCGTCACCGTGTCCGTCGTCGTTCGTCCGGCCGCCGGGCAGGGGAATCAGGTTCGTCATGACCGGTGAACCCCGTCGGCGCCCTCACGGTCACGCACCACTGGGCAGGTTTCGCCCCGCCAACGCGCGACTTCCGCCTCGCTGAAACTCCCCACCGCAGGTCACGGCAGTGGCCCGCCGCCCCCAGACAGGGAGTGACGGGCCACCGGGCCGCACGGCTACGCCTGGAACTCAGCGCTCTTCACGCCGTAGAACGTGGCGTTCGCCGGCCGGTTCTTCTCCAGCTCGTCGGCCAGCTGCGTCCACCCGTCACCGCGCCGCACCACCCCGAGGAACTTCCCCAGCGCCTCCTTGTCGTCCCACAGCTCCTGCGCCGCGCTGATGATCAGCGACTTGAGCCGCTCGTTCTCGCTCACTACGTTCCCTCCCGGTCGTTGGACAGGCACAGCCCTACCCGCTGGTGATCGCCAATGAACACGGAGTCAGCGCGGGCTGCGGCCGACCGCCTCCAGACCGAGCACGCGGGCGGCCTCCATCACGGCGGCCAGCACCGGCAGCTCGCTCTCGAAGTCGCCCAGTACCGAGGAGGGCATCGCCGCGGCCAGCGCGCACACCGCCGCCAGCGCGACCCGCTCGCCTACCGCCAGCTCGGCAGCGCCTCGACCAACGGACTGCCGGTGACGACGCCGGCGCTGAGGTCGTACGCCAGCTCCTCGTCGAGTTGTCCCTCGCCGCCCGGGACGACCTCCGGCCCGCAGGCCTGCGCGACGGCGTCGGCGGCCCGCCCCAGCACCGTGCGGTGCGCCTCCTCCGGCTGTCGGGCCGCGAGCTCACGTACCCACTCGGCCGCCCGGCGCCCCGTCTCCGACGTTTCGGCGAGCAGCTCGTTCACCGCCTGCTGCTTCCGCTGCTCCTGGTCCTCGTCCTCGGCGGCGGGCTCGGCGGCCACCGCCAGGACGGTCATGTTCGTCATGACCGGTGAACCCGGCGGGGCCTGACGAGGTCACGGCCAGCGCGGCGACCACGTGGTCTTGTGCGGCCTCCCATGGTCTGCCGAAACTTGAGGCCCCGTGGTGCTCACCTCGTGTTCGGAGGCGTGGAAATGAGCGACGTTCTCGATGCCCGGGGCAGGCGGGTGGGCACGGTGGATTCCGGGGGCTCGGTCCACGACGCCCGGGGCAGGCGAGTGGGCGCGGTCTGGAGCACTCCCGGCGTCAGGGACCGTGAAGTGAGGAACGCGGGAGGCGCCGCCTTGCTGCTGCTCCTGCGTTGAGGGAGCCCCAGGAACTCCGCACGCGGAGAACGGCTGCCGGGCCATCCGCACCCGGTGAGTTCTCGGCCGCCCTGGTGAGTTTCGCCCCGCGGACCTCACAGGGCAGGTCACAGCCGTGCGCGCAGCGCTGCTGCTGCACCGCAGCGCGCCAGTGCAGCAGCAGGACAACAGGTGCAGCAGCACCGCTACCCGACGCACCGGGTTTCGCCCCGCGCCCGACGCCCCGGCCGCCTTTCGCCTCGCTGCCGGGCGCGGGGCGAAACCCGGTGCGTCGGGCGCGGCGGTTACGATCCCGGGCATGGACAGCGCCCCGCCGACCGCCGCCACCAATCAGCCGACCAGCAGTGCGGAACCGGCCCGGCTGTGCGCCCGGAAGGGCTGCTCGAACCCGGCGCTCAAGGGCTCTACCGGGCGGCCGCGCACCTACTGCTCCCGGTCCTGCCGCAGCAAGGTCGACCGCGCCAAGGCCAAAGCCCGCGAAGAAGCAGCACAAGCAGCAGCGGGCGCCGCTGCACCCGACCCCTCCGCTGCACCGCCCAGTGCTGCACCTGCTGCACCCGTTGCACTCGCGGCAGCCGCCGGGGCCGACGACATCCTCGCCCGCTGGGGAGAGGACGGCCAGCACCTCCTCGGCATCGCGTCGGCGATGCACCGCCGCCTGACCCGCTTCCTGGAGGAGACCGCCGCCGGCGATCCGGCCGCCGCGTTCGCGGAGCTGGCCAAGGTGCTGCCCGCCTACGGCACCCGCGCCTACATGGCCGCACAGGACATCCGGGACAAGGCCCGCTGGCCGGACCTGAGCGAGCACGAGCGCGTCGTCGCCCGCTCCCGCGAGCGGATCGACCGCTGGGGTCTTGACGGCCCCGACGACGGCCTGGACGACGACGGCACCGTCCCGGAGGAGACAAACGCCCCGCGGGGCGAAACCCTGGCCCCGACCGCTCCCATCGCCGGGCCGGTCGCGGGCACAGGACCGGACACCGGGCCGGTGCCGCCCCAGCGGTCGGCGGCCGCCACGGCCGAGCAGGCCCGCCGGGCGGCCTGCACCGACCCCGAGACGCGCTTCGACGTCCCCGACTTCCTGGACGACCTGGAAGTAACCTTCGGCCCCGGCTGGGAACTCGGCTCCTGGCACACCCCCGAGGCCAAGGGCGTCCTCCAGCTACGCCACCGCAACAGGCCGGTCGGATGGACCGCGCCCCTGCCCGACGGACCATGGGGCCAGGCCGGCTGGATCGCCCTCCTCTACCAGCCGCGCGGCACCGCCAAGCTCATCACCGACCACTTCTCCCGCCCCAAGACCCACCCCACCGCGGACCTGGCGCTCGACGCCATCCTGCGCGCCCACCAGACCACCCGGCCGACCCCCGCCCGCTGACCAGGCCTCACCAAGGCGCAGGACCACCGTGGTGGTGACGGGCGATCGCCTCCAGCAGCGCCTGCCGCGCACCCCACAACCGGCCCTGCTCGGCGGCCAAGGCGTCGGCAGCCCACACCGGCAACGGCCGCCCGAGCGCCGCCGCTCCAAGCGCCCCCTCCAGCACGGCGTCGGCCCGCTTCCAGTCCTCCAGCTGCCGGACCAGGCCCCGCACGAAGACGTCGACGGCCCCGACCGGGTCCTGCCCGTCCTGGCGGGCCTCCTGGGCCACCTCGCCCAGCGCGTCCTCGTCCAGGTCCTCGAACACCGCCTCCCACCGCGCGGCCACCAACTGCTGATGGCCGGCCAGCACACTCTGCAACTCGTCGTCGACCGACTCCCGGGCCCAGGGAACCGGGGACCGCGGCGCCCGGCCCACCACGGCGAAAGCCCGGCCGGCGACACCCGGCCCCAACCCAGCGCCGCCGCGCCGAGGGCGGGAAGAGGAAGTGCTGCTCACCCCTGCTCCAACGCCGCCGTCCCCGGATTCGTCACCCCACGCCGCCGACCTGGCGGCGCGAGGCCGGCCGATCCGGCGTGCCTACAGCCCGCTCGGGGTACGGTCCGACCAGAGCCTGAGCCGCCATCACGGCGCGCCGGCGAGGCGAAAGGGCCCGCTGGAGTTCTCCGGGTGTCCCCCCGGGGCCGTCCCCGGGTGATGCCCCGGGGGGAAGCATTCGCCGACCTTTCGACATTTCCCCAGCTCAGCCCAATGATTCGGGCCACTCAGGGTTGCCGACAACCCTCTCCCTTCCCTTCCTTGAGCTGTTGGTGGTTGGTGGTTGGTGGTGCAGTTGGGTAGGGCGGGCTCGGGTTCACCGCCGGGTCCAGTGCTGCCCTACCCGCTCCATCGCCGCTGGGGCCCTCCCCCTTTCCCGGCCGGGGCGGCCGGGCGCCTCCCGACGGGTCGGCGCGCAGCGGGACCCGGCGGCGAGCGGGCGGGCGGGGCGGGGCGGGGCGGCCCGGTGTCGGTGGTGTGCGGTACAGCAGAGAAGATCAGCACCACGAACGACCGACAGCGCGGGGGCAGGGCATGGACCACGACCAGGACGACGACCAGGACGAGCAGCAGCCCGGTGGCCCGAGCCGCCCCGGTCGGGTGCACTTCCGCCGCTCCGCCCGCAACCCCAACGGTTCCACCGCCCCACTGCGCGCCGACGTCCTGGCGGCGCTGGGCGTGCTGAAGATCGCCACCTACAAGCAGCTGCACGCCCTGATCGCCGCCGACGAGTACCGCGCCCACCACCGCGTCGAGCACGTGGCCGAAGCGGTCCGGGACCTGGAGAAGCACAAGCTGGTCGACGTCCGCGGCACCACCTCGCCGCCGGGCCGCCGACCGGCCGCCAAGGCCCTCCCGGCCGCCCTTGAAAGGGCCGCCAGACCGAAGCCGGGCGGGCCCGGCGCGGAGAAGATCGTCGGCCTCACCCCGCTCGGCCTGGCCGCCGCCGCCGAAGCACTCGGCGACGACCGCGACATGGGCGGCCACGCCCGCGGCGCCGGCCTCACCGGCGCCCCGCACGCCATGCTCGTCAACGAGCTCATCATCACCGCCGTCACCGGCACCACCACCCACGGCGCCCCGCCCCGCACCGACAACCGCCAGGCACCCCCGCGCCGCGCCCTGCCCACCGGCCCGCTGCCCGGCGGTATCGAAGCCTGGGCCACCGAGACACCCCACACCATCACCGGCAAGTTCAACGTCATCCCCGACGCCGTCGTCCGCCTGCCCGAGCTCGGCATCCCGGTGGCCTTCCTGGAGCTCGACCGGGGCACCATGACCGACGTGCGCAAGGTCGCCGGCAAGCTCGACAACTACAAGCGCTACTTCGACCGCACCGTCCAGGACGGCGGCCAGGAGCGCCTGGAGGTCGAGGTCCGCTACAACGCACCCGAGCCTGAGTACGGCTACAGCCACCGTCGCACCGTCCGCCCGCCTGTCCTGTTCGTCCTGGAGCAGGGCACCAGGGGCAGCCGCCCCCGTTACAGCCCCGAGGCCCTGGAACAGCGCCTGAAAGGCCTGCGCGACGCCACCAGCGAGCACTGGCACGGCTGGGCGGGCGAGCAGGAAGGCGTCGCGTACGCCACCTTCCACGGCAAGATCCCCGTGCTCGGCACCACCGTCGAGCGCCTGCGCGAACACGGCTGGCAAGGACCCACCTGGTGGCGCTTCGGCCGGCCCGGCTGGCACTCCCTCACCGATGCCCTCAACGACGAACCCGACTGGGATTTGATCGACCAGCGCCGCCAAGAACGCGAGGACCAGGAGAAAGCCGAGGAACGGCGGGCCAAGAAGGCCGAGCAGGATGCCGCCGACGCCAGGCACCGCGCCCAGCTGCTCGCCGCCCGCGCCCACAACGACCGGCTGCACCCCTGCTACACCTGCCAGGGCCCGCTCGGCGGCGCCCACGACTCCGGCCACGAACTGGACGAGAACGCCGAGCCGGACCGCCTGGAATGCCCGGCCTGCCTCGCTGACCGCCGCGCCCGCAACGGCCGCCCGATCGTCCTCGACCTCCCCTCCCCCCGCGACCTCAAGAAGGCCGGCAAACACGGCCCGCCCGCCAGCGACCCGTGGTGGACCGTCCGGCTCATCCACGCCCAGCGCTGGCCCAAAGCGAAGCGGGACTCCGGAAACGTCCCTGAGCTTTGGTCCAACGCCCGCGCATAAGCCTCTCTAACTATCCATACTCTGATGAAGTTGAAATCAATTTCATCGATCGAGGCGGAAAGTCTTTCTCGCGGCGCTCCTCTTTATCTATTCGATGAGATTTCCATCGGCGTTGGCATCGGCAAAAGTGAATGCCGATCTGATGCGAGAAAGAGATATCTGAGGGTACTTCTGGAAATGATTCGATCGATGGTTCGATTAATAATACAATCAGACCTATGATAATCGAACTGAGGTTCGCCATGTCTGCCGTACCGGCCCGTGGCCGGGGCGTCGGGCGTCAGGCAAGCCACCGCCGGGAACCAGTCGCCGTGCAAGCGGCGGTACCGTGGGGACCGGAGCGAGACGCCCCAGCAGTCGGCTGTTGTCCGAGGGCTTCATCCTGACGTCCCTGCAGAAGCCGGCCGTGCCGGGCAAACTCCGACGAAGCCCCCGGCCACTGATTCTGGCCGGGGGCTTCACGGTGCAGGCGAAGCAGAGTCCGCCGGATGGCTTCACACCATCGGGCTGGCGGCTGGCTGCCGTCAGCCGAGCTGACCGTCAGAGACGGAGCAGCTCAATGATCACCCCCGCGACTGTGCTGGCAGCCGTGACAGCTCCAGCGTTGCGCCGGAGCCACCTGCCGAGCATGGCCAGGAAGTGATTCACGCGCCCCATAGCTGACCCCTCACTCAACGGCCGGAACAGATGCCGGCCAGACGGTGAGGTGAGGTGTCGACTGCGGAGCAGCGCCCACAACGCTAGACCGAGATCGCGCTGACCATCGCCGCCCTAGACACAATGTGTATGGGACGAATCGTCATAAAAGCCGCACCATATCTAACAGCCGGAACATTTAGTCAACTCTGGCCATTTAGATCTAGTCAGATAAGGCCATGCCGAAGCCAGATAAGCGCGACTTGGGACTAGTTCCATCGGGCCATGCATGTTGCCCACCAGTGCGCCGCCAGTTTGACAGCAAGGAGGCATCTCGGCCGACAAAGAAAGACGCGAGGAAGGGCCTTAATCGGGTGAGCGCAGAGGGAATTGCGGACGAGTAAAAAGAGGTGCTGGGAAATGATTGGCTGGCCCGGGCTATGGAGCCTAGAACCCCCAGATTCACAGGGGAGTTTTGGCAAGGTTTTCCAACAGAGCAAGACTGATACACTATCGCTGTTGCCCACCCTATCGGGGTGCCCGCACCCCGATAGGCGCCCTCGCTTCAACATCATGGTTTAGACCAATCCGGCGGGAGTAAACTGACCCCCAGTCGGCCTGTCGTGAGTTCAACCAAAATCCCAGATCAACCATGTGAATGAGCATCGGCCCATCGGCACCATGGAGCGAAGCGGAGTGGTGCCGGCCAAGGCGCGAAGCGCCGGGCCCACCCGGGCGAAGCCCGGGTGCGGACACGCGGAGCGGGTCCGCCGCCTGACCGAAGGTCAGGCGCGAACGGAGGGCCGAAGGCCGGTGTCTTATAAACAACTGACGCTGCC
>NZ_JBHXLL010000083.1:0-10085 GCF_042721415.1 Kitasatospora sp. NPDC058444 | reverse complement strand
CCGTTCCAACGGCGCCAGCAGACCCCGCATATACACCAGCGCGGACTCCCGCGACTCACTCCGCGCGAACCGCTGCGCAAACCGCTCGTGCAGCCCGGCCAACCCATCCGACCAGAAACGAGCATCAACCTCGGATATGTCCCCACCCATGAACAGCCCAACGAACGAGCCCAACGAACGTCACGGTAAACACCGTTGCAGTACCAGCCGCTCCCACCTGCGCCGGGCCCGCTCCTTCGACGAGGGTGGCCGGGGCTTGGTGCTGGTCGCCCGGCTCGCCCGGGGCTGGGGCGCCCGGCACACCACCGGCGGCCGGACGATCCGGTGTGCGCGGACCATCGAACCGCGGCAGGGCGGCCCGCGGCCCGGCGCCGGTGGTGTGCGCCGAGCGGCGTCAGGCGGTCGTGCAGGGGGTGCCGTCGAGGCTGAACCCCGTAGGCAGCGAGACGTCGCCGGTGTGGGTGGCCTGGAAGCCGAAGGAGGTCGACGTACCGGGGGCGATCGTGCCGTTGTGCTCGACGTTCCTGGCGGTGACCCGGCCGGCCGGCGGATCGATCGCGGCGTTCCAGGCGGAGGTGACGGTCTGGCCGGCGGGCAGGTCGAGGGCCAGGTTCCAGCCGCTGACGGCGGTGGAGCCGGTGTTGGTGATGGCGAGGTTCTCGACCAGACCGGTGTCCCAGCTGCTGACCGATCCGCTCACCGTGCAGGAGGCGGCGGGCGTGGGGCCCAGGGTGGACGGCGTGGGCGAGGGCGGGGCGGCGCTACCGCCGAGGGCGGCGACCGAGGCGGCGTGGGCGGGTTTCGCCTGGTAGTTGTCGTCATACAGGGTGGCGGCGCCGTAGCCGGGGAAGGTCCCGGGGATCCACGAGTCGCCGTCGCCGACGCCCCACTGGGTGATGCCCACGCAGCCGCGGACGGCCAGGCAGGTGTTGATCACCGTGGCGTAGTCGCGCCCCTGCTGCGCCAGGGCGGTGCCGCTCGCGGGGAGCCGCACGCGGTCGTCCAGCTCGGTGACGGCGACGTCGACGCCGAGCGCGGTGAACCGCTGGAGGTTGGCCTTCAGGGACGAGGGGACCTGGCCGAGGAC
The DNA here is from genome assembly GCF_042721415.1 of Kitasatospora sp. NPDC058444. Lineage (NCBI taxonomy): Bacteria > Bacillati > Actinomycetota > Actinomycetes > Kitasatosporales > Streptomycetaceae > Kitasatospora > Kitasatospora sp. NPDC058444. Next base: position 8,998 of record NZ_JBHXLL010000083.1, on the reverse strand, counting down.
GAAGTGGGCCTGGAAGCCGACGCCGTCGAGCGGGACGCCCTAGCTCTTGAGCGACTTCACCAGGTTGTACATGGCGTCGCTCTTGGCGTTCAGGCCCTCGATGTTGTAGTCGTTCAGGTACAGCTTGACGTTCGGGTCGGCGGCGCGGGCGGTGCGCAGCGCGTCGGCGACGAAGCCGACGCCCATGGCGTTGTGGAAGGCGTCGGCGCGGAAGCTGCCGTCCTCGTTGAACATCTCGTTCACCACGTCCCAGGCGTAGAGCTTGCCCTTGTAGTGGCCCACCTCGTTGGTGATGTGGTTGCGCATCGCGGCCTGCACCTGGCTCGCGGGCAGGGCGCTCACCCAGGACGGCAGTTGGCTGTGCCAGACCAGGGTGTGGCCGCGCATGCGCATCGAGTGGGCCTGGGCGAAGGCGACGAGCCGGTCGGCGGGGGCGTAGTCGAAGCTGCCGCGCGAGGGCTCGACGGTGTCCCACTTCATCTCGTTGGCGGGGGTGAGCATGCCGAACTGGCTGCCCGCGACGGCGGTGAGGGCGGCGTTGTTCAGGTCGCCCTGGGTGATGGCGGTACCGAAGTAGATCCCCTTCGCCTCGGCGAGCGAGCGCAGGGTGGTCCCCGCCGCGCCGGCCTGGCCGGCCGGCAGCAGGGCGGCGACGGATGCGAGGGCGGTCGCGGCGGTGGCGGCGAGGGCGCCGACGACGCGGCGGGAACGCCTCGGACGGGGGGTGCGGAACGGACGGATCGACACCGGCGTGGTCCTTTTCTCTGTCGGGGTGGCGAAGAGGTGGACGTGCGGTGGGGCGTGGAACGGCGAGTCGTGGACCGGCCAGAAGGCCTCGAAAGTTTCGAACGGCTCACCGATCCTTCGGGGACCATAGGGCCGGTCCGACGCGCCGTCAACCGTTCGCGGGCGGGGCGGTGCTGCTGCGCTCGACCAGACTCGTGGCCAGGTCCACCCGGAGCGTGCCGGGCCGCACCCCGCGGGCGAGGTCGATCACCAACCGGGCCGCGGTCTCGGCCATCTCGGTCAGCGGCTGGCGCACGGTGGTCAGCGGCGGGCCCACCCAGCGGGCCAGCGGCAGGTCGTCGAAGCCGACCACGCTGAGCTCCTCCGGGACGCGCAGCCCCAGTTCACGGGCGGCCTCGTACAGTCCGAGCGCCTGGAGGTCGTTCCCGGCGAACACGGCGGTCGGCCGGTCGGGGAGGGTCAGCAGCTCCAGGCCGACCCGCCGTCCGGACTCGTGGTGGAAGTCGCCTTCGCGGACCAGGGCCGGGTCGTACGGGATGCCCGCCATGTCGAGCGCCGCCCGGTAGCCGTCGGCCCGGGCGCGGCTGCACATCATCCGGGCCGGGCCGCCGATCAGGCCGATCCGGCGGTGGCCGAGGTCGAGCAGGTGGCGGGTGGCGGCGAGGCCGCCGTCCCAGTTGGTGGTGCCGACGGCGGGCACGTCCTGGCCCGGGTCGCCGGCCGGGTCCATCACCACGAACGGGATGCCGCGGCCGGCCAGTTGGTCCCGCTGGGCGCGGTTCAGGTCGGACAGCACCAGCACCACGCCGGTCGGCCGGCGGGCGAGCACCCCGTCGACCCAGGACTGGCCGGGGCTGAGCCGTCCGGCGGACTCGGAGAGCACGATGCTCAGCCCCTCCTCGCGCACCGCGTTCTCCACCCCGCGGATCACCTCCACCGCCCAGGCGCTCTCCAGTTCGTGGAAGACCAGCTCCAGCAGCGGGCTCGCCGGGCGGCCGCCGCCGCGGCGCCGGTAGCCGTGCCGGTGCAGCAGCTCCTCCACCCGCTCCCGGGTGGCCGGGGCGACATCGGCCCGGCCGTTCAGGACTTTCGAAACCGTCGGCGCGGAGACCCCGGCCTCCTGCGCGATCTCGGCGAGCGTCGCCGCTCTGGTCACGGGTTCCTCCTGCACTGCCCGGCTGGGCGGACTCCGTCGTGGGTGACCGTACGGCAGGGATGCTAGCCCGCCGAGCGGTCGGTCCGGCCCTGCCGGAGCCCTTGACGGACGGTCAGGACGGCCCTAGGTTTCCCACAACATTCGGCAACTTGCTCGAAACATTCGTTAGAAGGCAATGTATGCGATCGAGAATCGCCGCGATCACCGCGGCCACCGCGCTCGTCCTGGGGATGACAGCGGCCTGCGGATCCGGCGGCAGCTCCGCCGACTCCGGCTCCGGGACGATCCACGTCCTGGTCTACGGCGACGCCGCCAACAAGGTCGAGAAGCAGATCGTCGAGGCCTTCAACCGGACCTCCGGGGTCAAGGCGGTGCTCGACACGGTGCCCGGCGCGGACTACCAGCAGAAGCTGCAGACCGTCATCAACACCCCGCGGGCCCCGGACGTGTTCTTCAACTGGGGCGGCGGTTCCATCCGGCCGTTCGTCAAGGCGGACCTGCTGCTCCCGCTGGGCGGCTTCATCGCCGAGGACCCCGGGCTGAAGGACAACTTCCTGCCCTCGGTGTTCAACTCCGCGGTGGTGGACGGCAAGCCGTACGGCGTGCCGATGCGCGGCACCCAGCCGGTGCTGCTGTTCCACAACAAGAAGGTACTCGCGGACGCCGGGCTCACCCCGCCCAGGACCTGGGACGAACTGCTCGACGCCACCAGGGCGTTGAAGGCCAAGGGCATCACCCCGATCGCCCTCGGCGGCGGCGACCGGTGGCCCGCCCTGATGTGGCTCGAGTACCTGTACGACCGCGTGGCCGGCCCCGGCCTGTTCCAACGCGCACTGAGCGGTGACCGGACGGCCTGGGAGAGCGAGGACAGCCGCAAGGCACTGGCCGCCCTCAAGCACCTGGTCGACGCCGGGGCCTTCGGGAGCAACGCCGACTCCGTGAAGTTCACCGACGGCGGATCCCCGGCCCTGGTCGCCAAGGGCAAGGCCGCCTTCGAGCTGATGGGCTCCTGGTACTACTCCACCCAGCAGGACGCCAACCCCGACTTCGCCGCGTCCGGCCTCGGCTACTCCGCCTTCCCGGCCGTGAACGGCGGCAAGGGCGATCCCGCGGACGTCGTCGGCAACACCAACAACTTCTACTCCGTGCTGAAGAGGACCAAGCACCCGGACGCCGTCGCGGCCTTCCTCAAGCTGATGTACTCCGAGGAGTTCGTGAAGGCGCAGCTCGCCGTCGGCAACCTGCCGACCACCACCGGCACCGCCGACTTCCTCCACCTCTCGGCCAGCCCCGCCTACTCCAAGGACCAGTACGAGCTGGTCAAGGCCGCGCCCTCGTTCCAGCTCTCCTGGGACCAGGCCTATCCGCCGAGCGCCATGACCCCGATCTACACCGCCGTCCAGCAGTTCTTCGACGGCAGGACCGACGCCGACGGCTTCGTCAAGGCCATGCAGGCCTTGCCGGCCTCATGACGCGCGGCACGCGGTCCGGCACGGGGGCGACCCGCCCGGGCGTCGTCTGGGCGGTGCCCGCGGGCGTGTTCTTCCTGCTGTTCGCGATCGTGCCGCTGCTGCTGGTCGCCGTGCTCTCCTTCACCAGCTGGGACGGCATCGGCGAGCCGCGCTTCAACGGCCTGGACAACTGGGCCGGCCTCCTCGACGACCCGGTGATGCTCCAGTCCGTCTGGACCACCCTGCTGCTCACCGCGCTCGGCGTGGTGACGCAGACGCCGGTCAGCATCCTGCTCGGCGTCTGGGCCGCCGGGCGGCAGCGCAACCGGGCCGTGCTCTCGGCGATCTACTTCGTACCGCTGCTGCTGTCGGCGACCGCCGTCTCGGTGGTGTGGCGGGCCGTCCTCGACCCCAACTTCGGCGTGCCGGCCGAACTCCCCCGGCTGTTCGGCGACGGCAACCTGCTCGGCAGCCGGAGCGGCGCGATCGGGGTGCTGACCTTCGTCGGCATGTGGCAGTTCACGCCGCTGCACGCGCTGCTCTACCAGGGCGGCGCCCGGGCCGTCCCCCGGGTGCTCTACCAGGCCGCGGCCGTCGACGGGGCCGGCCGGGTACGGCAGTTCCTCCACATCACCCTGCCGCAGCTGCGCAACACCGTCATCACCTCGGTGATCCTGATGGTGGTCGGCGGGCTGACCACCTTCGACACGGTGCTGATCCTCACCCAGGGCGGCCCCGGCACCGACACCACCGTCACCGCCTTCCACATGTACCAGAAGGCCTTCAAGAGCTTCGACTTCGGCGCGGGCTCGGCCATCGCCCTGGTCCTCGTCGTGGTCGCCACCCTGATCTCGCTCGCGGTGGTCCGGCTCTCCGGCTACGACCGGATGCGCGGGACGGCGGAGGGCCTCTGATGCGCCGGCGCCCCAACGTCCTGGCCGGGTTCGGCTCCCTGGTGTGGCTGCTGCTGGTCGGCCTGCCGCTGTACGTGCTGCTGATCGCCACCTTCCGCACCCGCTCCGACTACTCCACCGAGGGCCCGCTGAAGCCGCCCGCGCGGTGGACCCTGGACAACTACCTGGCCGACCTGTCGAACGGCTTCGGAAAGGACTTCCTCAACACCCTGGTCGTCACCGTCAGCGTGGTCGCCATCGTGCTGCTGGTCGTCCCGCCCCTCGCCTACGCCATCGTGCGCGCCCCCGGCCGGGCCACCGGCTGGGTGTTCCGGATGTTCCTGCTCGGTCTGGCGATCCCCGCCCAGGCGGTGATCGTGCCGATGTTCTACCTCATCAGCAAGAGCGGCCTGTACGACCACCTGATCGGTGTCATCCTGCCGACCGCCGCCTTCTGCCTGCCGGTCTGCACCCTGGTGCTGACCGGTGCGATGCGCGACATCACCCCCGAGCTGTACGAGGCGATGACGATGGACGGCGCGTCCCCGGCACGGGTGTTCCGGCAGCTGGTCCTGCCGCTGTCCAAGGGCGGCCTGTCCTCGATCGTGGTCTTCGCCGCGCTCCAGGCCTGGAACGGCTTCCTCTTCCCGCTGATCCTCACCCAGTCCGACGCCACCAAGGTCATGACCCTCGGCCTGTACGAGTTCCAGACCGAGCACGGCGTGGACGTGCCCGGACTGCTCAGCGCCGTGGTGCTGTCCGTGCTCCCCGTCCTCGCCGTCTACCTGTTCGCCCGTCGCGCCCTGGTCCAGGGCCTGATGGGGGTGGGAGGAAAGTGAACCACCACCGCGACCCCGAGCCCGCGCCCCCGTGGCGGGACACCACGCTCACCCCGGAGGCCAGGGCGGACGCCCTGATCGCCGCGATGACCCTGCGGGAGAAGACCGCCCAACTGGTCGGCGTCTGGGTGGGCGCCGGCGACTCGGGCGACGAAGTCGCCCCGCACCAGCACGAGATGGAGCAGCCGCCCGACCTCGGCACCCTGCTGCCCCACGGGCTCGGCCAGTTGACCCGGCCGTTCGGCACCGCACCGGTCGACCCGGCGCTCGGCGCGCTCTCGGTGCTGCGCAGCCAGCAGCGGATCGTCGCCGCCAACCGCTTCGGCATCCCGGCCCTGGCCCACGAGGAGTGCCTGGCCGGCTTCGCCGCCTGGGGCGCCACCGCCTACCCCGTGCCGCTGTCCTGGGGGGCCACCTTCAACCCGGAGCTGGTCCGCACGATGGCCGGCGCCATCGGGCGCGACCTGCGGGCCGTCGGGGTGCACCAGGGCCTCGCGCCGGTGCTCGACGTGGTCCGCGACGCCCGCTGGGGACGGGTCGAGGAGACGATCGGCGAGGACCCGTACCTGGTCGGCACCGTCGCCACCGCCTACGTCCAGGGCCTGGAGGCCGCCGGGATCGTCGCCACCCTCAAGCACTTCGCCGGGTACTCGGCGTCCCGGGCCGGGCGCAACCTCGCCCCCGTCTCCATGGGCCCGCGCGAACGCGCCGACGTCGTCCTGCCGCCCTTCGAGATGACCGTCCGCGAGGGTCGGCCCCGCTCGGTCATGCCCGCCTACACCGACACCGACGGCCTGCCCTCCTCCGCCGACGAGGCCCTGCTCACCGGCCTGCTCCGGGACGCCTGGGGATTCACCGGCACGGTCGTCGCCGACTACTTCGGCATCGCCTTCCTCCACACCCTGCACGGCGTGGCCGAGGACTGGTCCGACGCCGCCCGGCTCGCCCTGACCAGCGGCATCGACGTCGAACTGCCGACCGTGAAGACCTTCGGGCAGCCGCTGCTCGACGCGGTCGGGGCCGGCGCCCTCCCCGAGGCCCTGGTCGACCGGGCGCTGCGCCGCGTCCTCCTGCAGAAGATCCGGCTGGGACTGCTGGACCCCGACTGGAGCCCGGTCCCCGCCGCCCTCGCCGACACCGACCCGGGCGCTCCCGAGGCGCTGCGCGGCCTGGTCGACCTCGACCCGCCCGCCAACCGCGCGCTCGCCGCGGAGATCGCCGAGCAGGCCGTGGTGCTGCTGCGCAACGACGGCGTCCTGCCGCTGCGCGGCGCCGCCCGGATCGCGCTGATCGGCCCGAACGCGGACGAGCCCACCGCCGTGCTCGGCTGCTACTCCTTCCCTGTGCACGTCGGCGCCCAGCATCCGCAGACCCCGCTCGGCATCCGACTCCCGACCGTGCGCGAGGCCCTGGCGGGCGAGTTCCCCGGCAGCGAGCTGCGCACGGTGCGCGGCGTGACGGTCGACGGCGAGGACACCGGAGGCATCGCCGAGGCCGTGCGGGCCGCCCGGCGGGCCGACGTCGTGGTGCTCGTCCTCGGCGACCGGGCCGGGCTCTTCGGACGCGGCACCAGCGGCGAGGGCTGCGACGCCGCCTCGCTCGAACTGCCCGGCCGGCAGCGGGAACTGCTCGAAGCCCTGCTGGACGCCGGGACGCCGGTGGTGCTCGCCCTGCTGGCCGGGCGGCCGTACGCGCTCGGGCGCGCGGTCACCGAGGCGGCGGCGATCGTCCAGTGCTTCTTCCCCGGCGAGGAGGGCAGCCGGGCCCTCGCGGGCGTGCTCGGCGGGCGGGTCAACCCGTCCGGCCGGCTTCCGGTCTCCGTGCCCGGGCATCCCGGTGTCCAGCCGTCCACCTACCTGGCCGCGCGGCTGGCCCAGGCCGGCGAGGTGTCCAGCGCCGACCCGACACCCGCCTTCGGGTTCGGACACGGCCTCGGCTACAGCGAGTTCACGTGGTCCGGGCTCGACGTGGCCGTGGCCGCGGCCGGCACCGACGGCGAGTTCCGGCTCTCCTTCGAGCTGCGCAACACCGGTGCGCGGACGGGCGCCGAGGTGGTGCAGCTCTACCTGCACGACCCGGTGGCCACCGTGGTGCAGCCGGTGCAACGGCTGGTCGGCTACCGGCGGATCCCGCTGGACACCGGCACCGGCTGCCGGGTGGAACTGACCCTCCCGGCCGACCTGGCCTCCTTCACCGGGCGCGACGGCCGGCGGATCGTCGAACCCGGCGCACTGGAGCTGCGGATCTCCGCCTCCAGCACCGATGCCCGCTTCACCGTGCCGCTGCGCCTCACCGGTCCGGTCCGCCCGCTCGACCACACCCGCCGACTCCACCCGACCATCACCGTTCAGGAGCTCCCACCCACCCCCACCCCGTAGCGGAGGAATCCCCCATGCGCCGATCGAGCCGCCGGCTGTCCCTGCTCATGGCACCCGCGCTGACCGCCGTCCTTCTCGCGCTCCACCCCGGGACCGCCCACGCCGCCGACCCCGCCCCGCTCGCCGACGGCTTCTACGCCGACCCCGACTCCAGCGCGCAGCGGTGGGTCGACGCCAACCGCGGCGACGGCCGCGCCCCCGCGATCCAGGCGTCGATCGCCAACGTGCCGACGGGACGCTGGTTCGGCAACTGGAGCGGCCCCATCGGGGCCGCGACCGGTGCCTACACCGGCGCGGCCGCCGCCGCCGGCAAGCTGCCGATCATGGTGGCGTACAACATCCCCGACCGGGACGTCTGCGCCGGCCAGTCCGGCGGCGGGGCCGGCAGCGCCGCCGACTACCGGGCCTGGATCGCCGCCTTCGCCACCGGCATCGGCAACCGGCCGGCGGTGGTCGTCCTCGAACCCGACTCCCTCGGCGACGAGAGCTGCATGACCCCGGCCCAGATCTCGGAACGCAACGCGCTGCTGACCGACGCCATCGGGCAGTTCACCGCCAAGGCGCCGAACGCCCGGGTCTACCTGGACGCCGGCAACCCGGCCTGGCTGAGTGCCGACACGATGGCCCGGCACCTGGCCGCGGCGGGGGTGGCCGGTGCCCACGGCTTCTCCCTGAACGTGTCGAACTACCTCACCACCGGGGAGAACGTCGCCTACGCCAACGCGGTCAACGCGGCCCTGCGGTCGACGAAGGGCTTCACCAAGCCGTTCGTCATCGACACCAGCCGCAACGGCAACGGGTCCGACGGCGCGTGGTGCAACCCGGCGGGGCGCAGGATCGGGACCGCGTCGACGTGGGGCGGCGGCGCCGAGATGCTGCTGTGGATCAAGGTGCCCGGCGAGTCCGACGGCAACTGCGGCGTCGGCGCGGGGTCCGCGGCGGGACAGTTCCTGCCCGAGGTCGCGTACAAGATGATCCACGGCTACTGACCGCGGACCGATGGGGCGGGACAGGCCCTGGGGTGGCCCCGCCCCCGGACCGGGGTGTTCGCCCGTGGCCGGCTGCCGGACGGGCACGCGACGGTCGTGGTCGAGCACGACTGACCCGGGCACCCCGGGCCCCGCGCACCGGGTCCGGGGGTCACCCCGCCGGGAGCAGGGTGGGGTCCGCCATGATCCGGCGGACCGTGGTCTGCGCCGCGCCCAGCACGGGCCCGCGCCGGCCCAGGACGGACGGGCGCAGCGCCTCCGAGGCCCAGGGCCGGACGGTGATCCGGTCGGCCAGCTCGGCCCGGACGGACGGCAGCAGCCACTCGGCCAGTTCGGCGTAGGTGCCGCCGAGGACGAGGCCGTCCGGGTCGATGAGGTCGACGGCGGACGCGAGGGCGAGGCCCAGGGCGCGGCCGGCCCGGTCCAGCGCCGCCAGGGTCGGCGCGTGCCCGGCACCCGCCCGCTCGGCCAGCAGGGCGACCGGGTCGCCGGCCTCCCCGGGCCCGGCCGGGCCCGGGCCGTGCTGCGCGAGACCGGCCTCGCGC
>NZ_JBHXLL010000082.1:0-11117 GCF_042721415.1 Kitasatospora sp. NPDC058444 | reverse complement strand
GCCGCCACCTCACCGATCGAATGCCCCGCCAGGAAGTCCGGCACCACACCCCAGGACTCCAACAACCGGAACAGCGCCACCTCGAAAGCGAAGAGACCGGACTGCGCGTACAGGGTCCGATCGACCCGGTCGGGGTCGGTGCCGAAGAGGACCTCGGCGGTGCCGACCCCGAGTCGTTCGTTCAGCTCGTCGAAGGCCCCGGCGAACACCGGGTAGTGGGCCCGCAGTTCCGCGCCCATCCCGAGCCGCTGGGCGCCCTGCCCGGTGAACAGGAAGGCGGTCTTGGCCCCTGTGCGGGCCCGGCCGCGCAGCACCGCCAGCGAGTCGTCCGAGGCGCCCAACAGCGCCAGCCCGTCGAGGAGTCGGTCGCGGTCCGGGCCGAGGACGGCGGCCCGGTGCTCGAAGACGGCGCGTTCGGTGCCGAGCGACCTGGCCACCGCGCCTGCCTCCAGCTCAGGATGGTCGGCGACGAAGGCGCGCAGCCGCTCGCCCTGGGCCGACAGTGCCTGCGGAGTGCGGGCGGAGAGCGGCCACAGGGCCATCGGCGGTGCCGGGTCGGGTTCGGGCTGCTCGGCCGCGGCCGGGGCCTGTTCGAGGATGACGTGGGCGTTGGTGCCGCTGATCCCGAAGGAGGAGATCCCGGCCCGGCGCGGCCGCTCGACCTCGGGCCAGGCCCGGGCCTCGGTCAGCAACCGGACCTCGCCCGCCGACCAGTCCACCTTGCCGGAGGGCTCGTCCACGTGCAGGGTCTTGGGCAGCACACCGTGGCGCATCGCCTGCACCATCTTGATCACCCCGGCCACACCGGCCGCCGCCTGGGTGTGACCGATGTTCGACTTGATCGAGCCCAACCAGAGCGGTCGGTCCTCACCACGGTCCTGGCCGTAGGTGGCCAGCAGGGCCTGCGCCTCGATCGGGTCGCCCAGCGTGGTACCGGTACCGTGCGCCTCGACCACGTCGACATCGGCGGCCGACAGCCGGGCAGCGGCCAGCGCGTGACGGATCACCCGCTGCTGGGACGGCCCGTTGGGCGCGGTCAGCCCGTTGGAGGCACCGTCCTGGTTCACCGCGGAGCCACGGATGACGGCCAGCACCTGGTGCCCGTTGCGGCGGGCGTCCGAGAGCCGCTCCAGCACCAGGACACCGACGCCCTCGGCGAAGCCGGTGCCGTCCGCGCCCTCCGCGAACGCCCTGCAGCGGCCGTCCGGGGAGAGCCCGCGCTGGCGGCTGAACTCCACGAAGGTGCCGGGCGAGGCCATCACCGTCACACCGCCGGCCAACGCGAGGGTGGACTCGCCGCCGCGCAGCGACTGCGCCGCCAGGTGCAGCGCCACCAGCGAGGAGGAGCAGGCGGTGTCCACCGAGAGGGTGGGACCCTCCAGGCCGAGGGTGTAGGCGACCCGGCCCGACACGATGCTGCCACTGCCGAACGCACCGAAGTAGTCGTGGTACATCACCCCGGCGAACACACCGGTGCGGCTGCCCTTCAGCGAGACCGGATCGATCCCCGCACCCTCCAACGCCTCCCAGGAACTCTCCAGCAGCAACCGCTGCTGCGGATCCATCAACAGCGCCTCACGCGGCGAGATCCCGAAGAACCCGGCGTCGAACGCGCCGGCCTCGTGCAGGAACCCACCCTCGCGGACGTAGGACCTGCCCTCCAGACCCGGCCGCGGATCGTAGAGGTCGGCGTCCCACCCCCGGTCGGTGGGGAACGGCGTGATGCCGTCCCCGCCCTCGGTCAGCAGCTCCCAGAGCTGCTGCGGCGAGGTCACCCCACCCGGATAGCGGCAGGCCATGCCCACGATCGCGATCGGCTCGCGCAGGGCCGCGGTCAGCTTGCGGTTCTGCTCCCGCAGCCGTTCGGTCTCCTTCAGCGAGGCCCGCAGGGCGTCGACCATCCTGGTGCCCGGGTTCTGCGGCTGCTCCTTGCTCCCACTCTTCGCCACCGGAGTACCCCCTGTCACAGCTCCTCCTGTCCACCGAAGTCGTCAAGGGCCAGGTTCATCAGGCTCTCGATGTCCATCGTGTCGATCGACTCGCCGCTCTCGCCGTCGTCGCCCTTCGACTCCGCGGCGGACTCGGCCTTGAGTCCGGCCAGTTCGAGCAGGCTGTCCAGCAGGCCGGCGTCGCGCAGCCGGGCCAGCGGGATCGCGCCCAGCGCCTGGCGCACCGCAGTCTCCTGCACTTCGCCGGCCGAGCCCTCGGCCGGGGCCAGTTCGGCTTCCAGGTGCCGGGCCAGCACCATCGGGTTCGGGTAGTCGAAGATCAGCGTGGCCGAGAGACGCAGCCCGGTGGCCTCGTTGAGCTGGTTGCGGAACTCCACCGCCGTCAGCGAGTCGAAGCCGAGTTCGCTGAATGCCCGGTCCAGTGCCACCTCGGTGACCCCGAGCACCCCGGCCGCCTGGGTGCCGACCAGCTCGAGCAGGAACGCGATCCGCTCCTGGCCGACCAGCCCGGCCAGGCTGCGCCGCAGCGCGGCCGAGGCCGTGGAGGCTGCCTGCGCCACCCGCCGCGCGGACGAGGAGCGCACCAGCCGACTCAGCAGCGGCGGGACCCGGTTGCCCCGGGCCAGGGCGGCCAGGTCGAGCCGTGCGGGCATCAGGACGGCTTCCGCCCGGCCGACCGCGGCGTCGAACAGGGCCAGGCCGGCCTCCTCGCTGAGGCTGCCCACCCCCGACTGGGCCATCCGGCGGCTGTCGGCCTCGCTGAGCCGGTCGGCCATGCCGCCGTTGCCCGACCACGCGCCCCAGGCCAGCGAGGTGGCCGGCAGGCCGACCGCCCTGCGGTGCAGGGCCAGGCCGTCGAGGAACGCGTTGGCGGCGGCGTAACTCGCCTGCCCGGGGCTGCCGAGCAGACCGGCCGCCGAGGAGAACAGGACGAACGCCGACAGCTGTCGGTCCTTGGTCAGCTCGTGCAGGTGCCAGGCCGCGTCCACCTTGGGTCGCAGCACGGCGGACAACCGCTCGGGCGTCAGCGAGGCGAGCGTCCCGTCGTCCAGCACGCCCGCGGAGTGCACCACCGCGGAGACCGGGTAGCGCGCCAGCACTGCGGCCAGCTCCTCCCGGTCGGCCAGGTCGCAGGCCAGGATGGTCACTTCGGCGCCCAGGCCGGCGAGTTCGGCGTGCAGTTCGGCGGCGCCGGGCGCCGCCTCGCCGCGCCGGCTGAGCAGCAGCAGGCTCGACACCCGGTGCTCGGTGACCAGGTGACGGGCCACCAGGCGGCCCAGTGCCCCGGTGCCGCCGGTGAGCAGCACCCGGCCGCTCCACTCGACGGGGGCGTCCGGTACGACCTTCGCCGCCCTGGTGAGCCGCGGCACGTTGAGCACACCCGAACGCACCGCGATCTGCGCCTCGCCGCAGGCGACGGCGGCCGGCAGCAGGTGCCAACCCGGGTCGGCCTCGTCGTCGGCGTCGTGGTCGTCCAGGTCGATCAGCACGATCCGGTCGGGATTCTCCGACTGCGCCGTGCGGATCAGCCCCCAGGCCGCCGCAGCGGCCAGGTCGGTGACGTCCTCACCGGTCGGCGAGACCGCGCCACTCGTCGCCACGACCACGGTCGCCTGCGCGAACCGATCGTCGGCCAGCCAGGACTGCAGGCGGCCGAGCAGCGCGGCCAGGCCCTCGTGGACCGCCCGCGGATCGTCACCGCCCGCCCAGGGCAGCACCAGGACGTCCACCGGGTCGGCCAGCGCCGCGAGCTCGTCGAGGTCGGCGACCGTACTGACCGTGGCGACCTGCACCGCCAAGGCGTCCAGCAGCCGCCGCCGGTGCGTACCGAGCACCGCCCAGTGTCCGCCCGAGGGCACTGGGCCGCCGGTGAGCCCGGTCCACTCCAGGGCGAAGAGCGAGTCGTTGCCGCCGGCCGTGGCCAGCCGGTCCACCGCGACCTCGCGCAGCACCAGCGACTCCACCCGGGCCACCGGGGCACCGGCCCCGTCGGCGAGCTCGATCCGCACCGCGTCCGAGCCGGCCGGGCTGATCCGCACCCGCAGCGCCCGCGCGCCCACGGCGTACAGCTCGACCCCGCTCCAGGCGAACGGCAGGCTCATCCGGCGCGCCGCACCCGCCCGCAGTCCGATGGCGTGCAGCGAGGCGTCGAACAGTGCCGGATGAATGCCGAACCGATCGGTCTCCAGCGGGAGTTCGACCTCGGCGAAGACCTCGTCAGCCAGCCGCCAGGCGGCCCGCAGCCCCTGGAACAGCGGGCCGTACTCGGCGCCGAGCTCGGCCAGGCGCTCATAGGTCCCCTCCAGGTCGAGCGCCTCGGCGCCGACCGGCGGCCAGGCCTGCGACGTGCCGGGCGCCGGGGCCGAAGCGGCCCGCAGCAACCCGGTGGCGTGCGAGGTCCACGGTCCCCCGGCCTGGCGGCCGGGAGGTGCCCCCAGCTCGTCCGCCGTGCGGGAGTACACCTGGAACGTCCAGGTCCCGGCATCGGCCGGACGCACGGTGCACTGCAGCCGGACCGTGCCCTGCTCGGGCAGCAGCAGGGGTTCGGCGATGGTCAGCTCCTCGACCGCGCCGGCCCCGAGGTCCGCGCCGGCCGCCAGCGCCATCTCGACGAACGCCGTACCGGGCAGCAGCACCACCCCACCGACCGCGTGATCGGCCAGCCAGGGATGGCTCTGCAACGAGAGCCGTCCGGTGAACAGCGTGCCCTCGCCTCCCGCGAGGTCCACGGCGCTGCCCAGCAGCGGGTGGTCCACCGTCGCCCGGTAGCCCGCCGGCTCGCTCGCCATCCAGTACCGGCGGCGTTGGAAGGCGTACGTCGGCAACTCGACCGCGGCACCGGCCGGCAGCAGCCGCGCCCAGTCCACCGCGCCGCCGTGAACGTGGAAGGCGCCCAGGGCGGTGAGCACCGCCGCCGACTCCTGCCGGTCCTTGCGCAGCAGCGGGATCAGCGCGGCGTCACCGCTCGGACCCTCGGCCAGGTTCTCGGCGGCCAGCGCGGTCAGCACCCCGCCTGGACCGATCTCGACGAACCGGCACGCACCGGCCTCCACCAGCGCCCGCACGCCGTCCGCGAAGCGCACCGCCTCGCGCACGTGGCGCACCCAGTACTCCGGTGAACACAGCTCCTGCGCGGCAGCCTGCGCGCCGGTCAGGGTGGATACGACGGCGATCCGCGGCGGGTGGTACTCCAGCCCGGCGGCGACCTCGCGGAACTCGGCGAGCATCGGCTCCATCAGCGGCGAGTGGAAGGCGTGGCTGACCGCCAGCTCCCTGGTCCGCTCGAACCGCTCGGCGATCGCGCGCACCGCCGTCGCCTCGCCCGAGATCACCACGGAGCTCGGCCCGTTGACCGCCGCGATGCTCACCCGCTCGGTCAGCAGCGGCTCGATCTCGGCCTCGGTGGCCTTGATCGCCACCATCGCGCCGCCGGCGGGCAGCGCCTGCATCAGCCGGCCGCGCGCGGCGACCAGTCGGGCGGCGTCCGCCAGCGACCAGACCCCGGCCACGTGGGCAGCGGCGAATTCGCCGACGGAGTGCCCGGCCAGCAGGTCGGGGCGGATGCCCCAGGACTCCAGCAGCCTGAAGAGCGCGACTTCGAGCGCGAACAGGGCGGGCTGGGTGTACTCGGTGCGGTCCAGCAGCTCGGCCGAGGACAGCGCCTCGCGCAGCGGCCGGTCGAGTAGCGAATCCAGCCGCTCGCACACCTCCTCGAAGGCGGCCGCGAAGGCCGGGAACGTGTCGATCAACTCCTGGCCCATGCCGACCAGTTGCGAGCCCTGGCCGGAGAAGAGGAACGCGGTGCGACCCGCTGTCGCGGTGCCGAGCGCCACGCTCGGCGAGGCATGGCCCTCGGTCAACGACCGCAGGCCGCGCAGGAGCTCGTCCCAGTCACCGCCGCTCACCGCCGCCCGGTGGGCGTGGTGGCCGCGGGCACTCGCCAACGCCGCCGCGACCTGGCGCGGATCGAGCTCGGCCCGCTCGCCCAGGTGGCTCAACAGCCGCTCGGCCTGCGCGCGCAGCGCCTGCGGGCTGTGGCCCGAGAGCAGCAGCGGAGCCTGTGGCCGCTGCTCCACCAGCACGGCAGCCTCCTCACCGGGAGCGCTGGGCGCCGCCTCGATCACCACGTGCGCGTTGGTGCCGCTGATCCCGAACGAGGAGATCCCGGCCCGGCGCGGGTGGTCGTACTCGGGCCATGCCAACGACTCGGTGAGCAGCCGGACGTGGCTGTCCGTCCAGTCGACGTGCCGGGACGGCTCGTCCACGTGCAGGGTCTTGGGCAGCACCCCGTGGCGGATCGCCTGCACCATCTTGATCACGCCGGCCACCCCGGCCGCGGCCTGGGTGTGTCCGATGTTCGACTTGATCGAGCCGAGCCAGAGCGGGCGCTCCTCGGTGTGCTCGCTGCCGTAGGTCGCGATCAGGGCCTGCGCCTCGATCGGGTCGCCCAGCGTGGTGCCGGTGCCGTGCGCCTCGACCAGGTCGACCTCGCCGCCGGGCACGCCCGCCGCCGCCAGCGCGCGGCGGATCACCCGCTGCTGGGCGGGACCGTTGGGGGCGGTGATGCCGTTGGAAGCACCGTCCTGGTTCATCGCGGTGCCGCGCACCACGGCCAGCACCTGGTGGCCGTTGCGGCGGGCATCCGAGAGCCGCTCCAGCAGCAGGACGCCCGCGCCCTCGCCGAAACCGGTGCCGTTGGCGGCGTCCGCGAACGGGCGGCAGCGCCCGTCGCGCGACAGGCCGCGCTGCCGGCTGAACTCGACGAAGGTCCCCGGGGTGGCCATCACCGTCACCCCGCCGGCCAGTGCCAGGGTGCAGTCACCCTGGCGCAGCGACTGCACCGCGAGGTGCAACGCGACCAGCGAGGAGGAGCAGGCGGTGTCCACCGTCAGCGTCGGCCCCTCCAGACCGAGCGTGTAGGCGACCCGGCCCGAGACCACACTGCCGGAGCCGTAGCTCTCGAAGTAGTCGTGGTACATCACGCCGGCGAACACCCCGGTCGCGCTGCCGCGCAACGAGACCGGGTCGATGGCGGCCCGCTCCAGCGCCTCCCAGGCGGTCTCCAGCAGGACCCGCTGCTGCGGGTCGGTGACCAGCGCCTCCTCCGGATCCATGCCGAAGAAGTCGGCGTCGAAGTCGCCCGCGTCGTACAGGAACGCGCCGTGCTTGGCGTAGCTGGTGCCGGGGCGGTCCAGGGTCGGGTCGTAGAGCGACTCCAGGTCCCAGCCTCGGTCGGTGGGGAACTCGCCGATGGCGTCCACCTCGCCGACGACCAGCTTCCACAGATCCTCGGGCGAGTTCACGCCGCCGGGGTAGCGGCAGCTCATCCCGATGATCGCGATCGGCTCCTCCGAGCGGGCGGGTGCGGCCTGCACCGGCACGGCCGCCAGGGTGCCGACCAGCTGGTCGAGCAGGTAGCCGGCCAGTTCGAGGGGGTTGGGGTAGTCGAACACCAAGGTGGCCGGCAAGCGCAGCGCGGTGGCCGCCGCCAGGCCGTTGCGCAGCTCGACCGCGGCCAGCGAGTCGAAGCCCAGCTCACGGAAGGCCTTGTGCGCTTCGACCGCCTCAGCCGAGCGGTGCCCGAGCACCGAGGCGGCTTGGCTGCGCACCAACTCCACCAGGAAGGGCTTGCGTTCGGCCTCGGCGAGGGCAGCCAGCCGGCCGCTCAGCGAGTCGGCGCCGGCGGCCGGCTGACCGGAGACGGCCTGGCGCCGGGAGCGCACCAGGGCGCGGAAGAGCGGTGACATGACGTCGCCTTGGGCCCGCAGTCCGGCCGGTTCCAGCTTCATCGGCAGCACGGCGGGGTGCCGGGAGTGCAGCGCCTCGTCGAAGAGCGCCAAGCCCTCATCGGTGGCCAGGGCCGCCACGCCGCCCCGGGAGATCCGGGACAGGTCGGTGTCGTCCAGCGTGCCGGTCATCCCGCTGGCCTGCGCCCACAGGCCCCAGGCCAGCGACTGGCCCGGCAGGCCGAGCCGCCGGCGGTGGCCGGCCAGCGCGTCCAGGAAGGCGTTGGCCGCGGCGTAGTTGGCCTGCCCCGGCGAGCCGAGGGTGGCGGCGGCCGAGGAGAACAGGACGAACGCCTTGAGGTCGAGACCGGCGGTCAGCTCGTGCAGGTACCAGGCCGCGTCCACCTTGGGGCGCAGCACGGCATCCAGCCGCTCGGGCGTGAGCGAGGAGAGCACGCCGTCGGCGAGCACCCCGGCCGCGTGCACCACCGCGGTCAGCGGATGCTCCGCCGGGACCTTCGCCACCGCCTCGGCCAGCGCCGCGCGGTCCGCCACGTCGCAGGCGGCGGTGGTGACCTCGGCGCCGAGTTCGGTGAGCTCGGTGACGAGCTCGGGGGCCGCGCCGCGGCGGCTGAGCAGCAGCAGGTGCCGCACCCCCCACTCGGTGACCAGCTGTCGGGCGATCAGGGTGCCCAGCGCGCCGCTCGCGCCGGTCAGCAGCACGGTGCCCGCGGGGTCGAGCTCCAACCGTTCCTGGTCGGCGGCCGGTTCGGCCCGGACCAGCCGGGGCAGCCGGATGGCGCCGCCCCGGATCGCCAGGTGCGGCTCGCCCACGGCCAAGGCGGTGGGCAGCAGCGCTTCGGAGGCCGGGTCCTGGTCGAGCTCGACCAGGACGATCCGCTCGGGGTTCTCCGACTGCGCCGAGCGGACGAGTCCGGCCACCGCCGCACCGGCCAGGTCGGCGCCGGTGGCCACCAGCACGGTGGCCTCGCCCGCCAGTTGCTCGCGCAGCTGGTCGAGGACGGTGTGCACGGCTGCCCGTACCTCGTCTGCGCTGGTACCCGCCGGGCTGCGCAGCACCACCGGGTCGTGGGCGGGGTCGACGGCCGGGGTGGGCGCGGTGATCCACTCCACCTGGTAGAGCGCGCCCGCCCGCGCCGACTTGGCGGCGGCGGCGAGCTGTTCGGCCGGGATCGGGCGCAGGGCGAGCGAGCCGACGCCCGCCACCGGCGCGCCGTCGGCGTCGGCGAGCGTCAACTCCACCGCGCCGCTCTGGCCCAAGGGCTTGACCCGGACCCGCAGTTCCCTGGCGCCGGTCGCGTGCAGGCGCACCTCGGACCAGGCGAACGGCAGCAGCGCCTCGTCCTCGGCGACACCGGTCAGGCCGACCGCGTGCAGGGCGGCGTCCGCCAGGGCCGGGTGCAGGCCGTAGCCGTCCACCTGCTGGGCGAAGGCCACCTCGGCGTAGACCTCCTGACCCAGGCGCCAGGCGGCGCGCAGGCCCTGGAAGGCGGGCCCGTAGGCGAGTCCGGCCTCGGCGAGCTGTTCGTACACCCCGTCGAGATCGATCGGCTCGGCGCCGGTGGGCGGCCAGAGGGTGAGCTCCGGCTCGGCGGGCGCGCCGCCCGGGGCGAGCACACCGTCGGCGTGCCGGATCCAGGGCTCGTCGTCGGCCTCGCTCTCGGGGCGGGAGTAGATGCCGACCGGGCGGCTGGACTCCTCCACCGCGCCGACCACGACCTGCAGCTGCACCGCACCGTGCTCGGGGAAGACCAGCGGGGCGTGGAGGGTGAGGTCGGCGACCCGGCCCAGGCCCACCTGATCGGCGGCCTGGAGGGCCAGCTCCAGGTAGCCGGTGCCGGGGAACAGCAGCTCCCCGCCGACCACGTGGTCGGCCAGCCACGGGTGGGTGCCGAGCGAGAGGCGGCCGGTGAGGACGGTGCCGTCGGTGTCGGCACGGGTCATCGCCGCACTCAGGATCGGATGGTCGGTCCGGGTGAGACCGGCCGAGGTGACGTCGGCGTTGCCGGAGACGCTGTCCAGCCAGTACTGCTCGTGCTGGAAGGCATAGGTCGGCAGCTCGACGCGGCGCGGGCGCAGACCCTCGAAGACCTGTCGCCAGTCGACCGCGACGCCGTGCGCGAAGGCCTCGCCGAGCGCGGCGGCGAACCGGGCCGGGCCGCCCTCCTCGCGGCGCAGCGAGCCCAGCGCCCGCACGCCGTCGAAGGTCTCCTGGAGGCCTACGGTGAGCACCGGGTGCGGGCTGCACTCGATGAACACGCCATGGCCCTTGCCGACCGCGGCCTCGGCGGCCTGCTCGAAGAGCACGGTCTGACGCAGGTTGGTGTACCAGTATTCGGCGTTCAGCTCGGTGGTGTCGACTAGCCCGCCGGTGACGGTCGAGTAGAACGGCACCTCGGCGGGAAGCGGCGAGACGTCCGCCAGGGTCTCCAGCAACCTGGTCCGGATCGCCTCGACCTGCGCGGAGTGCGAGGCGTAGTCCACCGGCAGCCGCTTGACCCGTATGCCCTCGTCCTTGAGCTGGGCCTGCAGGAGGTCCAGGGCGTCCACGAAGCCGGCGACCACGACCGATCCCGACCCGTTGCGCGCGGCGACGGAGAGCCGGCCGTCGAAGGCCGCCAGTCGTTCCTCCACCTGGTCGACGGGCAGCGCGACCGACATCATGCCGCCCCCGCCGGACAGGTCCTGGGCGATGGCCTGGCTGCGCAGGGTGACGATCCGGGCGCCGTCCTCCAGCGACAGCGCACCGGCCACCACGGCCGCCGCGATCTCGCCCTGGGAGTGCCCGATCACCGCGGCGGGGCGCACCCCGTACGAGGTCCAGGTCCGCGCCAGCGAGACCATGACGGCCCAGAGCAGCGGCTGGACGATGTCCACCCGGTCCAGCGGGCCGTTCAGCTCGGCCAGCAGGTCCCAGTCGGTGAACGGCGCACAGGCGGCGGCGCACTCGGCCATCGCGGCCGCGAACACCGGCGAGGAGGCCAGCAGCTCGGTGGCCATGCCCTGCCACTGGGAGCCCTGGCCCGGGAAGACGAAGACCGGGCGGGAGCCGGTGGCGGTACCCTCGACCAGCCCGGGAGCGGTGCGCCCGGTGGCCAACGCGGCCAGCGAGTCGCGCAGCTCGGCGCGGTCCGCGCCGGCGATGGCCGCGCGGTGCTCGAAGTGGGCACGGGTGGTGGCCAGTGCGTGGGCCAGGTCCGCGGGCGCGAGCTGCGGGTTGGCGTCCACGAAGGCCAGCAGCCGTTCGGCCTGGGCGGGCAGCGCCGCCCGGGACTTCGCGGAGAGCAGCCACGGGGCCGCGGTCGGCGCCGCGCTCGTCTCCGGCTGCTCGGCGACCTGCTCGGTGACGGCCTCGATGATGGTGTGGGCGTTGGTGCCGCTGATCCCGAAGGAGGAGATCCCGGCCCGGCGCGGCCGCTCG
>NZ_JBHXLL010000081.1:0-13482 GCF_042721415.1 Kitasatospora sp. NPDC058444 | reverse complement strand
GCGCCCCGAGGAGCCGGCCCGAGCCCCCCGGCTCCGCCGGCTCGCTCTCCCCGCCTCTCACCCTGATAGACGTCCATCCCCCCGGGGGGTTGCAGACCAGTTCGAAGAAATTTTCCGCGGACTCCCCAGGAACGCCGAAAGGCGCCGCGACCAGGGGAGATCCCCGGTCACGGCGCCTCGGCGGCCCGTTTGGGACGGCTACTTCACGACCGTCACCGGGACGATCACCTCTTTCAGGGAGGTCAGCGGCGCGGAGCCGTCGTACGGCAGCGTCGCCTGGAGGGACACCGGCATCGTGCCGGGCCCGTCCAACGGGTCGAGCGTCATCCGGTACGTCACCTTCCTGGACTCCCCCGGCGCGAGCGAGAACGAGGCCTGCTGGCCCGTCATGGCGTAGTCCATGCCGCCGCCGATCGCGAGCAAGATCTCCTTCCAGACGCCGGCGTCCTGCCGCTCCAGCTTGCCCTTGTTCATCGTGACCATCTCGCTCGGCGGCGTCCCGGCGTACTCCTTCGTGTAGACCAGCGGCTGGAGCTTGTCGTAGGTCTTCTGGCCGGTGTTCCGGTACGTCACCGAGAAGGTCACCGGGGTGCCGTTGGTGGACACCTTCTGCCCGGCGCCGATGCCGCCGTCGACCGTGATCGCGATGTCCTTCGCGCCCTTGTCGGACGGGGTGAGGGACGGCGACTTGTGGCCGCTCACGTCCAGGCTGTTGACGATCGCCGTCAGGCCCGACTGGTAGTCGCTCTTGAGCCCGTTCGCCACCACGAAGACCTGGTCCAGACCCATCCCCCACAGCTGGGCGGTGAAGGTGTCCCCGGGCTTGCAGGTGACGTTCCACTGGGTCTTGTCGATCGCCTTGCCGGCCACGGTGGGCTTGGTCCGCACCGGTGCGCCGACCGAGGAGTAGCCGCTGTCCGGGAAGTAGGGCCGGCCCCAGATCGGGCAGTTCGGCTGGTGGCCCCAGCCGCTGTCGGAGACCAGGTCGTCCATCGTCGGCCAGGCGCTGCCTTCGAGTTCGTCCGGGGAGTTGTAGGCCACGACCAGGACGCCGTACGGCTCGCACTTGGCCGGGGCCCAGCCCTGCTGCGGATCGGTCGGCGCACCCGGGCTCAGGACGCAGACCTTGCTGTCCGAGACCGGAACGGCCTTCCAGCCCGCCGGCACCTTGAACTTGACGCCCCGGAGGCTGTACGAGCTCGCCGCGCCGGTGGCGGTGCCGGGAGCGGAGGTCGCGGAGGTCGGAGTGCCGTCGGCGAGCGGGACCTCGGTCTCGGCCTCACCGGTGGGGGTGCCCGGGTCGGTGGGCGTGGCCGTCGGGCTGGGGGCGCCGGTCGGCTCGGGCGTCGGGCTCGGCGCGGCGGTCAGGGTGGCGGCCGGGGGCGGGACCTGGTCCTGGGCGACCGGCTCGCCGTGGAAGGTGAGCACGCCGAGCGCCATGGCGGCGGCCAGGCCGAGCGGCACGGTGACGGCGTACACCGGACGCAGCCGGCGGACCCGGTTCTTCGGAGGAGCCGCCGGGCGCAGGCCGTCCGCGGTGACCAGGGAGGCCCGGGCCGTCATCGCCTCGCGGAGCAGCCGTTCCGTCGGTGTCTCGGCCGGTCCGTCGCCGTCGCCGCCGGTGCGGCGGGGGAGCTTGTCGGTCATCGAACCTTCTCCAGGTGCTTTTCCAAGGCGTCCAGAGCGCGGCTGGCGGTGGACTTCACGGCGCCCCGGGACAGTCCCAGGGTCTCGGCTATCTGCGCCTCCGACATGTCGGACCAGTAGCGCAGCACCAGCACCTCACGCTGGCGGGGAGTCAACTCCTGCAGGGCCACCAGCACCCGGCGGTGCTCGTCGTTGAGCACCGCATGGTCCTCGGCGGACGGGGCGTCGGCCACGTGCGGCGGCACGTACTCGCGGGCGGTCTTGCGGCGGCGCAGCATCGAGCGGGCGCCGTTGACCACCGAGGTGCGCAGGTAGCCGAGGGCGTTGTCGAGGTCGTCCAGCTCCTCGCCGTAGCGCTGGTAGAGCTGGGTGAAGGCGTCCTGGACGACGTCCTCGGCCAGGTCCTGGTGGTCGACCAGCAGGACGGCCATCCGGACCAGGCCGAGCCGGTGGGCGTGGTAGAGGTCGGTCAGGGTGGGCCGGTCCTCGGCGGGCTTGCGGCCGCCGCGCAGCAGCCGGAAGCCGGAGCGACGCTGCTTCGCCTCCTGCTCGGTGACACCGGCGAGCGGCTCGCCGGCCTCCTGCGCGCCGAACAGTGCCGCGACCACTCCGCGAACGGAGAAGCCGCGCCCCCCTGCCTGCACGGCGGTCGGCCCGATGGCCATGGACATGTGCGATTCCGCTTTCCCCCGGGACGGTGACGGCGCCGGCCGTTCCGTCAGGTCCACCTGATCAAGATCGTGATCGGGGGGATCATCCCAGCCACCCTCTGCCGGGTTCCTCCCGCCCCCTTATCCAAGGACGTGTGACGGAGGTGAAGGTTGCAGGCGGGTTCGAAGAAAGTTCCGAAGGGGCCGGGACGGCTACACTCACCGGCATTCCGCCACCCGTGAGCAGGGGGTTCGCATGGCCGAGCAGAACGTCGAGGACCGGCCCGGTACCGTCTCACGACCGGTGCCCGTCACCATCGGCCGGCGCCCGGAGCCCGTGCACGACGTCGCGGTGTACGCCTTCCCGGGCATGGCGCCGTTCGAACTCGGCGTGGTGGTCGAGGTGTTCGGGCTCGCGCGGCCCGAACTGACCGGCCTGCTGGCGGCGCCCTGGTACGGGCTGAAGGTGTGCGCCGAGCGGCCCGGGACGGAGCTGGACGCGGTGGGCGGCTTCACGCTGACCGCCCGGCACGGGCTGGACGAGCTGGCGGCGGCCGACACCGTGGTGGTCCCCGGGGTGCCGAACGCGTTCGGCGCCGAAGCCTCCCCCGCCCTGGTCGAGGCGCTGCGCACCGCGCACGGGCGCGGCGCCCGGATCGTGTCGATCTGCTCGGGCGCCTTCGCCCTGGCCGCCGCCGGGCTGCTGGACGGCCGGGGGGCGACCACCCACTGGCGGTACGCGGAGCTGCTCCAGCAGCGGTACCCGGCGGTGCGGGTCGACCCGGACGTGCTGTACGTGGACAACGGCGACGTGCTGACCAGCGCGGGCAGCGCGGCCGGCATCGACCTCTGCCTGCACCTGGTCCGGCGGGACCACGGCGCCAGGGTGGCCAACACCGTGGCCCGGCGCTTCGTGGTGGCACCGCACCGGGACGGCGGGCAGTCCCAGTTCATCGAGGCGGCGGTCCGCCCGGTCGAGGAGGAGGACGACGGGATCGCCCGCAGCATGCAGTGGGCGCTGGACCACCTGTCCGCCCCGCTGACCATCTCCGGACTGGCCGCCGCCGCCCGGATGTCGGACCGCTCGTACCTGCGGCACTTCACCGCCCGCAACGGGACCAGCCCGATGCGCTGGGTCGTCACCCAGCGCATCGCGGCCAGTCTGGTGCTGCTGGAGTCGCCGGAGGGATCGGTGGAGGAGATCGCCGCGGCGGTCGGCTTCGAGAGCGCCGCGACCTTCCGCCACCACTTCGGCCGGGTGATGCGCACCTCCCCGACCGCCTACCGGCGCTCCTTCGGGCGCGGGGTGGCCTGAGCGCGCGGGCCACCGCGCCCCGCGCTCCTGCTCGCGCCCTGCTCCTGCTTCTGCTTCTGTTCCTACTTCTGCTCGCGGCGGTCCGCGTTGGCGACGATGGCGTCGTGCAGCCACTGAGCCAGGCCCGGCGCGATCTTCTCGTAGGTGTCGGTCCAGCGCGGGTCGGAGACGTACAGGCCGGCCAGCCCGCGGTGGATGGTGAACGTGCAATCGTAGAAGTTCCGGCAGATGTGCTGCCGGTGCTCCTCGGCGAGGTCCGTGGCCACCGGGCCGTCGGCGGGCTCACCGGCGCTGATCGCCTCGGCCAGGCGGTCGTTGAGCGCGGTCATTTCGGCCTGGATGCGCTGCCAGTCGGCCTTGGAGTAGCCGCCGGTGCGGCGCTGCGACTCGGCCCAGGCCGCGGTGTCGCCCCAGCGCTGCTCGGCCTCCTGCTCCCACTCCTCCTGGTAGCCCTCGCCGAAGATCTCGAACTTCTCCTCCGGGGTCAGCTGAATGCCCATTCTCCGTGCCTCCATGGCGTGTTCGACGGCTGAGGCGAGTTCCTGGAGGTGACTGATCCGGTCGGTGAGCAACTGGTGCTGCCGCCGGAGGTGTTCGGTCGGGCTGACCGAGTCGTCGTCCAGGATCGCCGCGATCTCCTCCAGGGGGAAGCCGAGTTCACGGTAGAAGAGGATCTGCTGCAGCCGGTCGAGGTCGGCGTCCACGTACCGGCGGTAGCCGGAGCGGGTACGGCCGGCCGGGGACAGCAGGCCGATCTCGTCGTAGTGGTGCAGGGTGCGGACGGTCACCCTGGCGATCTTCGCCACGGCGCCGACCGAGTAGCCCTCACTGGTCATCGGAGTTCCTCCCTGGTGCTGACCACCACCCTCGGCTCTCACGTCGCGTGAGGGTCAAGCGGCGAACGGGCGCGGGTGCCCGAGCGGCGAACGGAGGCGGGTGCCCGAGCGCTGAACGGGCGCGGGCACTCCCGCTCCGGGCTCAGACCCCGGCGCCGGCCGGTACCCGCTCGCGCCGCCGACCGCCCCGGCGGCCGACGGCGCCGCCACCGCCGCCGCCCGGGGCACCGGGCCGCTGCCGACGGGACCGCTGGGTGGGCCAGAACAGCACGTACGCGGCGGACACCACCACGAAGGCGAGCCGGACGAAGCCGCGGGCCGCGTCGGACGGGAGGAACAGCGTCCCGCCGTACAGCGCGACCAACGCGATCCAGCTCCACCAGGGGACGAGCCGCTTCTGCCCCACCGTGTCCCAGAGCAGGGTGCCGAGCAGGATCGAGGCCGTGTAGTAGGTGTACACGCTCGGGTCGAGCAGGACGCGGGCGTCCGCGCCCAGCAGCACCACGGCCGGCCAGCGGCCGCGCCAGACCGCGACGCAGCCGAGCCCGATGCCGAGCGCGAACTGGGTGGGGCGGTCCCACCAGGGGGTGGCCGGGTCGGTGACCCCGAACCAGCGCAGCGCGGAGGCGGGCTGGTTCGGGATGGTGAACTTGGCGGCCGCCATGGTGTCCAGGTTGCCCAGGTAGAACGGCAGCCAGGCGATCGCCACCAGGGCGCAGAACCAGATCGCGGTACGCAGCCAGCTGCGCCGGGGCAGCGCCAGGATCAGCGGGGCGAAGGCGATCGCCCAGGGTTTGGAATCCACCGCCAGCGCCAGGAAGACCGCCACCTGGGTGGGCTTGCCGCGGGCCAGGGCGTGCGCGGCGAGGGTGGTGAAGAACAGCGCGAGGACGTCGTCCAGGTGCGCGAAGCGGACCGAGACCTCGACCCACATCGGGATGAACGCCAGCCCGGCGATCAGCAGCCGCTGCTGGAGCCGTCGGTGGTTGATCCCGGTGCCGAGGTAGTACAGGGCGGCGGTGCGGCCGACCACGACCAGCATCACCAGGCCCAGACCGGCGCTCACCGCCTCGGCGATCAGCTCACCGGTGTGCGGTGCGAACGGGGCGGTGAGCCGGGCCGCGGCCAGACTGACCGGGCCGATCTGGAGCTCCGGGTGGCGGGCGTAGAGCGACAGGCCGCCGTCGGGCTGACCGCTGAAGAGCAGCTGCTCGCCCTGGCGCAGGTAGTGCCAGGAGAAGCCGCCGCTGGGCTCGACCAGGAGGAACCAGAGCACCGTCCAGGCGGTCAGCAGGACGTGGTGCCTGCGGAGCGGAAGTCCGGCGATCCGCCCGGTCGCCGCCTCGTAGTCGGTGGTGGCCCGTGCCGTGCGTGCTACCCGCACCTGTCCTCTCCCCGCCGTTCCGCCCCCCTCCGGCCGGACATCCTATGTGACGGAAGAGAACCGTCCGTGCCGCCCGTAAGCCCGTCCGACGGGACGGGCGGCGCGGACGGCACGGGACGCTCCGGGAACGCCGGGAGGGAACGCCGGGAGGGCCGGGCCGGCGTCAGCCGTGGCCCGGCCCTCCCGGGGCAGCGCCCCCTCGGACTCGGCGCGCTCCCGATCGGTGCGCTTCCGGTCAGCCCTGCTGGGCGGACTTGCGGCGGCGCAGCACCACGAGGGTGCCGACACCGGCCACCAGGACGGCGCCGCCGGTGGCCGCGATGGCGGTGGTGTGGCCGCCGCCACCGGTCTGGGCCAGGGCCTTGTCGTTGCCGTCCGCGGCGGCCTTGGCCTTGTCGACGGCGGCCGGGGTCAGCGGCGGCGGGGTGATGACCGGGGGCTCCACCGGGAAGTCGATCGGGCCCGCGGTGTCGCCGCTGCTCTCGGCCGGGGCCGGGGCGGTGGCCGAGCCGGAGGGCTCACCGGTGGCCGGGGTGGTCGGCTTCTCGGTGGGCTTCTCGGTGGGCTTCTCGGTCGGGGTCCCGGTCGGCTTGCCGGTGGGCGTCTCGGTCGGCTTCTCCGTCGGCGTGGCGGTGGCGGTGGCCGACGAGGAGCTGCTCGCGGTCGGGCTGGGCTTGCCCGTCTGGGTCGGGGTCGGGCTGGGCTTGCCGGTCTGCGACGAGGTGGGCGTCGGGGTCGGCTTGCCGCCGGGCGCCTTGATGACGAAGCCCACGCCGCCGTCGCAGCTGAGGTGGCCGTTGTCGACCGGCTGGTGGCTGGAGTCGTCGAGCTGGGCGGCGAAGACGACCGGGACGACGCCGGCCCGGCCGAGCGGGGCACCGTCGGTGAAGGACGCCCGGACCTTGATCGGGACGTTCTTGCCGCGGTTCACCCCGAGCAGGTCGTCGGCGACCGGGTTGCCGTCCGCGTCGAGGGTGCCGAGCATCATCAGGACGGAGCTGTTCTTCTCGCCGCTCTTGTCGGGGGCGACCACGGCGGTCTGCCACTCGCCACCGGGGAGCCGGTACTGGACCTTGAGGTCCTTCGCCTGGAGCGAGCCCGCCTTGTTCTTGAACTTGAGCAGCGGGATGAAGACGAAGTCGTGCTTCGTCCGGTTGTCGATCTTGAAGGTGAACTCGCGGGCGTCACCGCCGGCGATGAAGGTGCCGGGCACGCCGTTCAGCGAGAGATCGAGGCTCGCGTGCGACGCCTTGTCGGCCTGCTGCGCGACGGCGGACGGGGTGCCGGTGGCACCGACGGCCATGGCACCCTGGGCGCCGGCCAGCACGAGCGAGGACGTGAGCGCGACGGCTCCGGCAAGGGCAAGACTGCGACGTATGGACAAGGAGACCTCACGGAAGTGTCCGGGCGAGGCCCGGGCGCGAGGGGGCGGCCGCAGACGCGCCGCGTACCCCCCGCGAAGCTGAAAGTCCGACGGAGAGTACCGAACGATCCGGCGGGTTTGGAAGGCGGGTGGCACGTTGCCGCCGGGACTCGGGGAAGGAGTGCCCGAATCATCCAACTCTGGGCACTCATAAGGCTTTTGCACTTCGCCCGAGCCGATCGCCGGGGCCACATATGACGGGTACACGCCCGGAGGACGGGGCCGCACGGCCCCCGGCGGGCCCGGTTGCCCGGTTACCCGATCACCCGGCTGCCCGGCTGCCCGGCTATCCGAATCGCTCAGCCGCTCAACTGCCCGTTCGCTCGGCCGCTCAAACCGCGAAGAAGGACTTGGCCGCGATCACCGCGCGCTCGTCGTCCAGCACCTCGCCCGGGCGGCTGCCGTTGCCGAGCAGCACCCCGCCCCAGCGCATCCCCATGTACTCGGCGGTCAGCCGGAGGGTGCCGATCAGCGGCTCCGCCTTGTCGTCCTCGGTGGCGAGGGCGGTGACGCCCCAGATCGTGCCGCCGCCCAGCCGGGCCCGGAAGTCCACCCCGGGCACCCGCATCCAGGCCGACCAGTGGTCGAGGTAGAGCTTGGCGCTGGTCGGCAGCGAGTACCAGTACAGGGGCGCGACGAAGACCAGGTCGGTGGCCGCCAGGGTGGCGTCCAGCAGCGTCCGCTCGTGACCGGTCGGCTCGGGGTAGCCGCCGTCGCCGGTGTGCCGCAGGTCCCGGAAGGGCGGCAGCGGGTGCTCGTCCAGCCGCAGCCAGCGCTGCTCGGCCCCGGCCGGCAGGCTCGACTCGGCGGCCAGCCGGGCGAGCCGGGCCGAGTTGCCGTCGGTGCGGGCGCTGGCGTCGAGGAACAGGAAACGGCGCGGCGCCTCGGTGCCGGACGGCTGGTCGGCCATCAGGACTCCTCCGTCGTGGGTGCGGTGCGGACGCAGGGGTGAGCTGCCGCCGAACGACGGTTATTCCGCTCGTTCCGCGCCCGCGCCCGCGCCGGACCGGGGACGCGGGACCCGGCGCCGAACCGGGGCAGCATCCCGGGCGGCGGGTCCGGACGGCCGAACTGGCCGAACTGGCCGAACTGGCCGGAGCGGCCAGGCCGACAGAGCCGACCGAGCCGACGGTCAGTCGGGCAGTCCGGCCCGGCGGCGCGCGACGGCCGCGACGGCCGCCCAGTCCTTCTCCCCGTCGCCGTGCGCCAGCGCGTCCAGGAAGGCGTCCCGCAGGATGCTGCCGAACGGCAGCGGGACGTTGCGCGCGGCCCCCGCCTCCAGCGCGAGGCCGACGTCCTTGAGCCCGAGCGGCAGCCGGAACCCGGCCGGCTCGTAGCGGCGCTCGGCCACCATCGAGCCGTAGCCGCTGTGGATCGGCCCCGGGAAGAGGGTGCCGCTGAGCATCTCGACCAGGTCGGTCGGCCGTACGCCGTGCGCCTCGGCCAGGCTGCACGCCTCGGCCATCGACTCGATCGCGCAGGCGATCAGGAAGTTGGTGCTGATCTTGGCCGTGTTGGCCTGCCGGGGGCTCTCACCGAAGTGCCAGGTGCGCTCGCCCATCGCGGCGAACAGCGGCTCGGCCCGCTCCAGCAGTTCGGGCGCGCCCGCGACCAGGATGTTCAGCCGCCCCGCCGCCGCGACCGGCGGACGGCCGAGGACGGGCGCGGCGACGTAGCCGATGCCGTGCTCGGCGTACCGCGCCTCGGCCCGCTCCGCGAGGGCGAGCGAGACGGTGGCCATGTTGACGTGCAGGGTCGCCGTGGCGCCGGCCAGCAGCTCGGGGTCGAGCAGCCGCTCGACCGCGGTGTCGTTGGCGAGCATGGAGACCACCGTGTCGGCGGCGAACACCTCGGCGAGCGAGTCGGCCGCCTCCGCGCCCTCGGCCACCATGGCGGCCACCGGCTCGGGCGAACGGTTCCAGACCCGTACGGTGTGGCCGGCCCGCAACAGGCTGCCGGCCATGCCGCGCCCCATCGCACCCAGCCCCACGAAGCCGATCGTCCGCCCGGTCATCCGCCGCACTCCCGTCGCCGCACCTGCTCGCGTGCGACCGACTGTACGTCAGAACATCCGGCGGGCCGGCGAACCGGCCACGGGACCGGGCGACGGACGGGCGGCGCACCCGCGAGCGGGCGGCGGCTCACGCGCAGGCGCGGGCCGGCATCCGGGGGTGGTCGGCGGCCGCGCCGCGCTCCAGCTCGGCGACCACCCGGCCTCGCAGCAGCTCGTACTGGGCCTGGAGCCGGCCCGGGCGGGCCGGCCGGGCCACCGGGCGGCCGGGGCCGACCAGTTCGTCCGGCCCGAACTGCTCACGGGTGAGGTCGATCTCGAAGCCGGTGGCGAAACGGTTCCACCAGTGGAGGTCCGTCCGCACCCCGTCGACGTACACCTCGCCCATCATGAGCTCGCCGCCGAGCAGGTCGTGCACCACCATCGCCGTCACGCCGCACTGGCCGCGGGCGGGATTGTCGGGACGCCAGTGGGCCAGATCCTCGGGCGCACAGGTGTCGACACCCCAGGAGGAGCGGATCGCACGTTCGATGTCGTTGAGGGTCCACGCCGTCATACCGGGAAGCCTGCCACGCGCCACTGACAGTGGCACCGGCTTTTCGAAGGGTCATCCCTTGTTCTGCGGCGACCCTCCCGGCGTTCACCCGAAGGAGACCGTGCCCGGCCGCCCGGCCCCTCCCCTGGTCCGGGGCGGGCCGACCGGCCGGGCTCGCGTCACTACTTCGCCAGCTCGGCGACGCCGGCCTGCGCGAACTGCTCGTCCAGATCGCCGCTGGGCGCGCCCGCGACGCCGACGGCCGCGATCGGAGCGCCCTTCGACTGGATCGGGGCACCGCCGGCCAGGAACAGGGTGCCCGGGATGTCCTTCAGGTTCGGGGCCTGGGCCAGCCGCTTGGCCAGCTCCGAGGTCGGGGCGTTCCAGGACACCGCGGTGAAGGCCTTGCGCTCGGCCGAGACCGGGGACTGCGGGCCGGCGCCGTCGCCCTTCAGCAGCACCCGGGTGACACCGTCGCGGTCGACGACCGCGACCGACACGTGCTGGCCGGCCTTGGTGGCCGCGTCCAGGGCGGCCTGGGCGGCGCGGGTGGCGGCGTCGATGGTCAGGCCGCTGCTCTGGGCCAGGTTCTTGTTCTGGGTGTCGGCCTTCGCCGCGACCGGGACGGCCGGGGTGTCGGTGGACTCGGCGCTGGCCGAGACGGCGCCCACGGTGGCGGCGGCGAGCGCGGCGGCGACGACGGTGCCGGTCAGCACCCGGGTGCGCACGGAGGTCTTCTTCATGGTCGGGCTCCTCAGCGGATCTGCGGGGTGGGGTGGAGTGGGGCGGGGCGGGGCGGGGCGGGGGGTTCGGGGGCCGCCGGACCGTTGGGGGGATCGCCCGGCGGCGTGCTTCGATCCTCCGCCCGGGGAAGGGGCCGCCACATCGACGGTCCGGCGCGGACGTCCGGGCATGATGGTGGACGGCGGCGTCAACCGATCGGCTGATGCGGGCCCGGGCCGGACGGGTCACCATCGAGGGATCGACGCAGGTCGGTGCCGGTACGGGCCGGAGCACGCCGGTACGGGCCGACACCCGCCGGAGCGGGCCGGTACCCGCCGGAGCCGACCGCGCCCGCAGCACCCGTTCAGCCAGGAGCCACCCGTGCAGCAGCCCCGCCCGACCGCCGGCCGCGGCGCCGCGGAACGCACCGGCGCCGCCCGCAGCGCCGCTCCCGGCCCCGCCGCCCTCGGCCTCACCGCTCCCGGCCCCGCGCCCCTCGGCCGCGACACCGGCGACCCGGACGCGGGCCGGCTGGCGCTGCTGCTGGACTCCGCCTTCCTGCTGCTGCTCGCCGCCTCGCTCAACCGCTACCTCACCCACCACTCCGGCAACGCGCAGGCGCCCTGGGTGATCGGGCTGAGCGCGGCCCTCGCGGTCGCCCAGCCGGCCGGGTCCTGGCTCGACCACCGCCGCCCGCCCGCCCCGGGCCGGCCCCGCCGGTGGCCGCTGGTCCTGGTGGTGGCCCTCTGGGTGGTCCTGGTGCTGCTCGCGCCGAGCTTCGCGTGGTGCGCCGTCCCGCTGATCTACACCGTGCTGCGGGCGCTGCCCGCGCGGGCGGCCATCCCGCTGGTCGGCGCGCTGACCCTGCTGGTGGTGATCGCCGAGATCCGGCTGCCCGGCGGCGTCGACGCCACGCTCGTGCTGCTGCCGCCCGCGGTGGCCGGGCTCGCCACCGGGGTCTTCCTCTTCATGGCCCGGCAGGCCGCCCGGCAGCGGGCGCTGATCGCCGATCTGGTCCGCACCCGGCGCGAACTCGCCGCCACCGAACGGCGGGAGGGCACCCTGGCCGAGCGCGAGCGGCTGGCGATGGAGATCCACGACACCCTGGCGCAGGGCCTGTCCAGCCAGCAGATGCTGCTCCAGGCCGCCGAGCGCACCTGGGACACCCACCCGGCGACCGCCCGCACCCACGTCCGTACCGCCGCCGAGGTGGCCGCCCGGAACCTGGCCGAGGCCCGCCGCTTCGTCCACGACCTCGCCCCGGCGGAGCTGTCCGACGGCCGCACCCTCGACCGGGCGCTGCGGTCGCTGGCCGAGCGGGAGTCCGCCGAGAGCGGGCTGCCGGTCCGCTTCCACCTGGACGGCACTCCGGTACCGCTGCCCACGGCCGCGCAGTCCGCGCTGCTGCGGATCGCCCAGGGCGCGCTGGCCAACGTCCGCGAGCACGCCGGGGCTTCGGCCGCCGCGATCACGCTGTCCTTCCTCGGCGACCAGGCCGTGCTGGACATCGCCGACGACGGGCAGGGCTTCGACCCGGAAGCGGCCGGCCCCGGCGGCGGGCGCGGGTACGGCCTGCCGGCGATGCGGGCCCGGCTGCGGCAGCTGGGTGGCAGGCTGACGGTGGAGAGCGCGCCCGGGGAGGGCACCGTCGTCTCCGCCGCGATCCCCCTGGCGCAGCGGTGAGTCGGGAACGCCGACGGCCCCGGAGCAGCGACGCGTCCGGAGCGGAACGGCCCCGGAGCGGAAACGACCTTGGAGCGGAAATGAGCACGACTCCCGTCCGGACGGCTCCCGTCCGCCTGCTGGTCTGCGACGACCACGCCGTGGTGCGGGCCGGGCTGCTGGCGTTGCTGGCCAGCGCCGGCGACATCGAGGTGGTCGGCGAGGCGAGCACCGGGGAGGAGGCCGTCGCGCTGGCCGCCCGGCTGGCGCCACAGGTCGTGCTGATGGACCTCCAGCTCGGCGACGGCATCGACGGGGTGGAGGCCACCCGGCGGATCACCGCCGTCCCGGGCGGGCCGCACGTCCTGGTGCTCACCACCTACGACACCGACGCCGACATCACCCGGGCCATCGCCGCCGGCGCCACCGGCTACCTGCTGAAGGCCGAGCGGCCGGAGGAGCTGTTCGCCGCCGTGCACGCGGCCGCGCAGGGCCGCACGGTGCTCTCGCCGCCGGTCGCCTCCCGGGTGATGGCGCAGATGCGGGCGCCCGCGCCGCAGTTGACCGAACGCGAGCAGGACATCCTCGAACAGCTGGCGCAGGGCCTGGGCAACCGGGAGATCGCCCGGGCGCTGTTCATCAGCGAGGCCACGGTGAAGACCCACCTCGGCCGGATCTACGACAAGTTGGGCGTGGACACCCGGGCGGGCGCGGTGGCGGTGGCGAAGGAGCGCCGGCTGCTGCGCTGAGCCGACCCGCTCCCCTTCGTTCGGCTGCGCTGGGCTCCCACCCGGTGTCACTGCGTGCTGCCATGATGCTCGGAATGTCGGATTCCGGGCCGGTCTCCGCCTCCGGGCTCCGACGTCCCGACGCGGGCGGCTCGGCTGCCGATGACCCTGACGCGGCCACAAATCCCTGGTCCGGGGCCTTCTCGGCGTTCACCGAGTGCCCCGTCACAATGTGGACGTTTCGTGGATTCCGCTATTGACAAACCAACCACGCGGTTTGTTAGTTTGAGATCAACGACGTCCCCGGGGTGGGGGCTCGCCGGGGCCTGTGCGGACCGCTCTCGCCGGAGGGTGTGGCCAGGGGGGAACGGCGGGTTTGCCGGGGTGTCGGGGGGAGCGGCAGCGCCGAAGCCGCGCGACGAGGCGGCGGGGGGGGGGGGGGCGGGCGGCGGGGGCCCCGCCCCTGCACAATCGGGCCCCCGCGGCCCCCGCCGGCCGCGGCCTGGGGGTGGCCGATGTTCGACTTCACCGACCCGAGGCGGACGGGGCGCTCCGCCGGGCGGTGCTG
>NZ_JBHXLL010000080.1:0-14022 GCF_042721415.1 Kitasatospora sp. NPDC058444 | reverse complement strand
ACAACCAGGTCCGCGGTCTGCCGTTCAAGGCGGCGCAGTTGGCGGATGTGCTGTGGGCCGCGATCGGCACCCTGGACGAGGAGGACCACCGATGAGTGAGCGTGACGAGCGCGGTTTCCCGTCGTTGCGGCTGGTGCCGAAGGCCGAAGGGGCGCAGAGCGCCCGGGACTTCAAGACGGACCAGGAGGTGCGCTGGTGCCCGGGCTGCGGGGACTACGCGATCCTGGCGGCGGTGCAGTCGTTCATGCCCGAACTCGGCATCACGCGTGAGAACACGGTGTTCGTGTCGGGGATCGGCTGCTCGTCGCGGTTCCCGTACTACATGAACACCTACGGGGTGCACTCGATCCACGGTCGGGCGCCGTCGATCGCGACGGGGCTGGCCACCGCGCGGCGGGACCTGAGCGTGTGGGTGGTGACGGGTGACGGCGACGCGCTGTCGATCGGCGGCAACCACCTGATCCACGCCCTGCGGCGGAACGTCAACCTGAAGATCCTGCTGTTCAACAACCGCATCTACGGGCTGACGAAGGGTCAGTACTCGCCCACCAGTGAGGTCGGCAAGGTCACGAAGTCGACGCCGATGGGGTCGCTGGACGCGCCGTTCAACCCGCTGTCGCTGGCGATCGGTGCGGAGGCGAGCTTCGTGGCGCGCACGATCGACTCCGACCGTCAGCACCTCCAGTCGGTGCTGCGGGCGGCCGCGGAGCACGAGGGCACGGCGCTGGTGGAGATCTACCAGAACTGCAACATCTTCAACGACGGCGCGTTCGAGGTCCTGAAGGACCCGGGCAGCCGGGACGAGGCGCTGGTCCGCCTGGAGCACGGCAAGCCGATCCGTTTCGGGACCGATCTGGCCAGCGGTGTCTTCCGCGGCTCGGACGGCGAGCTGTTCACCGCCCCGGTCACCGCCGGCAACGAGGCCCAGGTGCTGGTCCACGACGCCCACACGGCCAACCCGACCACCGCCTTCGCGCTCTCCCGCATCGCCGACGCCGACACCCTCCACCACACCCCGATCGGCGTCCTGCGCAGCGTCCGACGCCCGGTCTACGACGAGCTGATGACGGACCAGCTGACCACCGCCACCGACCGGCACGGCGAAGGCGACCTGGCCGCACTCCTCGCCGGCAACGACACCTGGACGGTGGCCTGACCGTCCGCCGACGCGAACGGCGCCCCCCGTCCCGACCGGGACAGGGGGCGCCGTCGTCGTTTCCCGTTCGGCCTACTGCTGGGCCCACTCGACCAGCTGGATCACCACCCCGTTCGGGTCGGCGACCTGGAAGAGCTTCTCCCCCCACGGCTCCTCGCGCAGCGGCAGGGTGATCACGGCCCCCTCCTCGCGCAGCCGCCGCTCCTCGGTGGCGACGTCCTCGACGACGAACGCCAGGATCACGCCGTCCGCGATCCGGTGGCGCTGGTCCTCCGGCAGGACTTCGAGGCCGCGCCGCAGGTAGACGACGTTGGCGCCGCCGCCGGGGTGCGCGAGCGAGACGAAGCCGTCGGCCGACATCTCCTCGGTGTAGCCGAAGTGCCGCTGGAGGTAGGCGGCGGAGGTGGTGACGTCCTCGACGGTCAGGGAGACGGCGGTCTTGGTGATCTGCAAGGCGAGAACCCTCTCGTCAGTACCGGGCCAATTACCCTGTACGCAGTACACTATACATAGTACGGAGAATTGCGCCAGAGGTCTGCCGAATGATCGTGCC
Source organism: Kitasatospora sp. NPDC058444 (assembly GCF_042721415.1). Lineage (NCBI taxonomy): Bacteria > Bacillati > Actinomycetota > Actinomycetes > Kitasatosporales > Streptomycetaceae > Kitasatospora > Kitasatospora sp. NPDC058444. The sequence goes on along the minus strand of NZ_JBHXLL010000080.1, from coordinate 12,313 downwards.
CATGGTCGAGAAAGCCCGGCGGGGCGATGGACGGCCGTTGCCGGCCGGTCAGTAGACGCAGGGGATGCCGCCGTCGGACTGGGCGTCGACGGCGGGGCCCTGCATGGGCAGGTCGGCGGCCGGGTCGGTGGGGGTGCTGCCGGCCGGGGTGGTGGGCTCGCCGGCGGCGACGCCGGTGAAGGCGGTGCCGAGGGTGACGACGACGTGGTCGGCGGCGGTGGCCGCGGACTCGGTGGCGGTCGCGCCGTAGCGGGCCGCGATCTGCTCGGCGGCCTCCTTGGCGCCCTTGCCGTAGACGACGGTGGTGGTCTTCGGCCGGGTGCCGGCCGGTCCGGTACGGCCCTCCTTGAAGCCCAGGCCGGCCAGGGCCTTGGCCTCCGCGGCGGAGGTGACTCCGGAGGCGGAGGAGGCGTTGAAGACGTCCACGGTGACGGGCCTGGCGGAGGTCGGGGTCGGCGTCGGGCTCGGCGCCTGTGCCGCGGTCGGCGCGGCCGGCGCCGGGGTCGTCGCCGCGGTCGGGTCGGCCGGGGCGGGCGCGGCGGCGGCGTCGGCGTAGCCGAAGAGCTGCTTGACCACCTTCTGGACCTTCGCCGGGGTCACCAGGTTGACGTCCTGGCCGTTCCTGGTGCCGAACCCGTCGAAGGTCAGGGTGTTGAACTCGACGTTGCCGCCGGTGAGGTTGGGGGCCTGCTGGGCGAAGTCGAGCACGTTCCACTCGTTGTCGATCACCAGGTCCTTCTGCATCACGCCCATCAGCTCCTGCATCTTGCCGAGGTCGCCGAGGACGCCCTTCTGCTTGAGGTTGTGCACGACCGAGGAGATGAAGGCCTGCTGGCGGTGGGTGCGGGCGAAGTCGCCGGTGTTGCCGTCCGGGCCGTCGAGGTTGTGGCGCTGGCGGACGAAGGAGAGCGCCTGGGAGGCGTTGAGCTTGTTGACGCCCTTGTGGAAGTCGGCGCCGGAGCCCTGGCCCTCCATGGCCGGGTCCTTGGTGTCGTGGGTGAGGCAGACCTCGATCGGCTGGAGGGCCTTGGCGATGTCGTAGAAGCCCATCAGATTGACCTCGGCGATGTGGTCGATGGGCTGGTCGAGGAACTTCTGCACGGTGCGGATGGTGGCCGCGCGGCCGATGTCCCGGCCGGCCTTCTCCAGGTCGGCGCCCTTGAGGCCCTTGGCGCGCAGGCCCGCGTCGGCCTTGTCCTTGGCCGCGCCGTAGGCCTCCTTGATCTTGGCCATGCCCATCTGGGAGCCGTCGGCGCCGTAGGTCATGACGTAGTCGTCGCGGGGTATCGAGACGGCCTGCACCTTGCCGCCGTTCGCCGGGATGTGCAGCAGGATCAGGGAGTTGGTGTTGTAGCCGCCGATGTCGGAGCTGTGGCCGGCGTGCAGTTCGTCCTGGACGAACTCGGGCGGGAGGTCCGTGCCGTCCATGTTCTTGCGGCTGTCCAGGCCGATCAGCAGCAGGTTGACCGAGTTGTCGAGGTGCTTGGGCGCGTCCTTCTTGGTCTCGGCGATCACGCCGGAGGTGGTCATCCCGTCGGTGAGCTGCTTGTACCCGTACCAGACCACCCCGCTGGCGGCGAACACCGCGAATCCGACGGTGCAGGCCAGCACCCGGCCCGCGATCAGTGCGGGGGAGGGGCGGCGGGCCTCGGTGCGTCCGGCGTCTCCGGTGCTGTCAGCCATGCTGCCTCCTCCTCGCCCGGACCAGCCGGACCGCGATCACGATGACGGCCGCGGCCGCGGCCTCGGCCATCACGGGAAAGCCGTGCACCACCCACCTGGCGGCGCCGGTGGCCAGGCCCTTGCCCTGGTACCGGTCGCGGTGGGCGGCCAGTTCGACGGCGGCCGTCACTCCCAGCACGACCAGCGGCGAGGCGGCGAGCACCCACCACCAGCCGTTGCGGCTGCTCAGGGCCGCCGCCAGGCCGGTGCCGAGCACCGCGGCCACGGTGAAGGCGAGGCCCATGCCGGGGCCGGAGAGCTCGTCGACCGCGGCGCCGGCCAGCGGCAGTCCGAGGGCGAGGGCCACCGGCAGGGCGGGGCCGCCGGGCAGGGGGCGTATGTGTCCGGTGTGTTCGGCGGGTCCGTCTGCCGCCCGTCGGCGCGCCCGCTTGCCCGCCGACCGTCCTCGTTGCCCCGCCACGCCCTCACCCCGGTGTTCCCGTGCTCCGCGCGCCACGGTGGCGCCCGCGCCGCGTGCCGTCCGCCGGCCCGGCCGGACCGCCCGGTTCGGAGGCCGGTCGGTCCGTCGTTCCGTCGTTCCGTCGTTTCGGAACCGTGTTCGTGGCGCTGCCAGTTCCGGACGCCGGTTGACGGCCGGCCGGTTCCCCACTGGGCCGGCCGCCCGTGATCGGGGGCGGCGCTTCCCCATTGCTTCTACACGGGTGTAGAAGTCGTACGCAGCATAGAGCACGCCTGTTCGGCGGCAAGTCCGGAGTGCACCGCGCCCCCGGATAAACTACACCGGGCAGTTTCCGAGCGGGCCGGCCGATGCGCCGGCGGAAGAAGGAGAGAGCCGTGGCGGCGACGGGTGGAGCGGGGCGGCCGGAGAAGCGCGAGGCGATCACGCGGGCCGCGACGACGGTGTTCGGGCGCGAGGGGTACGTCCGGGCCAGCATGGACGCGATCGCGGCCGAGGCCGGGGTGTCCAAGCGGACGGTCTACAACCACTTCGCGGACAAGGAGACCCTCTTCCTGTCGGTGGCCCTGCAGAACTCGGCGGAACTGACCGAGCGCATCCGTGAGTTGATGGCGACGTACCTCGACCGGGTGGTGGAGCTCCGGCAGGACCTGGTCGACTTCGCCGTCCGGCGGGCCCGCGCCGTGCTGTCCGCCGGGGAACACGGGGCACTCGGCCGGGCGATCCGGGCCGAGGTCGCCAACATCCCGGCGGACGTCCTGGAGGCCTGGCTGGAGGCCGGGCCGATCGCCTCCCAGCGCGACCTCGCACAGCACTTCGCGGCGCTCGCCGAGCGCGGGCTGCTCGCGGTCGAGGACGCCGACCTGGCCGCCGAGCAGTTCACGCTGCTGACCTTCCACGGCATCGCCGAGCGCTCCTTCTGGGGCGCGCTCCCGGTGGCGGACGAGGAGGTCGAGCGGATCGCGACGGCCGGTGTGGACGCCTTCCTGCGGATCCACGGCGTGACCTCGGCGTCGCCGTCCTCGGCGGCCCGGGGCTGAGCGAGCCCAAGGCTGAGCGAGCCCAAGGCCGGGCGCGCCCGGGGCCGAGCGCGCCCGGGGTCGAGCGCGCCCCGGGCCACCGTGTTCGGGAGGCCGCGGCTATACCGCGCCGAGCACCAGCTCGTTGTAGGTGGCGACGGTGGTGAAGCCGAGCCGCTCGTAGAGCCGGATCGCCGGGGCGTTGTCGGTGCGCACGTTCAGGCCCAGGTGGTCGGTGGTCGCGGCCAGCCGGTGGCAGAGCGCGGTGACGCAGGCCCGGGCGAGGCCGCGGCCGCGGGCGTCGGGGTGGGTGGTGACGTTGCCGAGCATGGCGACCCGCTGGGCGGGTGAGTGGACGTGCACCCCGGCGACGGCCGACAGCCGGCCGTGTTCGCGGATGCCGACGTAGCCGCCACCGGCCAGCATCCGGGGGTCGAACCAGGAGTCGGGGTAGGACGCGGCGAGCAGGGCGCGGACGTCCTCGACGTCGTCGAGTCCCAACGGCCGGGTCCCGTGGGCGACTTCGGCCGGGAGTTCCGCCGTGAGGAGCATCCGCAGCAGCGGTGTCCGGCGCTCGACCGCGTAGTCGGGAGCGAGCGCCCGCTCGGCGCCGTCCGGCAGCCCGGCCATGAACCGGCGGGGGAGGAAGGGCCGGAGGTCGCGCAGCAGCGCCTCCAGCGCGGGGAGGCCGGCGGGCCGGGCGAAGGCGAGCAGGACGGGGGTGTCGCCGCCGCTGTAGAGCAGCGCGACCGGTCCGTGCCCGGAGTCGGGGGCGGCGGTGTACCAGCTGGTGTTGGGCCAGAGGGTGTCGTCCAGGTCGCCGAGCTCGAAGAGGTGCAGCGCCGGATCGGTGCGGAAGCGGGCGGCGAGCGCGGCGCGGTCGTGCAGGCTGATGAGGGGCACGCGGACGAGGATAGGCCCGGTCCGCTCGACGTCGAGGAGTCGAGGAGCGGACCGGGCCCGGTGGTGCGTCAGCCCAGCAGCCAGCGCTGGGCCGGGTCGGCGGTGTCGCAGGCGGTCATCCCGATGGTCCGGCCGGCACCGTTGGAGGTGAGGCACTGCCCGACGGCCGCGCTGTGGATCAGGTACCAGCCGCGGTCGTTGTCCGTCAGCAGCCACTTCTGGTTGGCCGGCATCCAGTCGCCGTTCGGCTGGTTGAGGCCGTCCAGCCCGCCGGGGGTGTCCCAGAGGCGGACCGCGCCCGAGCCGGTGTCGAGGTCGATCACCTTGCCCTGCCCGTGCGAGATCGCCGTGGTGCCGTCGCAGTACGTCCAGAACGTCCAGGTCTGCGCGGGCGACTGGTTGGCCGTCCAGACGATGATCGGCTGACCGTTGACCTCGACGCCGTGGTACAGGTCGAGCGCGCCGACCCCCGAGCCGTTGTTCACGGCCGTCATGCCCTTCACGGACGGCGAGAAGTCACAGGCACCGGCCTGTGTCGTCTGCGTCGTCTGCGCCGCCGGTGCGGCCTGCGCCACGGGTGCGCCGGCCACGACCGCCCCCGCGACGGCAGTGACGGCCCCGAGCGAGGCGAGGAACCTGCGGGTACGGGTGATGGTGCTCATCGGGTCTCCCCTTCTGTGGTGGTGGACGGGCCCGGCATCAGGCGCGCGGGACGGCGAGCGCGGCCCACTGCTGGGGGCCGGGTATGCCGTCGGCGTCCGCGCCCGAGTCGCCGAGCTTGTGCTGCCAGTTGCGGAAGGACTCGAGGTCGGCGTCGGACCACTCGGGCCCGGGGCCCTCGGCGTAGGCGGAGCAGCCCTCGGCGACGAGGCGCTCGCCCATCCGCGTGATGACGTCGCTGTTCTGTCCGTCGTGGAAGAAGTCCGCGCCGGGGAAGGGCTCGTAGCCGTCGCCGGCCCCGCCGTCGCCGCCGGCCGCCGGGGACGCGCCGGACGGGGCGGCACCGGACGGGGCGCCGCCGCGGGGGCTGTCCTCCGCGGAGGCCTCCTGCCCGAAGTAGATCGCCCCGGACCGGTCCTTCCACTCCGGATCGGCGAGGACCACGCCGTCGGCGAAGTCCGGGATGCCGTAGCCGTGGACCCAGTCCGAGCGGCGGTCACGGGTCTTGAGGTAGACCCCGTCGCCCTCGGAGCTCCCCCCGTCGTTGGTGTTGCCCTCGACGGTGGTGATGGTGGTGCTGGTGTAGGCGACGCAGATGCCGGTGTGGCTGCCGCCGCCGGGCCCGAAGAAGACCTGGCCGCCGATCACCGGGTACTCGGTGAAGCGGTCGCGCTCCTTGAACCAGGCGACGCCCTCCGCGCAGGAGGCGCTCACCGGGAAGAGCCCGTCGTTGCCGGACTGCTCGGCGCACCAGGCGACGAAGGTGGCGCACCAGGCCTCGCCCTGGGACCACTCCAGGCCGGCGACGGCGGGGGAGAACTTCTGGATGTTGTTCCAGTGCCCGCCGCTGCGGCCCTCGTGGTAGCCGACCTCGTCTCGGGCGATGCGGATCAGGTCCGCCGCGTTCGAGGACATGGGTGTGGGACTCCTTGCTGCTGGAAGGGTGCCGGTCGGGGTCTCGGGCGTCTCAGGCCTTGCCGAAGGTCTGCACGTAGCGGCCCCAGTTGCCGCGCTGGCGGGGCGCGTAGCCGATGCCGATGAAGTTGTAGTCGGGGTTGAGGATGTTCACCCGGTGGCCCGGGCTGTTCATCCACATCTGCATCGCCTCCGGCACGCTGTTGCCCGGGGTGACGTTCTCGGCGGAGGCCCGCGAGGAGAATCCGGCGGCCGCGATGCGGTCCCAGGGGGTGCTGCCGTCGGTGCCGTTGTGCTGGGTGAGGTCGTGCGAGGCCATGTCGTTGGCGTGGCGCTGGGCGGCGGCGCTGAGGCGGTCGTCCAGGCGCACCGGCGGGGCTCCGACGCGGCCGCGCTCGGCGTTGACGGCGTTCAGCATCTCGGTGCGGAAGTCACCGCCGCCGCCGGGCTGGGGCTGGGGCTGCGGTTGCGGCTGGGGCTGCTGCTGGCCGCCGCTGACGCCGCCGGCCGGGACGAGCTGCCAGCGCTGCGCCGGGTTGCCGTCGTCCTGCCGGGCCAGGGTGAGCGGCGAGCCGGGGGCGGCGGCGGTGAGGAAGAGCATGCCCTCGTTGGTGCGGGTGGTGCGGATGCGCACCCAGTCGTTGTCGAGGGGCTCGAAGCACCAGTGCTGGTTGGGCTGGTTGTGCTCGTTGTAGAGCCAGGTCTGGCCGGTGGAGTAGTTGAAGTCCATGACCATGGCCTGGCCGCCGACGTGCCGACCGGTGGTCAGCAGGGTCTCCAGGAGGAAGCTGCCGTTCTCCTTGGCCCAGAAGGTCCAGCCCTGGGCGGTGGTGCCGTTGGGGCTCCAGGACTGGATGGCGGTGCCGGCGGTGGTCTGGCTGGAACGGACGTCGGCGACGGTGCCGTTGGCGGACTTGAGCGTCCAGTTCTGACCGTGCTGCGGGAGGGTGGGCATGGTTGCGCCTCTCGTCTGTGGTGTTGCCCCGGGCCGCAACCGCGGCGGCCCGGGGCCTGATGAGAGAGACGTTCCTGCACTGCGGTAGACGGCCGGTCAACGCGCGTAGTTCGGCGGTGCGTTGACCTGCTGTCTACCGCGCCAGCAGTGCCCTGACCTGCGAGGACTCCTCCTTGAGCCCCAGCCGCTCGTACACCTCCAGCGAGTCCGTCAGACAGGCCCGGGCCTGGCGCGGGCGGCCGAGGCCGGTGAGCGCGGTGCCGAGGGTGCGCAGCAGGGCGGCCTCCAGGGCGGCGCTGGTGCGGCGGGCGAGCGGGAGGACGGCCTCGGCGGCGTCGACGGCGAGCAGCCAGCGGCCGGCCTCGGCGTGGATGCGGGCGGCGAGGTCGCCGGACGCGGCGGCGAAGACGGTGACCTGGAGGGCGGCGAACTCCTCGCGGGCGCCGACGGCGTGGGCGAGCGCCTCCTCCGGGTCGCCGCACAGCCGCAGCACCCGGGCGAGGTAGTAGCGGCCGGTCGCGGCGGAGACCGGGCCGGAGCGGCTCATCAGGTGGGCGCTGCGCTCGGCGGCGTCCCGGGCCTCGTCGAGGCGGCCGGTCTGGGCCGCGCTGAAGGCGAACTCGCCGAGCGCGCTGCCCTCGGCGCGCTGGGCGCCGAGGCGGTGGAAGAGCTCGGCGGCGCGGCCGGCGTGTTCGGCGGCCTCGGCGTAGCGGCCGTGCATGCGGGCGTTGCTGCCGAGGTTGATCAGGGCCTTGGCGAGAACCCGTTCGGTCCGGTCGTCCCGCTCGGAGAGTTCGACGGCCCGGCGGATCTCCTCCTCGGACTCGGCGTAGCGGTTGATGTGCCAGAGCATGCTGCCGCGCAGGTAGCGGGCGAGGGCGAGCGGCCCGTCCTCGCCGCGGGCGGCGGCCTGCCGGGCGATGTGTCCGGCGAGGTCGACGATGACGCTGGTCTGGGTGCGTTCGGGCAGGACGGCGCCCATCCGGTCGGCGAGTTCGGCGGCCCGGTCGAGCGGCAGGGCCGGGTCGGCGCAGCCGAGGGCGATGACGGCGGCGTGGACGTCGGCCTGGTCGCGCATCCAGCGGACGGCTTCGGCGCCGTCGGCGATCGGGCGCCCGGCGCAGGCCACGGGGGCGTCGAGCAGGCTGAGTTCGGCCGGTTCGGCCTTGCGTGCGGCGCGGTCGGCGTTGCGGGCGGTGGCGAGGCAGAAGTCGAGCAGCCGGTCGGTGGCGGCGGTGCGTTCGGCGGCGCCGTCCTCCTCGGCGAGGCGGCCGCGGGCGTAGGCGCGGACGAGGTCGTGGTAGCCGTAGCGGCCGAAACGGGGGGAGTGCAGCAGGTTGAGGTCGACGAGGGTTTCCAGCAGGTCGTCGGCCTCGGCCTCGGTGCGGTCGAGCAGGGCGGCGGCGCACGGCAGGGGGATGTCGGGGGCTTCGGGCAGGGACAACAGGCGGAACGCGCGGGCGAGTTCGGGGTCCAAGCGGTGGTAGGAGAGCGCGAAGGTGGCTTCGACGGTGCGCTCGCCGTCGCTGAGTTCGGCCAGCCGGTGCTCGTGGCGCAGTCCCTCGGCGAGCGCCGCGAGGGTGAGCGCCGGGTCGGCGGCGAGCCGGGAGGCGGCGATGCGGACGGCGAGCGGCAGCAGCCCGCAGGCCCGGACCACCTCCTCGGCGGCCCCGGGTTCGGCGGCGACGCGTTCGGCGCCGACGATCAGGGTGAACAGCTCCAGCGCCTGCTCGGGGGGCAGGGTGTCCAGGCGCAGCTGGTGGGCCCCGGCGAGGCCGGTCAGCCGGTGGCGGCTGGTGACGAGGACCGCGCAGCCGGGGGAGCCGGGCAGCAGCGGTTCGACGTGGCCGGTGGTGGCGGCGTTGTCGAGGACGACCAGGACGCGCCGCCCGGCCAGGGCGGAGCGGTAGAGCGCGCTGCGTTCACCGGTGTCCGGCGGCACGTCGGCGGGGTCGACGCCGAGGGCGCGCAGGAAGCCGGCGAGGACGGTGCCGGGGTCGGGCGGGGTGCGGTCGGCGCCGCGCAGGTCGGCGAAGAGCTGCCCGTCGGGGAAGCGGTCGCGGACCCGGCGGGCCACGTGCACGGCGAGGGTGGTCTTGCCGACGCCGCCCATGCCGTCCAGGGCGGAGACCACGACGGCCCGGCCGCCGGCGCCGGCGAGGCGGTCGGCGAGGCTCTCGGCCTCCTCGGCGCGGCCGGTGAAGTCGGGCAGGCCACCGGGGAGTTGGTCGGGCGCCTGCCAGCCGTCGGCCTCGGCGGCGGGTTCGGCCGGGTCGGCGGCGGCGTTCGCGGGCAGCAGGGAGGCGTCCTCGCGCAGGATGCGCAGCTGGAGCTCGGCCGGGCCGTTCGCGCCCGGCGGGAGCGCGGCGCGGGCGTCCTCGTACACGGCGAGCGCCTCGGCCTTGCGCCCGGCCTGGTAGAGGGCGCGCATCAGGACGGCGGTGAGCCGGGGGCGGCCGGGGTACTCCAGGGCGAGGGCGGCGATCGCGGCGGTGAGGTCGGTGCGGTCGCCGAGGTCGGCGTCCAGCTCCAGTTCCGTCTCCTTGGCCGAGATCCGCTGTTCGGTCAGGTGCGCGCGGACGGCCTCGGCGTGCGGCCCGGGCAGCCCGGCGAGTGCTTCGCCGACCCACATCCGGTGGGCGCGGCGCAGCACCTCCCGGATCTCCTGCGGCGGGGCGTCCGCCTCGCGCAGCCGTCCGGCCTCGGCCAGCAGGGCGTCCCACTCCCGCGCGTCCAGTTCGGCGCCGGCCGTCCTGAACGCGTAGCCGTCACCGACCCGGACCAGCGGCATCCGCTCCGGGTCGTCCCCGGCGTACGGCCGGAACGCGGCGCGCAGCCGGGAGACGGCGAGCTGGACGGCCTTGCGCGGATCGCCCGGCGCGGCCCCGCCCCACACCCCCTCGACCAGCACCGGGACGGACACCGTCCGCCCGGCCGCGGCCAGCAGGACGGCGAGCACGGCCCGCTGCTGCGGCCTGCCCAGTTCCAGTTCCTGCTCCCCGTGCCAGGCCCGCAGCGGTCCCAGCAGTCCGAACCGCAGTCCGGATCCCCCCATGTCACCCATGTCCCGTCCCCGAGAAGTCGTTCTGCGCCGGGATTCCGCCAGATCCGTCCGGACGGCGGGCCCCCATACCCCGGCGACCTATGCTCTGTCACAGATTGTGTACCGGATCGACGGCGTCGAGGAGTGGGCGGTGGGGCTCGATTTCAGCCTGCTGGGGCCGCTGCGGGCCCACCGTGACGGTCAGGAGCTCGACCTCGGCCGGCCGCAGCAGCGGGCCGTGCTCGCGGCGCTGCTGATTCCGCCGGGGCAGCTGGTGCCCACGGATCGGCTGGTGGAGGACCTGTGGGGGCCGGACGACACCCGGTGGCCGAAGGACCCGGTGGGGCAGATCGGCACTCACGTCCACCGCCTGCGGCGGGCCCTGGGTGTGCCGGGGCTGCTGGTCGGGGCCGCGGGCGGCTACCGGCTGGAGGCGCCGCGCACGGTGGTGGACCTCTTCCGCTACGAAGCCGCGGTGGCGGAGGCCGTCGCGCTGCGTCACCAGGATCCGCAGCGGGCGCGCGAGTCGCTGGCGCTCGCGCTGGGGTCCTGGGAAGGGCGGCGGGTGCTGGACGGGGTGCCCGGGGCGTTCGCCGAACGGGTCCGCGAGCGGCTCACGGCCGGACGGTTCGCGGCGGTGAAGGCGCTGCTCGGCCTGGACCTGGCGCTCGGCCGGCACGCGGAGGCGGTGGAGCAGCTGGCCGGGCTGGCGGCCGCGCACCCGCAGGACGAGGAGGTGCACCGGTTGCACCTGCTGGCGCTGCACCGCTGCGGCCGCACGGCGGAGGCGCTGGCGGCGTACGAGGCGCTGCGGGAACGGCTGGACGGGGAACTGGGGCTGGAACCGGCGCCGGCGGTGGTCGAGCTGGCCGACCGGATCCGGCGCGGGGACGCCCCGGTGCTGCTGCGGCGGCCGCCGGGGCGGTTGCCGAGGCCCGGCCAGCTGCCGCCGGACATCCCCGACCTGGTGGGACGGGCCGGGCTGGTGCGGCAGGCGGAGCGGTTGCTGCGGGCGAGCGGCGACGGTTCGCCGGTCGTGGGGTCGCCGGTCGTGGGGTCGCCAGTTGTGGGGTCGCCAGTTGTGGGGCTGTCGGTTGTGGGTTCGCCGGTCGTGGGACTGTCGGGCCCGGCGGGCAGCGGCGCGTCGGCCCTGGCGGTGCACGTCGCGCACGTCGTCCAGGAGGCCTTCCCCGACGGCCAGCTGTACGCGGGCGGCGGCGAGGCGGACGCGGTGCTCGCGGGATTCCTCCGGGCACTGGGGGAGCGGCCGGCGGCGGGCGCCGGCGTCGACGAGCTCGGCGCGCGCTACCGCGCGGTGCTCACCGGGCGGCGCGTGCTGGTGCTGCTGGACGGGGTGGCCGACCCGGGGCCGCTGCTGCCGAGGACGGCGGGCTGCGCGGCCGTGGTGGCCGGCGCGGAACCGGGCACGCTGCCCGAGGACGCCGCGCGGCTGGCGGTGGGACCGCTGGAGCCGCACGACGCCCACGAGCTGCTGGCCCGGATCGCGGGCGCGGAACGGATCCGGCAGGAGCCGGACGCGGCGGCCGAGGTGGCCGCCCTCTGCGGCCACCTGCCGGTCCTGCTGCGGACGGCGGCGGCCCGGCTCGCGGCCCGGCCGCGCTGGTCGGTGGCCGACCTGGTCAGGTGGCTCACCGAGCGGCCTGAGGGCCGGGCCGGGCTGGAGGACTGTCGGTGCGGGTCTTTTAGTACGGGTCCGAGGAGCCCAGTCGGAGGGTGAGCTGGTGCATGAAGAAGTTGGAGCTGCCGGCGCCCAGGTCGATGTGGAGGCCACCGCCGCTGTGCAGTTCGAGGGCGGCCGTGCCGGGACCGCTCTTGAAGGTGTTGTTGGCCCAGCAGACCCGGTTGTTGCTGTCGTAGACGACGAAGTTCCCGTCGCCCTGCATGATCGCCCGGTCGCCGCAGCCGACCGAGCGGGTGGACCACGGGGCCGTGACGCCGCCGGACGGGTCGGTGACGTACATGACCAGGTTGCCGTCGTTCTGCATGACCAGCTGGGTGTCGCCGACGCTGAGCTTGGTGTTCTTGTAGAGGACTCCGGGCTCCTGCATCCGCACCATCTGGTAGCCGTCGGCAGCGGTCGCGTTCCCCGCCCCGGCCAGCACTCCGGTCAGCGCCAGCGTGGCGGTGGCCGCGCCGATGGCCAGCTGCCGGAGCTTCTTCGTCGTCTTCATGTCCCCGTGAACCCTCTCTCGTACGGTCGACGTCCACGAGGGCCTCGTGGCGTCCGCTGGGAAGGATCATGGGACGTCGCGGTAGACAAACGATGAACGCGGCGTCGGGGGCCGGCCGGGGGTGCCGGCCGTTTGGCTTGGGCACGGATGAGGAGTACTGTTCTCTAGTCGCTCGACAGGGAGCACCGGACACGCATCGGCGCGGACGGTCCCGGGGCGGCCAATCCTCTGAAACACCACTTCCCAGGTTCGGGCTGGGTCGCGTCCGCGTTTTCGCGTTCGAGGCTCGGGTCGTATTTGGCGTGCTCGTTTTATTGGGTTGCGGTCGGATTCGCTTTTCGGAGCGGGGATCGGCTAGAGTTTGAAACGTCGGACGGGGCGTCAAACCTCGGAAGACACCAGCGAGTTGGATGAACGAAGCCCCGGAAACGGAGCGGAAAACATCTGGTAAGCTGGAAACACGAAAGAACGAAGCCCGGAGGGTCC
>NZ_JBHXLL010000079.1:0-19159 GCF_042721415.1 Kitasatospora sp. NPDC058444 | reverse complement strand
TCCGGTTGCTGACCGAGGCCCGGGCCTGGCCCGAGGTCGAGCGGCCGCGCCGGGCCGGGATCTCCTCCTTCGGGATCAGCGGCACCAACGCCCACACCATCATCGAGGCCGTCACCGAGCAGGTCGCCGAGCCGGCGGGTACCGAGGCCCCGCTGTTGCCCGTCCTGCTCTCCGGGGCCACCCCGGAGGCGCTCTCGGCCCAGGCGGCGAAGCTGACCGCCCTGGTGGACGCGCCGATCGCCGACCTCGCCTTCTCGTTGGCCACCGGCCGCTCCGAGCTCGGCCACCGGGCCGCGCTGATAGCCCGTGACCGGGACGAACTGGCCGTGGGGCTAGCCGCGTTGACGGCCGGTGAGGCAGCGCCCGGCGTGCTGCGCGGCAAGCCGGTGGCCGGCAAGCTCGCCTTCCTGTTCACCGGGCAGGGCGCGCAACGCCCGGGAATGGGCCGTGAGTTGTACCAGCGCCACCCGGTCTTCCGACGCGCGTTGGACGAGGTCTGCAGCCAGCTGGACACGCACCTCGACCGGCCGCTGCGGGAGCTGATCTTCGATCAGGACGCCGAGCTGCTCGACCAGACCCGATACACCCAGAGCGCCCTGTTCGCTCTGGAGGTCGCGCTCTTCCGGCTGCTGGAGTCCTGGGGCATCAGGCCGGACTTCCTGGCCGGGCACTCCATCGGCGAGCTGACTGCCGCCCACGTCGCGGGCGTGCTGAGCCTTCATGACGCCGCTCGCCTGGTCGCGGCCCGGGGCCGCCTGATGCAGGCACTGCCCGTCGGTGGTGCGATGCTGGCCGTCGACGCCACCGAGGAGGAGGTGCTGCCGCACCTCGGGGAGGCCGTGAGCATCGCCGCCGTCAACGGGCCGAACGCCGTCGTGGTGTCCGGTGCGGAGGAGGCGGTGGCCGCCTTCGAGGCCGCCTTCACTCACCGCAGGACCAAGCGCCTCCGGGTCAGCCACGCGTTCCACTCGCCGTTGATGGACCCGATGCTGGCGGAGTTCGCCGAGGTCGCGCGCACCCTTGAGTTCGCCCCGCCGACCGTGCCGATCGTCTCCAACCTGACCGGCGAGCGGGCCACCACCGAAGAGCTGACCTCACCCGAGTACTGGGTGCGACACGTGCGCGAGGCCGTCCGCTTCGCCGACGGGATCCGCACCCTGGAGGCCGAGCAGGTCCGCACCTTCCTGGAACTGGGCCCCAACGCGGTGCTCTCCACCATGGGCACGCACTGCCTGGCTGACCCCGAGCGCTCGGCGCTGATCTCCGTGCTGCGCCAGGACAAGGAGGAACCCCTGGCCCTGGCCACGGCGTTGGGCGCGCTGCAGGTGCGCGGCGTCCCGATCGACTGGGAGCGGCTCTACGACGGTACGGCGGTGCGCCGGATCGACCTGCCGACGTACGCCTTCCAGCGCCGACGGCTCTGGTTGGAGGACGGACCGTCAGGGCCGAGCGAGGCGGCCGGCCTCGGCCAGGCGGCGGCCGGGCACCCGCTGCTCGGTGCCGAGCTCAGGCTGGCGGAGAGCGACACCACCGTGCTGACCGGACGCCTCTCGCTGAGCACCCACCCGTGGCTGGCCGAGCACGCCGTCGCCGACGTGGTGCTGCTGCCCGGCAGTGCCTTCGTGGAACTGGCGGTCCAGGCGGGCGACCGGGTGGGCAACACCCTGGTCGAGGAGTTGACCATCGAACGGCCGCTGGTGCTGCCCGCGCAGGGCGGGATCCAGCTCCAGGTGGTCACCGGCGCCGATGACGGATCCGGGCGCCGCCCGGTCACCGTGCACGCCCGCATCGAGGAGAGCGGCGCCGCATGGACCAGGCATGCCACCGGCGTCCTGGCCCCGCTGAGCGCGCCGGAACCCGCCGCGCTTCAGGCCTGGCCGCCGACCGGTGCCGTGCCCGTCGACCTCGACGGCAGCTACGACCGCCTCGCCGACCAGGGTTACGGCTACGGCCCGTTGTTCCGCTGCCTGCGGGCCGCCTGGCGGCTGGGCGAGGAGGTCTACGCAGAGCTCGCCCTGCCCGAGGAGGCCGAGCAGACCGGGTTCGGCCTGCACCCCGCGCTGCTCGACTCCGCGCTGCACGCCATCGACCTGCTGGACGGCCAGGACCCGACGGTGATGACCCTGCCGTTCTCCTGGGAGGGCGTGGCGCTGTACGCGGCGGGTGCCTCGGCCCTGCGGCTGCGGCTCACCCCGCAGAGCACCGAGCAGCTGAGCCTGCAGCTCTTCGACGGCGCCGGCGCAGCAGTCGCCGTGGTGTCGGCGCTGCGGATCCGGCAGGTGTTCGCCGAGCAGCTGAACGCGGCCGCGGCCGCGGTCACGGCCGCCTCGGGCTCCGGCGACCTGTTCGAACTGCACTGGGTGCCGGTGCCGTTGGCGGCTCTCCAACAGGACGAAGCGCAGCTCGAACCGGACACCGTGACCATCACCGTCGACGGCGTTCCGCACGCTCCGGCCCAGGCCGGTCAGGCTGCTCACCGCGCCCTGGCCGTCCTCCAGGAGCGGCTCGCCGAGGACCGTGCCGAGGGCGCGCCGCTGGTGGTCGTCACCCGGGGTGCGGTGGGCGTGGACGGCGCGCAGGACCCCGCGCAGGCCGGTATCTGGGGTCTGGTGCGCGCGGCGGCCGTCGAACACCCCGACCGTCTGGTCCTGGCCGATCTCGACGAGGATCCCGCCTCCGAGGCCGCCCTGGCGGCGGCGGTGGCCACCGGGGAACCGGAGTTGGCGCTGCGGGCCGGTCAGGCGTACGTCCCGAGGCTGGCCGAGGCCACGGCCTTCGAGCGCGTCAGCCCGCTGGACCCGCAGGGCACCGTGCTCATCACGGGCGGTACCGGCAGCCTCGGCCGCCTGCTCGCCCGGCACCTGGTGGGCGAGCACGGCGTCCGGCACCTGTTGCTGACCAGCCGCACCGGGGTCCTGCCAACGGAGCTGGCGGACCTGGCCGAGCTGGGCGCGACCGTGACGGTGGCCGCCTGCGACGCCGCCGACCGTGAGGCCATGGCCGCGCTGCTCGACGACATCCCCGTCGAGCACCCGCTGACGGCGGTGGTGCACGCCGCCGGGGTCCTGGACGACGCTCTGATCTCGGCGCTCACCGATGAGCGCCTGGACGCGGTGCTGCGGCCCAAGGCGGACGCGGCCTGGCACCTGCACGAGCTGACTGCGGGCCTGGACCTGGCCGCCTTCGTCCTGTTCTCCTCGGCCGCCGCCACCCTCGGGGCCGCCGGGCAGGGCAACTACGCGGCGGCCAACGCCTTCCTGGACGCCCTGGCCGCCCAGCGGCGCTCGGCCGGACTCCCCGCGCTCTCGCTCGGCTGGGGCCTGTGGGACACCGGCTCCGGGATGGCCGGCTCGCTCGGCGAGGCGGAGCTGCGCCGACTCTCCCGGGACGGCATCCAGCCGCTGTCGGTCGACCGGGCGCTCGCGCTCTTCGACCGGGCGCTGACCTCGGACCAGTCGCTGCTCCTGCCGATGCGGGTGCAGCCGACCGAGCAGGCGCCCCCGATGGTCCGCGCGCTGGCCGCCCGGATCCCGGCCCGCCGCACCGCCCAGGCGGGGCCGGCCGCGACCGACAAGCCGCAGCTCAGTCCGCTGCCCGAGCGGCTCGCGGCGCTCTCCCCGGTGGAGAGCAGGCAGTTGCTGCTGGAGGTCGTGCGCGGCCACGTTGCCGAGGTGCTCGGACATTCGAGCGCCGAGGCGGTGGATCCGGAGCGCGCGTTCGGTGAGCTGGGTGTGGACTCGCTCTCCGCGCTGGAATTGCGTAACCGGATCAGCGCCGACACCGGCCTGCGCCTGTCCTCCACCCTCACCTTCGACTACCCGACCCCGGTGGCCATCGTCGACCACCTCTTCGACGAGCTGGTCGAAGACGTGGACGGTGTGCCGGATGTCGAAGCCGAGGTGATCCGCCTGGAGTCCCTGCTGGAAGAAGCCGCTTCGGCCAGCTCGGTCAACGAGGAGCAGCGCTCCCGGGTGGCCCTGCGCCTGCGCGCCCTGACCGCCAGGTGGGCCGGCGACCTGCACCCGGAGGCAGCCGACCAGGGCGGCCCGGAGCTGGACACGGCCACCGCCGACGAGCTCTTCGATCTCCTCGACGACGAGCTCGGCAAGTTCGACTAGCAGGACCGGGGGGTCTGCCCGGCGGGATCGCGCCGAGCAGACCCCCCGGAGGCCGCGAGGCGGTGCCGGTGGCATCACCGGCACCGCCCTCCCGGCCGCCCGCCTCAGCACGAGCAGCTCGGAATCCCCGGCCCACCCCGACACCCGAAGGGAGCCCTCCCGATGCACCAACGCCAAAGCCGCCGCCGACTGCCCGCGGGGCGGTTCGGACGCGGCGGCTTCGGCGCCGGGCAGCAGGCCTTCCAACAGGCCTTACAGCGCCAACCGGCGCCAGAGAACTGGGAGTTCCTTGGTGGCCACGGCGCGCTGGCGAGGGCGGTGATTGGTGGCCGACTGGTGCTCGGGCAGCGCGGTGATCTGTCGTTCCAGGAGCTTGGACGGCAGTTCGGTGCGGCTGGCGACGTTCAACTTCCGGTACACGCGGGTGAGGTGCTGTTCGACCGTGCTGACCGTCACATGGATGCGGCCGCTGATCTCACGGTTGGTGTATCCGAGCGCGGCCAGGACGGCGACCCGGCTCTCCGCGTCGCTGAGCAGCGAGGCGAGGTCGGCAATCGGGGTGGCTGCGGGGCCGGCGGCGGGCGAGGGGGTGGCAGGGGAGTCGGCGGGCACCGGTTCGTTCTGCGGCATCCCGCCGTCCGCCGCCGCCTGCGGCTCGCCGCCGCCGGCCTCCTGGGCGGCTTGACGCTCCATCAGGCGGGCTCTGGCGTAGTCGCCCAGCTCGTAGTAGGTGGCGGACAGGTCGGCGAAGGCCAGCGCGAGTTCCAGCCGGTCGCCGCAGGCCTGCAACAGGTCGATCGACTCGCGCAGCAGCGCGGTGCGGTGCCGCGGCTGGCTGGTGCCGGCCAGTACCCGCAGGGCGATCGCCCGCGAGCGGGTGCCCAGTGGGTGGCGCTGCCCGGCCTGCTCCTCCGCCAGCTCCTTGGCGACCCGGGTGTTGCCGATCCGCAGGTTGGCCTGGGCGAGGTCGGTGCGCCAGGGGACCATCGGCTGCAGGGAGGGGCTGCGGTCGCGCATCAGGTGCCCGCAGGTCTCGAAGTCGTTCAGCGCCGCGAACGGCCGGTCGGTGGACAGGTAGTGGTGTCCCCGGGCGCGCAGGTACTGCACGCCGAAGCTGGTGTTGAACATGCTGTCCGGCACCTTGCGCCGCAGCAGCTGCGCCGCGGTCTCGTGCCGGCCCATGGCCGTGTTGGCGGAGATCGCCGCCGACAGCGGCAGGCCGATCAGGACACCCCAGGCCTGGGAGTGCAGCAGTTCGAGCGCCTCGGTGGCCTTGGCCTCCGCGGTGCCCGGATCACCCTGCAGCAGGGCGATCTTGGCTCGGATGCCGAGCAGCAGCGCCTGCCAGGTGGTCCACCCGCGCCGCACCGAGTCGCTCAGCAGCGCCTCGCAGACCTCGATCGCGGTCTGGACCTGGCCGGTGAAGGCGATGACCAGCAGAGAGATGACCGTCAGTTCCAGTTTCAGGTCGCTGACCTGGTCGCTGTACAGGGCCTCGGTCACCTGCGCCACCGACGCGGCGCTGACCCTTCCACTGACCAGCAGGGCCACCGTGGCCCACAGGGTGTTCACCTTGCCCGTGGTGGCCCGTTCCAGGGTGGCCATCTTGGCGAGGTCACTGCGGTGGCTGACCTGGGGCACGCCGAAGAAGCAGTGCCGGACGAACTCCACCTCGGCCAGCACGTGGGCGTCGCCCGGGGCGAGCGAGGCGGCCAACGCGGTCACGGCCTCGTCGGCGAGGCCGGTCTCGCCCTGCCAGAGCATGTGCCGCACCACGGTGGCCGCGTCCCGCGCTTCCAGGTCATCGCCCAGCACGCGCCGGTGGAGCGGATTGAGGTGCGGGGTCACGGCGGCCGGGTTCACCCGCCACTCCGCCCGCGCCAGCGCGGTGGAGAGGGCGTGCCGTTCCTGCTCGTCCGCGGACTCGCGCAGGGCCAGGCGCAGGTAGCCGGTGGACCGTTCGACGTCGTCCGCGGCCAGCGCCTGCTCGGAGGCCAGTCGCAGCACCGACAAGCCCCAGGGCTCGTCGACCCGGCCCGCGGCCATGAGGTGGTGGGTCACCACGGGTGCGGGCGCCCCGTCCAGATAGAGCAGTCGGGCGACCCTGCCGTGCAGCTGCGAGCGCTCGCGGGGATCGAGGTCGCTCAACACCGCGTTGGCGGCGGCGGGCAGGCGGAAGCGGTAGCCGTCGAGCAGGCCGGTGGAGCTCAGCACGTCGACCACGACCTGCACCGCGTCAGGGCCGACCGACAGCAGCAGCGCGGCGGTCCGGGCGTTGGCGTGGTCGCCGAGCGCGGCCAGCGCCCTGGCGACGGAGAGGTGTCTGGGCTCGCCTCGGTAGAGGAAGGCCAGCACCGCGTGCCGGTAGGCGATGCTCGGCACGGGCTCACCGAGTTCGGTGCCGAACTGGGTGCCGTCGTCCAGGAGGGCGTGCATCAGCATGGGGTTTCCGCCGGTCACCTGGTGGTAGGTGGCGCTGATCTCGGCGGGCACCGACCGGTTGGCCTGGGCGGCGAGCATCCGGGCCACGCCCTGCTCGGACAGTGGCGCCAGCCGGACCCGGTGGTGTGGTTGGCGGCTGAGGCCGTCGTGGATGAGCGGGTTCGGCAGCGCGCACTGCTCCCAGCCGGCACAGAGCACCGTGATCCGCTTGTTCCTGATCCGCCGCTGGAGGTACAGCAGGGTCTGAAGGGACTGGGTGTCCAGGAGGTGGGCGTCGTCGATGACGATGGCCAGGGGACGTTCTCTGGCTAACTCCAAGATCGGTGCGGACACGGCTTGGAGAAGGGTTTCCGGGGCGTATTGTGTGCCGCCGTGGTCCAGTCGACCCGATGCCGTTCGGTATCCGGCACCTGACGCTGAGTTGACTTCGATGTCAGGCTGTAATGAGTCTTCCAGAACATCCGTCGGGAGCTCGCCGCTGTGCAGGAGTTCCCGGATGGCGCTCATCGGCTGGGCCCGCTTCTGAGGGGAGCCGAGGGCGGTCAGCAGCCCGGCGCCGGTCTTGCCCGCGGCGTTTGCGAACTCGTGGAGCAGCTTGGTCTTTCCGACCCCCGGGCCGCCGGTGACGATGACAAGCTGCCCCGCTCCGGCGACGCACTCGGCGAACGCGTCGCGTAGGGTCTCAAGTTCTCGATGGCGCTCGAATAGGCGCACCATGACCTCCCCCGTAATGGCCTCCCCCGTGGCCATTGTTTTTGAATTGAATCCGCGAAAGAATTTACCGGGGACGCCCACCCTTATGGGTCCCCTTGGCAATATCTTTGCTGTGCGACGACAATTGCTGGAAACGCGGAAGTGAAATCTTCTCTACAGCAGAAAGTCACCTGCTGCCATCATTGGAATTGCCTGCCCCGTCGGCGTTTCGCGTGGCGTGGGCGGCGGGGATGGCACTGTTGTCTCGGACTGGTCCAGACCTCCCGGGGTCGGGCGGGCTTGCCCGGATGCTCCGGGTCGATCGTGGACTTGTGGCTGCTCAGGGGACCTCTTCCCCTTCCCCAGAGCCGACTTGACGTTATGTTTGGTTCACCAGTGTTGTCAACATCGGTCTCGCCGGCTGGTCGGCGGCGGGCGATCCGCGCAGGTCCGCTGGTGGTGGCCGCCATGTCGGCGGGCCAATCGGCGCGGCAATCGACATGCTTCGGAAAGCGGGGGCCAGTTCGCTCCAGGGGGCAGTAGGGGGTGACCCCGACACCCCCTGATCCCTAGCCTCCCAAAGGCGGGGACATGGACCGACGAGCCGGGATCCCGCGTTTCCGAAGGCTTCGATCCCGATCGGATGACTGCGTTGGCGAACAACGAGGACCGACTGCTCGACTATCTCAGGCGAACCACTTCGGATCTGCGCGAGACGCGGCGCAGGCTGCGCGAGTCGGAGTACCGCGCGCACGAGCCGATCGCGATCGTGGGGATGGCCTGCCGGTATCCCGGCGGGGTCGCCACGCCCGAGCAACTGTGGGACCTGGTGGCCGCCGGCGCCGACGCGGTGTCGGACTTCCCGGCCGACCGGGGCTGGGACGTCGAGTCACTGTACGACCCAGACCCCGCGCGGGCGGGCAAGACCTACGCCCGGACCGGGGCCTTCCTGCACGACGCCGCCGACTTCGACCCGGACTTCTTCGGCATCTCGCCGCGCGAGGCGCTGGCGATGGATCCGCAGCAGCGGCTGCTCCTGGAGACCTCCCACGAGGCCTTCGAGGACGCCGGCATCGTCCCCACGGCGCTGCGCGGCTCTCGTACCGGCGTCTTCGTCGGCGTCATGTACAACGACTACGCGACCCGGCTGCTCTCGGTTCCGGACGACCTCGACGGCTATCTGGCCAACGGCAGTGCCGCCAGCGTGGCCTCGGGCCGGGTGGCCTACACCTTCGGCCTGGAAGGGCCCGCCGTCACCGTCGACACGGCCTGCTCGTCCTCGCTGGTGGCACTGCACTGGGCGGTCAAGGCGCTGCGGTCGGGCGAGTGCACGCTGGCGCTGGCGGGCGGGGTGACCGTGATGTCCACCCCCGAGACCTTCATCGACTTCAGCCGGCAGCGCGGCCTGGCCCCCGACGGCCGCTGCAAGGCCTTCGCCGAGGGTGCCGACGGCACCGGCTGGGGCGAGGGCGCGGGCATGCTGCTGGTCGAGCGGCTCTCCGACGCCCAGCGGCTCGGCCACCGGGTGCTGGCCGTGGTCAAGGGCACCGCGATCAACTCCGACGGAGCCAGCAGCAGGCTCACCGCACCCAACGGCCCCTCCCAGCAGCGGGTGATCAAGCAGGCGTTGGCGAGCGCCGGCGTCTCCCCGGCGGACGTCGACGTGGTCGAGGCGCACGGCACCGGTACCGCGCTGGGCGACCCGATCGAGGCCCAGGCCCTGCTCGCGGCCTACGGCCAGGACCGGCCCGAGGGCCGGCCGCTGTGGCTCGGCTCGATCAAGTCCAACCTCGGGCACACCCAGGCCGCCGCGGGCGTGGCCGGGGTGATCAAGATGGTGCAGGCGATGCGGCACGGCGAGCTGCCCAAGACCCTGCACGTGGACCGCCCCTCCACCCAGGTGGACTGGACGGCGGGCGAGGTCCGGCTGCTGACCGAGGCCCAGGAGTGGCCCGAGAGCGGACGGCCCCGGCGAGCGGCGGTCTCCTCGTTCGGGATCAGCGGCACCAACGCGCACGTGGTCCTCGAACAGGCCCCGGCGCTCGAACCGCAGACCGAGGCGGACAGCGAGCCGCGGGCCGGGGCGCAGGACGAGGCGGAGACCGCGAAGAGCCAGGCGCAGAGCGCCGACGCCCCGGCGGTGACCCCCGCACCGCGACTGGACGCCGTCCCGTGGCTCCTGTCGGCGCGCACCCCCGAGGCGCTTGCCGAGCAGAAGGGCCGGCTACACGCCTGGGTCGAGGCCCGCCCCGAGCTGGACCCGGCCGAGGTGGCCTTCTCGCTGGCCTGCGCCCGCTCCTCCTGGGAGCACCGTGCGGTGGCCGTCGGCGGCTCCACCGAGGAGCTGCTGGCAGCCCTGGTCCTGGCCGCGGGCACCGCGGTCGGTAACGGGAAGCTGGCGTTCCTCTTCACTGGGCAGGGCTCGCAGCGCCTTGGCATGGGGCGGGAGCTGTACCGGGCGTTCCCTGTCTTCGCGGCCGCCTTCGACGAGGTATCCGCCTTGCTGGACCCGGAGCTGGAGATCCCGCTTGCCCGGGTGATCGAGGCGGAGCCGCAGCTGCTGAACCGCACCGACTACGCCCAGGCGGCGATCTTCGCCGTCGAGGTGGCACTCTTCAGACTCGTGGAGTCGCTGGGCGTGTGCCCCGACTACCTGGTCGGCCACTCGGTCGGCGAGCTGGCCGCCGCGCACGTCTCCGGCGTGCTGTCGCTGGAGGGCGCGGCCGCCATGGTGCTGGCGCGCGGCGGCCTGATGAGCCGGCTGCCCGCGGGTGGCGCGATGGTGGCGATCCGGGCCACTGAGGCCGAGGTGCTGCCGCTGCTCTGCGAGCGGGTGGGCCTGGCCGCGGTCAACGGGCCGCGCTCGGTGGTGGTCTCGGGCGAGGAGGAGGCGGTGCTGGCGCTCGCCGCCCGGTTCGAGAAGAGCACCCGCCTGACCGTCTCGCACGCCTTCCACTCCCCGCTGATGGAGCCGATGCAGGCCGAGTTCGCCCTCGTCGCCAAGGCGCAGTCCTACGGCGCGCCGGGCATCCCGATCGTCTCCACCCTGACCGGCGCCCTGGCCGGCGCCGAGGAGCTCGGCTCGCCGGACTACTGGGTCGACCACGTCCGCCGACCCGTGCGGTTCGAGCCGGCGCTGCGCGCGCTTGCGGCCCTGGGCGTGCGCAGGCTCCTGGAACTGGGACCGGACGCGGTGCTGACCGCTATGGCGCAGGACTGCCTCGACGGTGACTTGGCGGCCGCCGCGACGATGCGCCGCGACTCGGCCGAGACGAGGGAGCTGCTGGGCGGCCTGGGGCGGTTGCACGCCGACGGCGTGCCGGTCGACTGGGCCGCACTCTTCGAAGGCCGTCGCCCGAACCGGGTCGACCTGCCGCTCTACCCGTTCCAGCGCACCAGGCTCTGGCTGGAGGCCACCGCCGCCGGCGGCGACCCGAGCGGCCTCGGTCAGCTCCCCGTCGAGCACCCGCTGCTGGCCGCGGCGACCGAACTGCCCGATTCGGGCGGGCTGGTGCTGACCGGGCGGCTCTCCCGCTCAGCCCAGCCCTGGCTGGCCGACCACGCCGTGCACGGCACGGTGCTGCTGCCCGGTACGGCCCTGGTGGAGCTGGCGATCCAGGCCGGCGACCGGGTCGGCTGCGCCCTGCTGGAGGAGTTGACGCTCCAGGCGCCGCTGACCTTGCCGGAGCAGGGCGCGGTGGCGGTGCAGGTCGCGGTCGGCGCCGAGGACGCCGGGCGGCGCACGGTCGCGGTGTACTCCCGGCCCGCGGACGCGCCGGACGCTCCGTGGAGTCAGAACGCCGGCGGACTGCTCACCAGCGCCGCTGAGGAGCCGCAGTTCGACCTACGGGTCTGGCCGCCCGAAGGGGCCGAACCCGTTGAGCTGGGCGAGCTCTATCCCAGGCTCATCGGGGTCGGCTACGGGTACGGCGAGGTGTTCCAGGGACTGCGCGCGGCGTGGCGGCGCGGCGAGGACCTGTTCGCCGAGGCCGCCCTGCCCGACCGTGCCCGGGCCACCGCCGCCGCCTTCGGTCTGCACCCGGCGCTGTTGGACGCGGCCCTGCACGTCAACCTGATCGACCTGGGTGACGGCCAGGCGGTGCTGCCGTTCAGCTGGGGCGGGGTCTCCCTGCACGCCGGCGGGGCCGGTGAGGTGCGGCTGCACGTCGCCAAGGCCGGCCAGGACGCAGTCTCGCTGTCGGTCGCGGACGGCACCGGCGCGCCGGTGGCCACCGTTCGCACGCTGGTGGCCCGCCCGGTCTCGGCGGGGCAACTGGCCGCCGGCCCGGGGGAGTCGCTCTTCCGCCTGGAGCAGGTTCCGCTCGACCCCGCCACAGCCGAAGCCCTGCCCGCGGACGTCGTGGTCTGCGGCCCCGACGACCTCGCTCTCGGCGTGCCGGTCCACCCGGACCTGGCGTCGATCGAGGCAGCGCCGAGCCTGATCGTCCTGCCGGCGGCCACGGTCGCCGGTGAGGTGCCCGCCGCGGTGCACGGGAGTGTCGGCGAGACCTTCGCCGTCCTCGGGGCCTTCCTCGCCGACCGGCGCTTCGACCACTCCCGGCTGGCGGTGGTGATCCGGGCCGGTGAACTCGCCCACGCGCCGCTGGCCGGACTGGTGCGGGCCGCCGAGTCGGAGAACCCCGGTCGCTTCCTGCTGGTGGACAGCGACGGCACTGCTGGCCTGGCCGCCGCGCTGGCCTGCGGCGAGCCCGAGGTCGCGGTGCGCGAGGGGGAGCTGTCGGTGCCCAGGCTCGCCAGGGCGAATCCGGCGCAGCCGCCGAAGTTCGACCCCGAGGCGTACGTGCTGATCACCGGCGGCCTCGGCGGCCTGGGACAGCTGATGGCCCGTCACCTCGCGGGCTCCCACGGCGTCCGGCGGCTGCTGCTGACGAGTCGGCGTGGCGCGGACACCCCCGGCGCGGCC
This sequence comes from Kitasatospora sp. NPDC058444, assembly GCF_042721415.1. Taxonomy (NCBI): domain Bacteria; kingdom Bacillati; phylum Actinomycetota; class Actinomycetes; order Kitasatosporales; family Streptomycetaceae; genus Kitasatospora; species Kitasatospora sp. NPDC058444. The sequence goes on along the minus strand of NZ_JBHXLL010000079.1, from coordinate 6,982 downwards.
GAGCTGAGGGCCGAGCTCGAAGGGCTCGGCGCCGAGGTCGCGCTGGCGAGCTGCGACGCGGCCGACCGCGGCCAACTCGCGGAGCTGCTGGGCCGCTACCAGGTCGGCGCCGTGGTGCACTCGGCCGGCGTGGTCGACAACGGGATGCTCGCCGCGCTCAGCCCCGAGCAGGTCGAGCGGGTGCTGCGGCCCAAGGTGGACGCCGCCTGGAACCTGCACGAACTCACGCAGGACCGCGAGCTCAGCGCCTTCGTGCTGTTCTCCTCCACCGCCGGCCTGCTGGTCGGTGGCGGCCAGTCCAACTACGCGGCCGCCAATGCCTTCCTGGACGGCCTCGCGGCCCACCGCAGGGTCGTCGGGCTGCCCGCCGTCTCGATGGCCTGGGGCCTGTGGTCCGAGGTCGGCGGCCTGGCCGACCAGGTGGACGCCGCCGATCTGGAGCGGATGCACCGGATGGGCCTGCCACCGCTGCCCGCCGCCCAGGGCCTGGAGCTGTTCGACGCCGCCCTGGCCGCCGAGGACGCCCTCGTGGTGCCGATGCGACTGGACGTCGCCGCGGTGCGGGCCAGGACCGACGGCGTCCCGACGCTGCTGCGCGGACTGGTCCGCGGCGCCTCGCGCCGCGCCGCCGGCGCCGCGGGCACCTCCCGCGCCGATGCGCAGAGCGGCTGGCGGGAGCGCCTCGCCCCGCTGCCGGACGCCGATCGCGACCGCCTGCTGCTGGAGTTGGTGCTCACCGGGGTGGCCGCCGTACTCGGCCACACCTCGGCCCAGGCGCTCGACCCGAACAAGGCGTTCCAGGAGATGGGCTTCGACTCGCTGGCGGCGGTCGAACTGCGCAACCTGCTCGGGACGGCCACCGGCCTCTCGCTGCCCGCCACCCTGGTCTTCGACCAGCCGGCACCGGCCGTCCTGACCGCCTACCTCAAGGCCGAACTCGTCCCCGGCCCGGCCGACCAGGCCCGGCTGATGGTCGCCGAGGTCGACCGGCTCGAAGTCGCGCTGACCGCACTGCCGGACCAGGACGGTTCACACGCCCGGATCACCGCGCGCCTCGAAGCGCTGCTGCGGACCTGGCGTGACACCCACAGCGCGGGCGGCGAGGCGCCGGACGACTTCGACACCGCCACCGACGAAGAACTCTTCGCGACGATCGACAACGAATCTGGAGTCCAGTGATGGTAGACCCGGCCAACGTCGACAGGCTCCGCGACTACCTGAAGCGGGCCACCAGCGAGCTGGAGCGCACCCGCCGCCGGGTGCGCGAGCTGGAGGATCTCAACCGCGAGCCGATCGCGATCATCGGGATGGCCTGCCGCTACCCCGGCGGCATCCGCTCGCCCGAGGACCTCTGGCGGATCGTCAGCGAAGGCGCCGACGTGATCTCCGGCTTCCCGGTGGACCGCGGGTGGGACGTGGAGAACCTCTACGACCCCGAGGTCGGCAAGCCCGGTAAGAGCTACGTGCGCCAGGGCGGCTTCCTGCACGACGCCGCCGAGTGCGACCCCGCGTTCTTCGGCATCAGCCCCAAGGACGCGCCCGGCACCGACCCGCAGCAGCGGATGCTGCTTGAGACCTCCTGGGAGGCTTTCGAGCGGGCCGGGATCGACCCGCAGTCGATGAAGGGCACCCGGACCGGCGTCTTCGTCGGCCTGATGCACCACGACTACGTGGGCGGCACCATCTCCGGCAGCATCGTCTCGGGCCGGATCGCCTACACGCTGGGCCTTGAGGGACCCGCGGTCACCATGGACACCGCGTGCTCCGCATCGCTGGTGGCCCTGCACCAGGCGACCCAGTCGCTGCGCCGCGGCGAGTGCGAGTTCGCCCTGGTCGGCGGTGCCGCGGTGATGGCCAGCCCCGAGATGTTCATCGAGTTCAGCGAGCGGCGGGCGCTGTCGGCCGACGGGCGCTGCAAGTCCTTCTCCGAGGACGCGGACGGCGCCGCCTGGTCGGAGGGCGCGGGTGTGCTGCTGGTGGAGCGGCTCTCGGACGCCCGGCGCAAGGGGCACCGGGTGCTCGCGGTGATCCGGGGCAGCGCGATCAACCAGGACGGCGCCTCCAACGGCCTGACCGCGCCCAGCGGCCCGGCCCAGATTCGGGTGATCCAGTCGGCGCTGGCCGACGCCCAGTTGTCGCCGAACCAGATCGACGTGGTGGAGGCGCACGGCACCGGCACCAAGCTCGGCGACCCGATCGAGGCCCAGGCGGTCATCGCCGCCTACGGGCAGAACCGGCCCGAGGGCCGGCCGATGTGGCTGGGCTCGATCAAGTCCAACATGGGCCACCCGCAGGCCGCCGCCGGCGTGGCGGGCGTGATCAAGATGGTCATGGCGATGCGCCACGGGGTGCTGCCCAAGTCGCTGCACTCCGAGCGCCGCACCTCCGCGGTCGACTGGTCGGCGGGCGACGTCGAGCTGCTGACCGAGGCCCGGACGTGGCAGACCTACGGTCAGCCGCGCCGCGCCGCCGTCTCGGGCTTCGGGATCAGCGGCACCAACGCGCACACCATCCTCGAAGAGGCCCCGGCCGAGGAAGTGGCGGAGCGGGCGCCGCGCGCCGCCCTACCGGCCGTGCCCTGGGTACTCTCCGCCAAGACCGCGGAGGCGGTCAAGGACCAGGCGAGCCGGCTGATCGCCGCGGCCGATGACCTCGATGTGCTGGACGTCGGCTTCTCGCTGGCCACCACCCGCGCCCTGCTCACCCACCGCGCCGCGGTGGTCGGCCACGACCGCGCCGAACTGCTGGAGGGGCTGCGCGCGCTGGCCGAGGGCCGGGAGCTGCCGCAGGTCGCCGCCGGCCCCGGTAAGCTCGCCGTGGTCTTCTCCGGCCAGGGCTCCCAGCGCCCCGGCATGGGGCGCGAACTGATCGAGAGCTTCCCCGGGTTCGCCCGTGCCTTCGACGAGATCTGCGCCGAGTTCGACCAGCACCTGGAGCGGCCGCTGCGTGAGGTGGTGCTGGACACCGAGTCCGAGCTGCTGAACCAGACCGTCTTCACCCAGGCCGGCATCTTCGCCTTCGAGGTCGCGCTCTACCGCCTGCTGGAGTCCTTGGGCATCCGCCCCGACCTGCTCGGCGGGCACTCGATCGGCGAGGTGGTCGCCGCCCATGTCGCCGGTGTGCTCTCGCTGAGCGACGCCGTCACCCTGGTCGCCGCGCGCGGCCGGCTGATGCAGGCGCTGCCCACCGGCGGCGCGATGGTCGCCATCCGGGCCGGCGAGGCCGAGGTCGCCCCGCTGCTCACCGAGGGCGCCGACCTCGCCGCGGTCAACGCCGAGCGCGCGGTGGTCGTCTCGGGCGACGAGGAGGCGGTGCTCGCGGTTGCCGCCCGGTTCGAGAAGACCACCAGGCTGAAGGTCTCGCACGCGTTCCACTCGCACCGGATGGACGACATGCTGGAGTCCTTCCGGGCCGTGCTCGACAAGCTGGAGTTCCACCAGCCGCAGCTGCCGGTCGTCTCCAACCTGACCGGATCGCTCGCCGACGAGCTGACCTCGCCCGACTACTGGGTGCGCCATGTACGCGAGGCCGTCCGGTTCCACGACGGTGTACGCACCCTGGTCGCCGAGGGCGTCACCCGGCTGCTGGAGGTGGGCCCAGACTCGGTGCTCACCGGCATGTCCCAGGACATCGTGGCCGAGGTGGTCGCCACCCAGCGTCGGGACCAGGGCGAGGCCAAGGCGCTGCTGACGGCGCTCGGCCGACTGCACGTCAGCGGCCTGAGCCCGGACTGGTCGGCGCTGTTCACCGGCGCCCGCGTGGTGGACCTGCCGACCTACCCCTTCCGGCGCGACCGGCACTGGGAGAACGCCCCGTCCATCACGGCGGCCACCGCCCTGGGCCGCGGCGGCGACGGGGGCGGCGAGTTCTGGGAGCTGGTCCGGGAGCAGGACGTGGCCGCGGTCGCCGCCACCCTCGGCGTGGACGACCAGGCCCCGGTGGCCGCGCTGATTCCGGCGCTGGCCTCCTGGTACGACCAGCGGCAGGCCAACGCCACGGTGGACGGCTGGCGTTACCGCGTCGGCTGGCGGATGCTGCCCGGCTCCGAGGACCGCGCCGCCGCGTTCCGCTGGCTGGCCGTGGTCTCCGAGGACCTGGCCCAGGACCCGTGGGTCGAGGCCGCGCTGGCCGCGCTGCGCGAGCGCGGCCACCAGGTCGAGCTGCTCGCCGTGCCCACGGCCGCGCAGCAGCGCACCGCCCTGGCCGAACTGCTCGATGGTCACGGTGCGGTGGACGGCGTTCTCTCCCTGCTGGCGCTCGACACCCGGGCCGCCGTGACCGCCGCGCTGATCCAGGCACTCGGCGACGCCGGCATCGAGGCCGGGCTGTGGGCCGTCACCCGGGACGCGATGGCCCACGAGTCCTCGGCCCGTCCGAGCGGATTCAGCCAGGCCGAGGTCTGGGGCCTGGGCCGGGTGGCCGCGCTGGAGCACCCCGAGCGCTGGGGTGGCCTGCTCGACCTGCCCGCCGAGCTCGGCCCGCTCACCCTGGCCCGACTCGCCACCGCGCTCACCGCCTACGGCGACGAGGACCAGCTGGTCCTGCGCGAGTCCGGCCTGTTCGCCCGCCGCCTGGAGCACGCGCCGGTGCGGCCCGGTGCCCCGTGGCAGCCCACCGGCACGGTGCTGGTCACCGGCGCCACCGGCGCGGTCGGTGCCCGGGTGGCGAGCTGGCTGGCCGAGCAGGGTGCGGAGCACCTGCTGCTCACCAGCCGCCGTGGCGAGGCGGCGCCCGGCGCCGCCGAACTGCGGCAGGAGCTGGCCGCGACCGGCACCAAGGTCACCTTCGCCGCCTGCGACGCGGCCGACCGCGAGAGCCTGGCCGCGCTGCTGGCCACCGTCCCGGCCGAGCATCCGCTGACCGCCGTGATCCACCTGGCCGGCGTGCTGGACGACGGCGTGCTGGACGCGCTCACCCCCGAGCGCTTCGCCACGGTGCTGCGGCCCAAGGCGCAGGCCGCCCTGAACCTGCACGAGCTCACCGCGGAGCTGGACCTGTCGGCGTTCATCCTGTTCTCCTCGCTCACCGCCACCGTCGGCGGCGCCGGGCAGGCCAACTACGCGGCCGCCAACGCCTTCCTGGACGCGCTGGCCGAGTACCGGCGCGGCGAGGGCCTGGCGGCCTCCTCGATCGCCTGGGGACCGTGGGGTGGCGGCGGCATGGCCGACCACGGCGCCGTGCGTGACGCGGGCCGCAACCTCGGCATCTCGGCGATGAACCCCGACCAGGCGCTGACCGCGCTGCGCCGGGCGCTGGAGAGCGGCGAGACCACGCTGACCGTGGCCGACGTGGACTGGACCAGGTTCGCGCCCGCCTTCGGCGCCGCCCGGCCCAGCCCGCTGCTGGCCGACCTGCCCGAGGTCCAGGGCCTGGCGGCGGCCGGCGGCGGTGACAACGCGGTCCCCGACGGCTTCGCCCAGAAGCTGGCCGCCCTGACCGGCGGCGAGCGCAAGCGCGCCCTGGTGGACCTGGTCTGCACCCAGGCCGCCACCGTGCTCGGCTACGGCGCGGCCGGCCGGATCGATCCCAGCACCGCCTTCCGCGACCTCGGCTTCGACTCGCTGACCTCGGTGGACCTGCGCAACCGGCTCAGCACCGCCGCCGGAGTGGCCCTGCCGGCCACGCTGGTCTTCGACTACGCGACGCCCGCCGCGTTGGCCGAGCACCTCGGAACCGAGCTGGGCGAGGGCGAGGACGGCTCCTCGGCCGACCTGCTGCTGGCCGAACTCGACCGGCTGGAGGCCGCGTTCGGCGGGCTGAAGGTCGAGGAGATCGAGCAGGGCCGGTTCACGGCCCGCCTGCAGGCGATGCTCAACGGGCTGACCGAGACCCTGTCCGCGGCCGGCGGCGAGTCGGTCGCAGGGCGGCTGGAGAACGCCTCCGCCGACGACGTCTTCGCCTTCATCGACAACGAGCTCGGCACGGCGTGACGACGTGAGCACGACCGCCGACCCCGCCCCGCACGCCAGGCTGAATCTTCCGCACAGAAGTGGCGACACTCGATGACCAACGATGACAAGCTGCTCGACTATCTCAAGAGGGTCACCGCTGATCTGGCCCAGACCCGGCAGCGGCTGCGCGACGTGGAGACCGAGGAGAAGGAGCCCATCGCCATCGTGGCGATGAGCTGCCGGTTCCCCGGTGGCGTCAGCACTCCCGAGGAGCTCTGGCGGCTGGTCGACGAGGGCACCGATGCCGTCACGGACCTCCCGGACAACCGGGGCTGGGACGGCGCCGCGCTCTACGACCCCGATCCGGACGCGTCCGGCAAGAGTTATGTGCTGCGGGGCGGTTTCCTGCACGGGGCCGCCGACTTCGAGCCGGACTTCTTCGGCATCTCGCCGCGCGAGGCGCTGCTGATGGACCCCCAGCAGCGGCTGCTCCTTGAGGTGGCCTGGGAGGCGCTGGAACGCGGCGGCATCGCGCCGGACTCGGTACGCGGCGCCCGGATCGGGGTGTTCGCGGGCACCAACGGCCAGGACTACCGCGACGTGCTGGCGAAGCTGCCGAAGGACCCCGAGGCGGCGCTCGGCACCGGCGTGCTGGCGGCGGTGATGGCCGGCCGGATCTCCTACACCCTCGGCACCGAGGGGCCCGCGGTCACCATCGACACCGCGTGCTCCTCGGCCCTGGTCGCGCTGCACCTGGCGGTGCAGGCGCTGCGCCAGCGCGAGTGCACGCTGGCGATGGCCGGCGGTGTCTCGGTGATGTCCACCCCGGGAGCGTTCATCGCCTTCAGCCGTCAGCGCGGGCTCTCCCCGGACGGCCGGTGCAAGTCCTTCGCCGACGGGGCGGACGGCACCGGCTGGGGCGAGGGCGCCGGGATGCTGCTGCTGGAGCGGCTCTCGGACGCCCGGCGCAACGGGCACCAGGTGCTGGCCGTGGTGCGTGGCTCCGCGGTGAACCAGGACGGTGCCTCCAACGGGCTGACCGCGCCCAACGGGCCGTCCCAGCAGCGGGTGATCCGTCAGGCGCTGGCGAG
>NZ_JBHXLL010000078.1:0-20443 GCF_042721415.1 Kitasatospora sp. NPDC058444 | reverse complement strand
AACCCATCTCTGCGGTTGGGCGGGCCCGCGCCCTCTGCGGGGGGCCCGCCCAAGAACACCTGGTGCCCACCCACCCCCGCCCATGGGCGGCCCGGCCAAAGTTGGCCGGGCCGCCCGAAAATGAGGCACCCCAGCAACCCTGGTCAAGACAGCTGAGCCCATTCACAGCGCCCAAGAGCCCGTTGCCGCTTCGGCAGAGCCGAAGCGGCAACTGCACGGTGCACCGCCCTTCCTGCGCAGGAAGTCAGCGGGGCCGACTTCCTGCGCTTACGGGCGGGTTGCGCGGGCGCGGCAGTGGATGAGGGCGTATTTGATGCGGCAATCGGAGGGACGGGTGGCCGCGAGGAGTTCGCCGGAGGTGACGAGGGTGGCCCAGTAGAGGGCCGGGTCGCCGGTGCGGGGAGACCTCGACCTCGCGGAGGACGGCACGATCGGCGGCCACCGCGCCACGGCTGGACGGTCTCGCCGGCGAGACGTACGCACACCTCGGCGAGCATGACGCTGCCAGCCGCCTGCTTGAGACCGCCATCGGCCGCCGGGCAGTTGCCGATCTCAAGGGCAGGGCCGTCCTCACCTTCGACCTCGCCGAGGTGCGGCTCGCCCAAGGTGACTTCGAAGCCGCATGTGTCACGGCACACTCCGCGCTCGACTTGGCACGGGCCAGCATCATTCAGCCGATCGTCCTGCGCGCCCGAGCGCTCCAGGTATCCCTGTCACCATGGTCGGCAGAGAGGCCTGTACGGGAGCTCGCCGCACGCGTGAGAGAGTCGGGAATGCAGCTGGTGCGGGTATGAGGAAGGAACTGCTCGTGGAATGGGAGGTGTTCGGGCGGCGGCAGGTCTACGGGAGCCCGTGGGTCGAGGTCTGGCTCGATGACGTCGAGATCCCTGGTGTCGGCCGGATCGACCACCACGTCGTCCGCTACCCTCGCGCCTCGACCACGGCCGTCGTCACCAATGAGGCCGGGGAGTTCCTGCTCCTCTACCGGCACCGGTTCATCACCGGCCGCTGGGGCTGGGAGGTGCCGGCCGGATGGGCCGAACCTGGTGAGGAACCGGCGGCGGCCATCGTCCGCGAGGTCGAGGAGGAGACCGGCTGGCGTCCCGGCCGGGTCGAGCTGTTGACCGAGTACGACGCCATGGCCGGCATCAGCGACGCCCACTTCCGCGCCTACCACGTCACGGACTGCACCCGGATCGGCGAGCCCGAGGACGTGTCCGAGGCGACCAGCGTGGAGTGGATACCCGAAGGCGAAGTGGTGAAGCTGCTGACGAGTGGCGGGGTTCCGGACGGGCCGTCGCACGCCGCCCTGTCCTACTACCTCGGCCCGCATCGACTCGCTCGGCGTTCCTGACCGCCAATCCGGCCAGGCGACGACCGCTTCCGCGCGATGCTCTCCGCGACCCGACCGCACCGCCGCAACCCCCACATGCGCAAACTCCTCGAACACGTCCGCCCCATGGCAGGCGGCCAAGGATCAGCCCGAACCGTACGGGAGGCCATGACATGACCAGCGATGAACCGGGCGGGCCCATGCAGGCCGCATCCGCTCCCGTGGGTGAGGACTACTCGGGGGTCTGGATCAGCCACTACGAGTTCTTCAGCAGCAGCCGGGAGAACACGTTCACCGGCCTGCACCACATAGTCCTGTCCCAGAGCGGGAACCGGATCACCGGCCGGTCCCTCCCCGGCGGGTCGTCCAATCCCGACTCGCCACTGTCGTTCGACCTCACCGTCGATCGGAACGTCGTGACGGGCTCATGGGTGGAACAGACCGCTCAGGACGGCTACTACCAGGGGGCCAGGTACCACGGCGCCCTTCAGCTGCTGGTCGATCCGACCGGGCGCCGGATGGCCGGCAAGTGGGTCGGCTTCGGCAAGGAGTTCGACGTCAACACCGGGCCCTGGGAGCTGCGCCTACTGGACAAGTCCACGGCCGACGACGTGTTGAGCCGCTACAGCGTGCCACCTGAGGCGTAGCGCGCCTCCCCGCGCTGAGGTAGCGAGCCCCGTACCGACCACGCCCAAGGCGGGCAGGGGCGAGTCACCACCGTCACGCTGCCCTGGAGTACCAGCAGATTTCGGCGCTTGACAACTCCGCCTGACGAAGGAGCAATTCATGTCGTCCGACGGGCAGATCTTCCGCGAAGCGTGGATCGCCGGTGTGTCGAAGCACTACCCCGGCGAGCCGAAGGCAGGCTATGTCGCCGCATGGGACGAGACTCCCGAGTGGGAGCGGGAGTGCGCCGCCGCCGTCTTCGGCCAGGTCCGTGACTTCATCATCGTGAGCGGCGGCAACACGTCCAAGCTCACCAGGGAGCAGAAGGGCCGATTCGTCGCGACGTGTTGGATCGCCCAGATCCACAAGCACATCGAGAATCCGAAGCCGGGCTATGTCGCCGACTGGGTCGATCTGCCGTTGTGGCAGCAGGAGACCGATGCGGACATCTTCGAGGCGATCGAACGCGCCCAGCCTTGAGCATCGTGCTCCGCTCCGCGCCGTGCTCTTGGCGCAGGAAGTCGGCGGGGCCGACTTCCTGCGCCCAAGAGTGGTGTGCGCGGGCCCCTGGAGCACGCCCGCCTTGTAGCGGACGGGCGGAATTCGCAAACGGGTCGCACTGCGTGTAGTCGGTGTGCTACTTTCCGCATCATCAACAGAACATAGGAGACCCCGGCGGTGGTGAGACACCCCGGGGTCGGGCACCAGGAGCAGAACCTCCAGATGCAGATTCATCGTAGCGCGCACATGCGCGCGTTCACCGTCCTTCCGAACGGTCTGTTGCAGGACCGTCGGCTCAGTTACACCGCTCGTGGCCTCCTCGCCGACCTCCTCTCCCGTCCCGACGGGTGGCGGGAGGACGGGCGGCAGATGGCGGACAGCAGCCCGCAGGGCCGGGGGGCCGTCCGGCGGGCGCTCAAAGAACTCAAAGACGCCGGGTACTACCGGGTCGACACGGTCCGGATGGCCGACGGGACGGTCCGATCCGAGGCCCACGTCTTCGACACCCCGCAGCCCGAACCGACTGTCCCCCGCCCGGCTTCCGGTGGGCGAGGGACCGGCGGCGCTGTCACCCCTCCCGTAAAGGACCCGGGACAAGAACCCACCCTCCCGGATGAACGGACGCGGGCCGCCGTGGCCACCCTGTTCCGGGTGATCCGGCCCGAACCCCGTCTGCGCCTCGGCGAGGCCGAGGCGCAGACGCTGGCACCGCTCGTCACGCAGTGGCTGGAACGGGGAAGCAACGAAGCCGAGTTGGCCCACGCCCTGCTCCCCGGGCTGCCCCAGCCGATGCACTCGGCAGTGGCGATCCTCCGGGACCGCCTGCAGCGCAAGCTGCCACCGGAACAACCAGCGCCACCGGCTCCGTTCGCCGAGTGCGGCCGCTGCCACGACCCCGTGCCCCGCCCCGGAATCTGCCGCGCCTGCGCGGGCCTCGGCACGAGAACCATCGCCGTCGGCAGCGGAGCCCGGGCCACCCCGAGGGGCGTGGCCCGGGCGCGCGCGGCGCTGCGTGGGCGGCCTCAGCCGGCCTGAGGCAGGCCGCTACGGGCGGGTGCCCGGTTCGTCGACGATGGCGCGGGCGAGGACGGCCATCTGGCCGGTGATGTCGCCCTTCTTGAAGGTCGCGCCGTCGGTGACGGCGACGGTGCGCTCGCCGAGGAAGGTGTAGTCGGCGCGGTCGAAGATCCACTGGGATTCGACCTTCCCACCACCGTCCCGTCGTGCGACCGCTACGCCGGCCCGGCCGGCGGCATCGGTCACCGAGTCGATCACCGTGACGCCGGGGATCTTCGCGGCCGCCCGGTAGAGCGCGGCGCTGACGGCCGGTGGGGCGATCTGCTGGCGCAGGAGGTCGCCGACGGTCCTGAACGCCTCCTCGTCGGGGCCGGGCCCGAGGCCCGCGGTGTCCGCGTGGATCCTGTCCAGCAGCGCGTCCGGGTCGGTCGGCAGGGCGGCGACGTAGGCGTAGCTGCCGATCCCGGCGAACGGCACGGGTTCGGCCTCCCCGTGCTCGTCGCTTCCCCCGGGGTTCGGCAGATGCCCGTCCAGGAGCAGCAGTCCCCGCCTGCCGCCGTCGACGGAATTCCAGTCCTCCCTGGTCCGCGGCGCCTCGCCGGCCGCCTTCGCCCAGTTGTCCAGGATCTTCACGTAGACGAACTGGTCCCCGCGTGCGGCCGTGGCGGGCTGCTGTTCGGCGGCCTTCGCCGCGCGGTCCAGGACGACGGCGGCGACCGGCCCGACGGGTTCGGGTGCCGGCTCCGTCGGGCCGGCGGCCAGGACCACGGTCAGCGCCAGGCCGCTTGCCAGGGCGGGCAGGGCCGCCCAGCCGAGCCGGATCCGCCGGGGCGCGGCCACCGGCCCACGTGCGAACTCGCTCATCAGGTGCCCCCGCAGCTGCCGCCGGCGGTCGGCGGAGAGCCCCGGCCCCGTGGGCGTCAGCAGCAGCTCGTCCTCGTTCATCGAATTCATCGGGTCCATCGGGTTCATCGGGTCCTCCCCGCTGTCGTCGACCTGGCCGCTCCGGTGCGGCCACCCCGTACCTGTCCGGTGCCCGGGGGAGTTCCCGCCCGCCCCGGGCGAGCTCCTCGTCCGCCAGCGCGCGCAGTTTGGTGCGGGCGCGCGAGAGCCGGGAGCGCACCGTGCCGACCGGCACCCCGAGGGCCTCGGCCGCGCTCGCGTAGTCCAGCCCCGCCAGGACGCAGAGCCCGAACACCTCGCGCTCGGCCTTCCGCAGCCCGGCCAGCGCCCGCCGCACGGCGGCGAGCCGGGCATCGTCGTCGAGCCGTCCGGCCAACTCCTCGGCGAAGTCCGGCAGGACGCCGCGCTCGGGCAGCCGCGCCAGCGCCGCCCGGTGCCGCCGGGCGGCCCGGTTCGTGTTGCGCAGGACGTGGGCGGCGATCCCGAACAGCCAGGGCCGCACCGGCCCGTCGTCCTCCCGCAGCTTGCCGCGCAGACGCCATGCTTCGAGGAACGTCAGCTGGACGACGTCCTCCGCCGCCGACCGGTCCCCCACCACCCGCACCGCGTACCGGTACAGGTCGTCCGCCGTCTCATCGAACAACTCCCCGAACGCCCATTGGTCGCCACTCCTCAGTCGGGCCCGCTGTGACAGTTCCACGTCCCCCACCTGTCCGCACGGGCCGCCGGGTTCCCACCGGAGTACGGCGGAGGCCCCGACGAACCCGGTGGTTCGTCGGGGCCTCCACGGCCGGTCCGCTCGCGGCCCTCGGGCCAGCGGTCAGGAGGCCGGGGGCCGGGCGGCCATGCTCCGGGTGTAGTGGGCGGCGGCGATGACCGAGGCCATCAGCTCGGAGTCGAGCACGGAGGCGTCGGCCATCCGGGTGGCCGAGGCGTGCGAGACGAGCAACGTCTTGGTGACCCGCAGGGCCGCCTCGGAGCGGCGCGTGATGGGCCTGGCCAGCTCCTCCACCGTCGCGTCCAGCTCCTCCGCGGAGACGACCCGCTGCAGGATGTCGAGCTTCCGCGCCTCCACCGCGCCGACCGGGCGGCCGGTGAGGATGATCTCGCGGACCCGGGCCGCGCCGACCTCGTGGAGCAGCCGGGGCAGCAGCCCGCCCCAGGCGACGGGCAGGCCCAGCGCCAGCTCGGGCAGCCGGAAGACGGCGTTGTCGGCACCGACCCGCAGGTCGCAGGCGAGCGCCAGGGCGAAGCCGGCGCCGGTCGCCCGGCCCTGGACCCGTGCGACGGTCACGGCGGGGCTGCTGGTGAGGGCCTCGCAGACCCTGCGCGCCCGGTCCCCGTAGCTCCGTATCCGGCCGCCGGTCGGGTCCTCGTCCAGGCCCGCGAAGAGTTCGTCGCGGTCGCCGCCGAGGCAGAAGTCCCGGCCCGCCGCCGACAGCACGATCACGCGCACGGCCGGGTCGGGCGCGGCGAGGACGGCGAGGAGTTCGTCCAGCATGGCCGAGGTGACGGCGTTCCCGGTCGCCGGGCTGTCCAGCTCGACGTGGAGCACCGCTCCCCGGAGCTCGGAACGGACCGTACGGGCCGGCTCGGGCTGAGGAGCCGCCGCGGGCTGAGCGGCTGGCGGGTACCAGCCGTTCGGCGCCGGAGGGTACGGGGCGTACGACGGCTGCGCGGTGTACGGGGGGTACTGGGGAGCCTGCGGGGAGACGTTCACGCGGCGACTCTCAGGGACGTCACCCGGTGGAAAACCATCCGGGACGCGTGCTCGGGCGGGCTCACCGCCCGCAGCGTCGGGAAGCGCTCCAGCAGCTGCCCGAGCAGGGCACGCGCCTCCAGCCGGGCCAGGCCCGCGCCGAGGCAGTAGTGGGCGCCGCCGCCGAAGGTGAGGTGGGAGCCCCGGCGCAGCGGGTCGAAGGTGTGCGGGTCCGGGTTGCGGCGCGGATCGCGGTTGGCCGCGCCGTACATCACGTGGACCATGGTGTCCTTGGGGAGGAACACCCCGGCCAGCACGGTGTCCTCGCCCGCGACGCGGCTGTTGACGCGGATCGGCGGGTCGTAGCGCAGCGCCTCGTCGATCGCCTCGTCGATGTGCTCGGGCCGCTGCCGCAGCCACTCCCACCGGCCCGGCGTCCGCAGCAGCTGCCACACCAGCGAGGAGAGCAGCGTCGCCGTGGTCTCCAGCGAGGCGATGGTGACGAACATGGTGAGCTGGTAGACCATCCGGTCGGTGGCCTCGCGGTCGGACTCCATCGCGTCCCAGGTGCGGATCCAGCCCGCGATCACGTCGTCGCCGCCGTTCTCGCGGCGCTCCCGGACGAGGCGGGTGAAGTACTCGCGCAACTCCGTGGTGGCCTGCTCGGAGACCGCCAACTGGCTCTTGGTGGGCAGCAGTTCCTGGGCGTGCACCTGGTTGTGGGTCATCGACAGGATGTGCGGGTAGTCCGCCGGCGCGATGTCCAGCCAGCGCCCGACGGTGCCGATCGGCAGCTGCTCGCTGACCACGGAGGCGAAGTCCGCCTCGCCGTCCGTCCGTATTCGCTCGGCCAGGCGGTCGAGCAGCCGGGCGGCGTCGGCCTCGATCTCCGGCACCATGTCCCGCAGGGTGTTGCGGTCGAAGAGGCTCCCGAGGCTGCGCCGCTGCCGGGTGTGCTCGGGGGCGTTGAGCCGGGAGAGGGTCCGGCTCATCTCCTGGGTGGCGACGGCCTCCCAGCGCTCCGTCCCGGTCTGCCGCTCCTGCCAGGCGAAGTCGGGGACGAGCCAGGTCCTGCTGCGCAGGACCTGGTCGCACGCTTCGTAACCGGTGACCAGGTAACCGCCCCAGGGCGCCGGGACGAGGTCGCCCAGCGCCCGCAGCTCGTCGTAGACCGGGCTCGGGTCGGCGAGTCCCTCGACCGACCGCAGCCTCCGCAGCAGCGGGACGGCGGCGCGGCGGTCGGCCCTCCCGTCAGGGCGCTCCGACTCCGCGGGGCGGGCTTCCAACATGGCGGTCACACGGGCTCCTTCAACACGCGGGCGGGCAGTACGGCGGCGTACTACCCAGCAACAGCGCGCTCAAGCATCGATCCGTGTTGCCCCCGTCACGTACTGCACCGCCGTCGCACGCCGTTCACCTCGCGGTGACCGGTCGGCTTCCGACCGCGCGTCGGCCCCGGAGCGCGGGGCCCGGACGACCGGCGCCGAGCACGCCGGAGGGGGCCCGGGACGGCCCGGAGCCCGGGACGCCCCAGGGCCCGACGCCCCGACGCCCCGACGCCCCGACGCCCCGATGCCCGGAGCCCGGAGCCCGGGACGCCTCAGAGCCGGAAGACGTCCAGGAAGGAGCTCCACCACCCCTTCTTCTGCGGAGCCCGGGCGGGCGCGGCGACGGCGGCCTGCGCGTACGCCTGCGCCTGCGCCTGCTCGGAGCCGGCCGGCGACGGGGCCGGGGCGGTGTCCGCGACCGGCCGCGCGGTGCGGGCGGCCACCGGGCTGAACCGCACCGGCAGCGAGACCAGGCCGCGCTGGAACGGGCCCGGCCGCCACTCCACGCTGTCCGCGGGAACCGCGAGCGTGACGTCCGGGAGCGCGTTGAGCAGGCACTCGATCGCACTCAGGGCGATCAGCTGGGCCGGGGACTTGGCCGGGCAGGCGTGCGGGCCGGCGCCCCAGGCCAGGTGGGCCCCCTTGCTGAGGGTCAGCCGGGCGTCGGTGAGCACGGGGTCGCTGTTGGCGGCGGCGAAGCTGATCACCACCGGGCTGCCGGCGTCCATCTCGACGCCGCCCAGGTTGAGGTCCTGCATCGGGTAGTGCGTCGCGTAGTTGGCGATCGGCGGGTTGTTCCACAGCACGTCGTCGAGGGCGTCCTCGATGCGCAGTCCGGAGCCGCCCTCGCCGGACAGCAGCAGGAGCAGGGCGTTGCCGATCAGGTTGCGCTCGGGCTCGACGCCGGCGCCCATCAGCATGACCAGCTGGTCCTTGAGCTCCTCGTCCCGCAGCCCGGCCGGGTGCTGGATGAGCCAGGAGGTGATGTCGTCGCCCGGCTGGCGGCGCTTCAGCGCGACCAGGTCCATCAGGCAGGAGGTCAGCTCCTCGTTGGCCTGGATCACGTCGAGGCCGTCGAAGAGCGCGGACATGCTGCGGGTCAGCCGGTCGCCGATGTCGGCCGGGCAGCCGAACAGCTGGTTGAACAGCAGCAGCGGCAGCAGCTTGGCGTAGTCGTTCAGCAGGTCGGCCCGGCCCAGCGGGCTGAACTGGTCGATCAGGTAGCCGGCGATCCGCTCGACGTGCCGGTTGAGCCGGTTGTCGTTGAGCCGGTCCAGGCTCTCGGTGACGGCCTTGCGCAGCCGCAGGTGCTCGGCGCCGTCCGTGAACAGGCAGTTGGGCCGGTAGAACATCATCGGCAGGACGGGGCTGTCCATCGGCACCCGGCCCTCGTTCAGCGCCGCCCAGCGCCGCGAGTCCCGGGCGAACATCCCCGGGTTCTGCAGCACCCGCAGGGCGGCCTCGTGCGAGGTGACCAGGGTGGCGTCCACCCCCGGGGCCAGCTCCACCGGCGCGGCGGGGCCGTTCGCGCGCAGCTTGTCGTAGACCGCGCCGGGGTCGGCCGAGAACATCTCCCCGTAGAGCGGTGTGCTCACGCCGGCGTGCATCGGGCAGCCCGGCGGAGCCGACTGCGGGACGGGTCGCTGCAGAGATTCCATGGGTCGTTCCTTGGAGGTGGCCCCGGGCGGGTGCGGACCCGGGAGACGTGAGGGGGGAGGCGTGGGGGAGGCGGGCGTGGGGGCGCTCAGGAGGCGCGGTCGAGCAGGTGCCGGACGAGCGTCAGCAGGGCGTTGGCCGAGGAGCGCTGGTCGCGCGCGTCGCAGAACACCACCGGCGTGTGCGGCAGCAGGTCGAGCGCCTCGCGCAGCTGGTCCTCGGTGTAGTCGCTCTGCCGGTCGAAGCTGTTGACCGCCACCGCGTACTCCAGGCCGTACTGCTCGATCAGGTCGATGACGGGGAAGGTGTCCGCGAGGCGGGTCGGGTCGGCGAGCAGCAGCGCGCCCAGCGCGCCCCGCGCCATGTCCTCCCAGAGCTGCATGAACCGCTGCTGCCCCGGCGTGCCGAACAGGTACAGCACCAGGTCGTCGCCGAGGGTCAGCCGGCCGAAGTCCAGGGCGACGGTCGTGGTCTTCTTGTCCGGTACGCCGCGGAGGTCGTCGACGCGGATGGACGCCTGCGTCATGCTCTCCTCGGTGCTCAGCGGGGCGATCTCCGACAGCGCCCCGATGAGCGTGGTCTTGCCGACCGCGAAGTGCCCCACGACCAGGATCTTGACAGCGGTCGTCACCGCGCCGGGGACGTAGATGTCCTCAGGCGAACCGGCGTTGAAGTCCATGCAGTACCTTCTCTAGAAGTCTCGGGTCCGGGGCCTGGGCCGGGGGCGGGGCCGACCGGCGCAGCAGCCGTCCCTCACGGATCAGGTCCGTCAGCAGCAGCCTCACGACCCCGACGGGCAGCTCCAGCCGGGCCGCGACCTCGGCCACCGAGAGGTAGCCGCCGGAGCACAGCTCCCAGATCGCCCGGGTCTCGGGGCTCGACAGGCTGGGAAGGTCCTGCTCGGGCGCGACGGTGACCAGGGTGATCAGAGACAGGTCGTCCGCATTCGGTAATTCGCGTCCACCGGTGATGACGTAGGAGCGGATGAAGCCACCGGTGACGCGCTGTTCCTCGCCGCCGGTCGTCATGAGCCGCTGAGCGAGCTCTGCCGCGGCGCCGCCGACATCGCCCGTCCGAGTGCGCCCACCTGCTGCTGCATCCGGAAGGACATCGCCTCCATGTCGACGTCGGGGGCGGTGGAGGCGGCCAGGTACGCGCCGCTGCCGGCCGCGATCAGGAAGATCCAGCCGTGGTCGTACTCCAGGAGGGTCTGGCGCCAGGCCCCGCCGCCCGCGCCGACGAACGGGGCGACCGCGCGGCTCAGCGACTGCATCGAGCTCATCGCGGCGGCGTTGGTCTCCGCCTCGTCGCGGCCGATCTCGCTGGAGCGTTCGAGCAGGAGGCCGTCGGCGGAGACGAGGATGGCGTGCCGGGCGCCGGGTACCTGGAGCAGGTCGTTCAGCACCCAGGAAAGATCACGGCTCACTGGATCTCGGTTCCTTCCGTGGTCATGGTGTTACGGCCGGACAGCGTGCCGCGCTGGAACGCGCCGAGGCGGGACGGCGTGTGCTGGCCGGTGCTCCGCATCGGCTCCTCGGCCCGACCGGGGTCCTGCGGGGTGGGGACGACCGAAACGGGCCGCTGGCGGCGGCGCCGGGGCAGCAGTCCGTCCGCGGTCGTCTCCGGCCCCGCCGTCGCCTGGTACGGCGCGGGCACCGGGGCCAGGGGCGCGGCCGGCTCGGACAGCGACACGAGCCGCTGACCGGCGGCCGGCGCCCAGGCCTGCGCCGGCTGCTCCACCGGCGCGGCCTGGTAGTCCTGGTAGTCCTGGTAGTCGGTGTGCGCGGCGACGGGCGGGGCCGCGACCTCGCTGCTGAGCAGTTCGGCCGGCAGCAGCACCACGGCGCGC
Organism: Kitasatospora sp. NPDC058444; assembly: GCF_042721415.1. Taxonomy (NCBI): domain Bacteria; kingdom Bacillati; phylum Actinomycetota; class Actinomycetes; order Kitasatosporales; family Streptomycetaceae; genus Kitasatospora; species Kitasatospora sp. NPDC058444. The sequence goes on along the minus strand of NZ_JBHXLL010000078.1, from coordinate 9,491 downwards.
ACGCCGCCGTACGGGGAGACCGAGTCGACGGAGACCCGGAAGCCGTAGCGGGCGGCCAGCATGCCGGAGACGGCGAAGCCGAACTTCGGGGGGTTGCCCAGGCTGGTGAGGCTGATCGGCGCGCCCGGGTTGAGGAGCTGCGCCGCGCGGTCCTTCTCCTCCTGGCCCATGCCGAGGCCGGCGTCGTCGATGATCAGGCAGACGCCGGTGGGGACGGCCTGGACGCTGACCTCCACCGGGGTGTCCGGGGCGGAGTAGTTGGTCGCGTTGGCGAGCAGCTCGGACAGCACCACGGCGACCGGCTCGACGACCTTGCTGGCGAGCGAGACGCTGACCCGGGAGTGGATCCGCACCCGGTCGAAGTGCCGGATCCGGCCCTGGGCGCTGCGGACCACGTCGTAGACCGAGGCGACGCTCTCGCGGCGGCCCAGCCAGCCGCCGCAGAGCACCGCGATGCCCTGGGCGCGCCGGCCGAACTGGCTGTTCGTGTGGTCGATCGTCATCAGGTCGGCGAGGATCTGCGGGCTGTCGCCGTACTTCCGCTGCACCTTGTCGATGACGACCTGCTGCTCGTCGGCCAAGCCCTGCAGCGTCCGCATCGCCGCCTTGAGGACGGCCTTGGTGTCCTCCTCGGCGTCCCGGCGGACGGTGGCCAGCTCGGACGCGTGCTGGCCCTGCAGATGGTCGTGCAGCGCGGCGAGCTCGTCACGCCGGCGCTGTGCCAGGGCGTTCTCCTCCTCCAGGGAGGCGTTGCGCCGCCGCAGGGCGAGGTTCGTCCGGCGGGCCTGGAGGGCCGCTCCGACGGCTGCGAGCATCACCACGATGAAGACCCAGAAAAAGGGTTCCTGCACAAATGACGTCATGAAACTCTCTTCAGGTGGCATCGCGCGGAGCCGGTCCGGGCCCCGAAGCGCGAATGGGACTGGCGGCCTGAACCTCCCCGAAAGGCACCTGATGTCACATCACATCGAAGTGCATTCCGGCACGAGACCTGCGGCGACGCCTATCGCGGAGTCAGCCTACTGCAACTCATGCCATGTCAGAACAGATACCAAAAAGGGCAGTTGGGGCGAAATTCCACGACTTGCTGGGAACTCTGACAAGAAATGGCGCAGTTCGTGACGCCGCGTTAACCACAGGGACACGTCCCCACCACACTTCGATTCACGCGCAGAGTGGCCGCGCCGGCACGCTCCGGAATCGGCGCGGCTCCGGGGAACGGCCGAGGGCCCCGACGAACCGGGCGGGTTCGTCGGGGCCCTCGGCGGCCGGCCGGTCAGTCGATCAGGAGCACTTGAGGGCGAAGTTCACCACGGACATTCCGGCGACCTTGTCCCCGTCCACGGTGAACACGTACTGCCAACCCGGCCGGCCCTCCACCGGGAGCTCGTACCTGCCGGACCCGCTCTGCTTGAGGCCCTTGGCCCCGTAGGCCTGCTGCAGGGCCTCCACGGTGGCGCCGGCGCCGATGCCCTCGGCGGTCCTCGCGTCCGCCGGGGCGACCAGCTCGCGCAGGCCCGCGTCGGAGAAGGAGACCCGGCCGGTGGCCTGGTACGCCTTCTCCATGGTCTCCCGGGCGACCTTCAGGTCGACCAGGGCCATCGTCGAGTCCGCGACCAGCTTGGCGGCGGCGGCCGAGTCCGCGGCCGACGCGGCCGAACCGGCGGCGGCCGCGGCCGCGTCCTTCGCGGAGGCGTTCGGCGGCAGGGTGCCCGCCTGGGCGGGCGCCTTGCCACTGGCCGCGTCCGCCTTGGCGCTCAGCTCCTTGTAGCGGGCCTCGGTGGCCGCCTCGGCGGCCATCCGGGCCTGGTCCGGTGCCGGGCCGCCCTTGTAGACGAAGTCGGTGCAGCCGCCGAGCAGTGAGACCGGCGCGGTCTCCAGCGCGCCGGTGGCCAGGCCCGCGTCCTTCGCCATCCCCGGCGTCAGACCGCGGTAACCGGCCGCCGCGAAGGCCTCCGGCGCCTTCGTCGTGGGCGCCGCCGCGGGCGCTCCCGCCCCGGCCGTGGCCGCGGCACCGGCCTTCGCGGTGTCCTTCGCGCCGCCCTTCCCGTCGTCCGACGAACAGGCCGCGGCTCCGGCCACCAGCAGCGCCACCGAGACGCCCACGCCCAACGCGCGGACCGAGGCCCGGTTCTTCCTCATGCGACAACCCCCCAGGTGATCCTTGGGGAACACCGTAGCGAAGGTGCGCTCACGATCCACAACCTTTATCGGGGCCGCGAAATCGGGGGGAACGACGAGGGGGCGGAACCGCGAACGGAAGGGGGCCCGCGGGGAGGGTCCCGCACGGGAGCGGAGCGGGCATGCGGAACGGAGCGGGCCTGCGGAAGGGGCCGGGCATGCGGAACGGGCCGGGCATGCGGAAGGGGCCCGCGTCCCCGTGGACGCGGGCCCCTCCGGTGCAGCCGTCCGTCAGCGCATCGAACCGGTGCGCAGCAGGGTGCGGATGACGCGCATCGCGACCGAGAGGCTGGACAGCTCGTAGTTGTCCGAACCCCTTATGTCGTCGAGGGTGCTCTTGGCGCGGTTCAGCAGGGTCGCGTTGAGCTCGGCCCAGGCGGTGTACCGCTCCTCCGGGGTGGCGCCCTCGGGGCCGCAGGCCAGGATGTCGGCGGTCAGCGCCGCGTGCGCCGCGAAGAGGTCCTCGCGGATCGCGGCCCGGGCCATCGACGACCAGCGGTCGGTGCGGGGCAGCTCGATGATGCGGTCGAGCAGGTGCGAGATCTGGAGCCGGTCGCCCAGGTCGTAGTAGAGGTCGGCGACCTCGGCGACGTCCTTGCCGGAGCGGTCCGCGACCTCGGCGATGTCCAGGGTCGGGAAGACCGAGGAGAGGCCCGCGATCCGGGTGGCCAGCTCCTCCGGCACCCCGGCCGCGGCGAGCTCGTTGTACACGGACTCGAACCAGGTCAGGTCCTCGCCGCGGAGCGGCTTGGGCAGCGAGGCCCAGACCTGGTTGACCCGGTCGTGGAAGAACTCGATGGTGCCGGCGATGTCGAGCGGCTGGCGGCGGTTGTTGAGCATCCACCGGGTGGCGCGCTCGACCAGGCGCCGCGAGTGCAGGCGCATCTTGGTCTGCACCCGGGCCGGGACCTGGTTGTCCAGGTCCTCGATCTCGGCCCAGATCGGCTCCAGGTCGAAGACGGCCCGCGCGGCGGTGTGCGTCCGGGCGATCTCCTCGTAGGTCGCGCCGGTCTCCTCCTTCAGGCGGAAGGCGAAGGTGCAGCCACCGCGGTTGATCGTGTCGTTGACGATCAGCGTGGTGATGATCTCGCGGCGCAGCGCGTGGTTGTCGATCGCGTCGGCGAACCTCGCCCGCAGCGCGCTCGGGAAGTACTCGTGCAGCGCGCTGCGGAAGAACGGGTCGTCCGGCAGCTCGGTGGCCAGCAGCTCCTCGGCCAGGATGATCTTGGTGTAGGCGAGCAGGACGGACATCTCGGGCTGCGAGAGGCCGCGGCCGTTCTGCTGGCGCTCACGGATCTGGCGCTCGGTGGGCAGGAACTCCAGCGCGCGGTCCAGCTGGCCGGCCGACTCGAAGCGGCTGATCATCCGGGCGTGCACGTTGACCATGCTGTGCGCCTGGGAGACGGCGTTGGCCAGCACGACGTTCTGCGCGTAGTTGTTGCGCAGTACCAGGTGGCCGACCTCGTCGGTCATCTCGGCCAGCAGGGCGTTGCGCTGCTTGACCGTCATGTCGCCCTCGGCGACGACCTGGTTGAGCAGGATCTTGATGTTGACCTCGTGGTCCGAGGTGTCCACACCGGCCGAGTTGTCGATCGCGTCGGTGTCGATCCAGCCGCCGGTGCCCTCCGGGCCGCCGGTGGCCGCGTACTCGATGCGGCCGAGCTGGGTGCAGCCGAGGTTGCCGCCCTCGCCGATCACCCGGGCGCGGACCTGCTCGCCGTTGACCCGGATGGCGTCGTTGGACTTGTCGCCGACCTCGGCGTTGGTCTCGGTGGAGGCCTTGACGTAGGTGCCGATGCCGCCGTTCCAGAACAGGTCGACCGGGGCCTGGAGGATCGCCCGCATCAGCTCGGCCGGGGTCAGCTTGGCCGCCTCGACGCCGAGCGCGGCCCGGACCTGCGGGGTCAGCTGGATCGCCTTCGCCGAGCGGGGGAACACCCCGCCGCCGGCCGAGATCAGCGACTTGTCGTAGTCGTCCCAGGAGCTGCGCGGCAGCTCGAACAGCCGGCGGCGCTCGGCGTACGAGACGGCCGCGTCCGGGTTCGGGTCGAGGAAGATGTGGCGGTGGTCGAAGGCGGCGACCAGGCGGATGTGCTCGCTGAGCAGCATGCCGTTGCCGAAGACGTCGCCGGACATGTCGCCGATGCCGATGACGCTGAAGTCCTCGGTCTGGGTGTCGACGCCGAGCTCGCGGAAGTTGCGCTTGACCGACTCCCAGGCGCCGCGGGCGGTGATGCCCATGCCCTTGTGGTCGTAGCCGGCCGAGCCGCCGGAGGCGAACGCGTCGCCCAGCCAGAAGCCGTAGGACTCGGCGACGCCGTTGGCGATGTCCGAGAAGGTCGCGGTGCCCTTGTCGGCGGCGACGACCAGGTAGGTGTCGTCCTCGTCGTGGCGGACCACGTCGGCCGGGTGCACGACCTCGCCGCCGACCAGGTTGTCGGTGATGTCGAGCAGCGCCGAGATGAAGGTCTTGTACGAGGAGACGCCCTCGGCCAGCCAGGCGTCGCGGTCGACCGCCGGGTCCGGCAGCTGCTTGGCGACGAAGCCGCCCTTGGCGCCGACCGGGACGATGACGGTGTTCTTGACCATCTGCGCCTTGACCAGGCCCAGGATCTCGGTGCGGAAGTCCTCGCGCCGGTCGGACCAGCGCAGACCGCCGCGGGCGACCTTGCCGAAGCGCAGGTGGACGCCCTCGACCTGCGGCGAGTAGACCCAGATCTCGAACGCCGGGCGCGGGGCCGGCAGGTCCGGGATGGCCTTCGGGTCGAACTTCATCGACACGTAGGACTGCCACTCGCCGGAGGCGGCGCGCTGGAAGAAGTTGGTCCGCAGGGTGGCCTTGATGAGGTTCAGGAAGGAGCGCAGGATGCGGTCCTCGTCCAGCGAGACGACCTCGTCGAGGGCGCCGGACAGCTCCTCCAGGATGCCCTCGGTCAGCTCCAGGGCGCCCGAACGGTGGCTCGGGCTCAGCCGGGCCTCGAACAGGTTGACCAGCAGGCGGGTGGTGTGGGTGTTGTTGCGGAGCGCGTCCTCCATGTAGTCCTGGGAGAACGTGGAGCCCGCCTGGCGCAGGTACTTGGCGTACGTGCGCAGCATCATCGCCTGGCGCCAGGTCAGCCCGGCGGTCAGCACCAGCTCGTTGAAGCCGTCGTTCTCGGCCTTGCCGGTCCAGGTGGCGGCGAAGGTCTCCTGGAAGCGCTCGCGGGCCTCGTCGGTGAGCTCGGTGGCCTCGCGCAGCTTCAGGCCGAAGTCGTAGACCCACGCGGTGGTGCCGTCGGAGCGGCGCAGCGCGTACGGGTGCTCGTCCAGCACCTCGACGCCCAGGCGCTGGAGCACCGGCAGGACCTCGGTGAGCGAGATCGGGCCGCCGACCCGGTAGATCTTGAAGCGGCGCTCGTCGTCGCCGGCGCCGACCGGCTGGTACAGGTTCAGGCGGAAGTCGCCCTCACCGTGCAGCGACTCGATCTGCTTGATGTCGGCGACGGCGGTGCGCGGCGGGAAGTCGGCGCGGTAGCCGTCGGGGAAGGCGTTGGCGTACTTGTGGCCGAGCTCGGCGGCCCTCTCCTCGCCCAGCTCGACGTGCAGCTGGTCGTGGAAGCCGTCCATCCAGAACCGGGCGGCCTCGGCCAGGCGGTTCTCGATCCGCTCGATGTCCGTCTCGGTGAGCTGGGGCAGCTCGGTGCCCGGGGCGACCCGGACCACGAAATGCAGGCGGGTCAGCACCGACTCGGTGGCGTACACCGTGTAGTCGATGGTGGCGCCGTTCAGCTCCTCCTTGAGGATGTCGGTGATCAGCAGCCGGATGCGCGTGGTGTAACGGTCGCGCGGCAGGTAGATGAACGCCGAGAAGTAGCGCCCGTACTCGTCCTGGCGCAGGAAGAGCCGCAGCTTGCGGCGCTCCTGGAGGTAGAGCACGCTCGTCGCGATGGAGAGCAGCTCGGAGGCCGGGGTCTGGAAGATCTCGTCCCGCGGGAAGGTCTCCATGATCTGGAGCAGGTCGCGGCCGTCGTGGCTCTCGCTGGAGAAGCCGGAGTCCTCCAGCACCTCCTGGACCTTGCGGCGCACGACCGGGATGCGGGTGACCGACTCGGTGTAGGCGGCGGAGGAGAACAGGCCGAGGAAGCGGCGCTCGCCGATCGGCTCGCCGGCGGCGTTGAACTTCTTCACGCCGACGTAGTCCAGGTAGGCCGGGCGGTGCACGGTGGCACGGCTGTTGGCCTTGGTCAGGACGAGCAGCTTCTTCTCGTGGGCCTTGGCGCGGACCGGCGCGGAGAGCCGGCCGAAGGCCTCGCTGACCGCGTGGTGGGCGTCGTCGTGGCTGTGCGGGTCGGAGCGCAGGATGCCGAGGCCGGTCCCGGCGACCGCCTTGAGGACCTCCTCGCCCTCGTGCTCGACCAGGTCGTACTCGCGGTAGCCGAGGAAGGTGAAGTGGTCGTCGGCGAGCCAGCGCATCAGCTCCCAGGCCTCGCCGACCTCCTGCTCGGGCAGGCCGGCCGGGGGCTGCTCGGCCAGCTCGTCGGCCAGGCGCAGCGCGCTCTCGCGCATCTTGCCCCAGTCCTCGACGACCTCGCGGACGTCGCCGAGCACGCGGCGCAGGTCCGCCTCGATGGAGCGCAGGTCCTCGCGGTCGGTCTCGCGGTCGATCTCGATGTGCATCCACGACTCGACGGTCGCGTCGGCCGGCCAGTCGGCGCCGGCGGCCTGGCTGCGGGAGCAGGCGTCGACGTCCAGGATCTCCAGCAGCTTGCCGGTGATGTCACGGCGGACGACCAGCTGGGGGTGGATCACGATGTGGATCGCGCGGTCCTGGCGGGACAGCTCGTTGGTGACGGAGTCGACCAGGAAGGGCATGTCGTCGGTGACGACCTCGACCACCGTGTGGCCGCAGGACCAGCCGTTCTCCTCGACCGAGGGGGTGTGCACCCGCACCTCGGCGGTGCCCTGCGGGCGCTTGAGGCCCAGGCGGTAGTGGGAGGCGGCCGCGCCGTAGACGTCGACCGGGTCGCGGTCGACCAGGTCCTCGGGCGCGGTGTGGAGGTAGTAGTGGTGCAGGTACGCGGTCAGAGCGCCGTTGCTCAGACCCTCCCCCGGCGCCGCTCCCCCCACCTGGCTGTTCTCAGCGGCTGCGGCTGCCTTCTTGAGCAGTTCGGCCTTGGCTGCGTCCAGCTTGGTCTGCATGACTTCTTGGCTCCTGTCGCGCGCCGTTGCGTGACTCGGTGGTGTGTGGATGTACACCGACGGGTCACCGCAATCCTGCCGCACCATCCGACTGAAAGGGGCTCATGGCGCGCATGAAACGTCCTTCCAGTGGGTAGGACGTCACGTTCGTCCTGCAGCCACCCGACGACGCCAGCCAGCCTAACCGGATCAATCGAAGGTGCACAGGGACAGGTAGGAGCAAACCCGCAGGAAGTCACGTCCGTCCTGGACACCATGTCCAAACCGGAGCCTGGTGTTCACTCTCAGCCCATGTGCGGGTAGCCGTGGTGGGTCGGCGGGACGAATGTCTCCTTGATCGACCGGGCGGAGGTCCAGCGGAGCAGGTTCTGCGCGGCGCCCGCCTTGTCGTTGGTGCCGGAGGCCCGGCCGCCCCCGAAGGGCTGCTGGCCGACGACGGCTCCGGTGGGTTTGTCGTTGATGTAGAAGTTCCCCGCCGTGAAGCGCAGCTCCTCGACGGCCTGGGCGATGGCGTAACGATCCTGCGCGATCACCGAGCCGGTCAGGCCGTACGGGGCGCCGCCGTCGACCCGGCGCAGCACGTCGTCCCAGCGGGAGTCCTCGTAGACGTGGACGGCGAGGATCGGGCCGAAGTACTCGGTCCGGAAGATCTCGCCCCGGTGGTCGGAGGAGACCAGCACGGTCGGCCGGACGAACCAGCCGATCGCGTCGTCGTACTGCCCACCGGCCGCCAGTTCGATCGTCGGATCGGCCTTCGCCCGGTCGATGGCGTCCCGGTTCTTCTCGAAGGCCCGCCGGTCGATCAGGGCGCCCATGAAGTTGGACAGGTCCGTCACGTCGCCCACCGCGAGCGCGTCCACCTCGGCCAGGAAGTCGTCCTTGATCCGCTGCCAGAGGCTGCGCGGCAGGTAGGCGCGGGAGAGCGCCGAGCACTTCTGGCCCTGGTACTCGAAGGCGCCGCGGATCAGCGCGGTCCGCAGGATCTCCGGGTCGGCCGAGCGGTGGGCCAGCAGGAAGTCCTTGCCGCCGGTCTCGCCGACGATCCTCGGGTACGCGCGGTAGCCGCCGATGTTGGCGCCGATGGTCTGCCACAGGGACTGGAAGGTGGCGGTGGAGCCGGTGAAGTGCAGCCCGGCGAACGCCGGGTCGGCCAGCACGACCGGGGAGACCTGGAGGCCGTCGCCGGTCACCAGGTTGATCACCCCGGGCGGCAGGCCGGCCGCCTCCAGCAGCCGCATCAGGTGGTACGCGGCCAGGGTCTGGGTCGGCGCGGGCTTCCAGACCACGGTGTTGCCCAGCAGCGCCGGGGCGGTGGGCAGGTTGCCGGCGATCGCGGTGAAGTTGAACGGGGTGACGGCGTAGACGAAACCTTCCAGCGGGCGGTGGTCGGTGCGGTTCCACACGCCGGGCGAGGAGGCCGGCTGGTCGGCCAGGATCTGCCGGGCGAACCCGACGTTGAACCGCCAGAAGTCGATCAGCTCGCAGGCCGAGTCGATCTCCGCCTGCTGCACGGTCTTGGACTGGCCGAGCATGGTGGCCGCGTTGAGCGTCTCCCGCCAGGGGCCGGCCAGCAGGTCGGCGGCGCGCAGGAAGACCGCCGCGCGGTCGTCGAAGGAGAGCGAGCGCCACTGCCGCCCGGCGGCCAGCGCCGCGTCCACCGCCGCCCGGGCGTCCTCCCGGGTGGCGTTGCCGAGCACGCCCAGCTTGGCGGCGTGGTGGTGCGGCTGGACGACCTCGATCCGCTCGCCGCCGCCGAAACGCTGCTCGCCGCCGATGGTCATCGGCAGCGGCACCTGCTCGGCGGCCAGCTCGTCCAGGCGCCGGACCAGCCGGTCCCGCTCCGGGCTGCCGGGGGCGTACGCCCGCACCGGCTCGTTGACCGGCACCGGCACCTCGGTGACTGCGTCGATGGGCATGGCGGCTCCGTCCTGGCGGCTGGTCGGGTGTGACACCAGCCTGACCAGCCGGGGCGCGATCCGCCCGTTCAGACACGCGGACGGGGGGCGGGGGGGCCCCCCCCGCCCCCCCCCCCCCCGGCCCCGGGGCCGGGGGGGCCCGGGGGGGGGGGGCCCCGGGTAACGCCCGCCCCCCCGCCCCCCACGGCCCGCCAGGGCACCCCCCGGACCCCCCCC
>NZ_JBHXLL010000077.1:0-22193 GCF_042721415.1 Kitasatospora sp. NPDC058444 | reverse complement strand
CGGGGGGGTGGGGGGGGGGGGGTTTATTGAGTCGCGGGCCGGGGCTTTTTTGGGGGTGGGGGGGGGGGGGGGGGGCCGGGGGGGGGGGGGCGCTTTATGTCTATGGGGTCAATTTCTCGCGCACGCGTGCGGGGGTGGGAGATGGGGGCCGGTCGGGCGTTACTCGGTCCAGATGGCGGCGGCCGTACGGTCGTCGGCGTAGCCCTTGGCGCGGACCTGGACCTGGCGGAGGAAGTCGACGGTGCCCGGCGGGTGGGGGTGGGCCCAGTGGGTGGAGAGGAAGTGCGCGACGGCCGGCTCGTCGGCTATGGGGCGGGCGAGGCCCGGGGCGCAGAGGAGGAGGATGTCGCCCGGCGTCGCGGGAACCAGCCGGAAGCGGAACGGGCGCGGGCCGGGCACCGGGGCCTCCGGGACCGGCGGCTGACCATCCGGGTGGTGCAGCAGGCGGGCCGCGTAGGCGTCGATCCAGTGGCCGGACCGCAGCAGGTAGAGCCCGCCCGGGCCGACGCCGAAGGCCGCACGGTAGCCGGCCTCCGGATCCAGCGACACCATCAGACAGTGCAGCGACGCCGGGGACGGGGTGTCGTCCCCCTCCGCCCGCGGCGTCAGCGCCCGCAGCGGGGCGGCCGCGCCGGTGGCCAGGCGCTGGAGGCCGTAGCGGAGCCGGTCACGGGCGCCGTCTCGCAGGTCGGCGGCCAGTCCGGCCCGGCTGCGCCCGATCGCGGCGGCGAGCTGGCGGCACGCCTCCCCGGTGGCGGCCGCGACGGCCTCCGGGCTGACCGTCTCGTCCTCGGCTCCGCCGCCCGTGCGGTCGAAGCCGCCGAGGACGGCGAGCAGCAATCCGTCCGGGCCGTCGCCGAAGCGGGTGACCAGCAGGGAGTCGCGACGCGGCTCGCCCCGGTAGCGCGCGGAGTCGCCCCGGACGGAGGCGGCGCGCAGGACGGACGGACCGTACTGGGCGCCATCCAGCACGGTGTCCGGTACGAGCGCGCGCAGTGCACCCGGGTCGGCCTCGGGTACGGCCGTCGGTTCCGGTCCGTAGGTCGGGGGGCGCTCGCCGACGTGCGGGACGGCGGTGCCGCCGTCGGCGAGCGGTGCGCGGATGGCCAGGCGGGGGTCGGGGACGGCTGCGGCCTGGGCCACGGGTTCCGGGTCGGGTTCCGGGGTGTGGACGGGTTCGGGTTCGGGTTCGGGGACGGGAGCGGGAGCAGGGGCGGGAGATGGAGCGGGGGCGGGAACCTCGGGTCCGTCCGCTTTCACCGGCTCCTCGGGCTCCTCGGCAGCGGCGGGCTCCGGTTCCGGTTCCGGTTCCGGGACGGCGGCGGGGGCGGGAGGGGTTGGCGGGGTGGGCTTCTCCAGCGAGACCGGGTCCGGGCCGGGTCCGGGCTCGGGTGCGGATGCCGACTCGGGTGCGGGTGCGGCCTTCGGGGCGTCGTCGGTGAAGGCGGGGGCCGGGAACTGATGGGTCTCCGTGGAGGTCCGCTGACGCCCGATGCCCTCCGTCCCGCCGATCACGCCGACGGCGGTGTCGAACCAGTCGTCGATGCTGTCCCGGGTGTCCGGTGCCTGAGCGCCTTCGGGCTCCCCGGGAGCCTCCGACTCCGGCTCCATCACCGACTCCGGCTCCATCACCGACTCCGGCTCCATCACCGGCTCCGGCTCCACCACCGGCTCCGGCTCCACCACCGGTTCCGGCTCCGGTTCCGCCGAGCGCTGCTGTCCGATGAGCCCGACCGCCGTGTCGAACCAGTCGTCCACGCTGCCGTCCCCCGGGTCGGCGCGCGGGGTGTCCGGGAGGGTGCCCGCCGGACCGTCGTAGACGGCGTCCCACCAGCCGTCGTCCGGCCGGTGCGGCTGTGCGGGTGCACCCTGGTTGCTCATCTGGCGGCTCCTGGTCGTTCCGTGGTCGCGCCGCCCCCGGCGGGCCGGGCGGGCCGGGCTGACGACATTGTTCTCCACCTGCGAGGACCCTGTCCGGGTTTCGGCGACAACCGGTCACCCACCGGAACATCCCGGCCAACGCGCTCACCAGGCGGTTCGCCGGGCGATTCGCCGGGCCGTCCCCGGAGCCGTCACGTGTTCGTCCGCTTCCGTTCCGTCCGTGCTTGCCGGATGTGTCCGGAGCAGGGCGTTTCCTGGTCATCCGGGTCTGCGGGCCACCGAAAATGAGGGCCGATGGGGGGCATCGCATCACTCGTTCGGCTGATTAAATGTGCGCATGACCGCGTCGGCCCCCAGTTCGCCCCGACCGGGGAGGGCCGCGTCCGCGGGCCGCCCGGCAGGTGGGCTGTTGGTCCTGCTGCTCGTCACGTTGCTGACGCTGCTGCCCTGCGCGGGCCAGGCGAAGGCGGTGGACGGCTCCGGTCAACCGGCGCCGCACGCGGCCCCGGCCAGCGCCGTGACCGTCGTCAGCGTGGTCAGCGTCCAGGTCGCCACCGGGCACACCTCCTACACCGGCCACGCCGCGAAGGTCGCCAGGCCCACGCAGTCCTCGGACCACCACCGGACGGCCGAGGAGCCGGGGCACTGGATCCTCTGCACCGCCGACGGCCAGCCGCCGCGCAACAACGGCTGCTCCAGCCACCCGTACTGCTCGCAGGACGCCCAGCTGCCGAACCCGCCGCCGCAGCCGCAGCCCGCCGTGTCACCGCTGACCCCGGCCGCGCCCGAGGCACTGCCCCGGGTGGTGCCCGCCGGTCTGCTGGACGGCGCGCACCCGGTGCCCGATCTGCACGAACTCCAGGTCCACCGGTCCTGAGTGGAACCCACCGCCGGCGCAGCCGCCGACGGATCCGCCCCTCCTCTCACACCAGATGACCGCCGCCCCCGACCGGTGCGGCGGGGACAAGGACGACCACCATGGGTTCCGCCTCCAAGCAGTCCAACAAGCCCGGCGGCAAGCAGGACGGCCTCGACCGCCGTGCCCGGATCGCCGAGCTGCGCGCCGCCGAGCAACGCCGCGACCGCCGCAACAAGATCTTCGCCTCGGTGGCGGCCGGCGTGCTGGTGATCGGTGCGATCGCCACCGGCACCTGGGTCGTCATGGACCAGAACCAGAAGAAGAAGGACAAGGAGACCGCCGCCAACGCGGACATCCCGGGCGTGAAGACCTTCGGCGAGCTGAGCCGCACCCACGTCAAGGACAAGGTCACCTACCCGATGACCCCGCCGGTCGGCGGCGACCACAACGCGATCTGGGCGGACTGCATGGCCCACGTCTACGACCAGCCGCTCGAGAACGAGCGCGCCGTCCACTCGCTGGAGCACGGCGCGGTCTGGGTGACGTACAACGGCAAGGCCACGCCGGACGACATCAAGACGCTCTCCGACAAGGTCAAGAAGACCCCGTACACGATGATGAGCCCGTACCCGGACGAGCAGGGCACCATCACCCTGAACGCCTGGAGCACCCAGCTGACCGTGGACAGCGCCAGCGACCCGCGGGTGGAGCAGTTCTTCACCAAGTACGTCCAGGGCAAGCAGACCCAGGAGCCGGGCGCCTCCTGCACCATGGGGCAGATGTGACCGCCGACGCGAACACCGACGCGAACCCCGCGGCGGACGGCGTCGAGGAAGCCGGGGCCCCGCGCCGCCGCCGCATGTGGTGGCCGGCCGCGCTGGCCGCCACCGTGGCGCTGGCGCTCGGAGTGCCGGCCCTGGTGGCGAGCGGGACCTCGGCGTCCGGCTCGTCCACGCTGGCCGTCCCGGCGGACGACTCCCCCGAGGCCGGGTTCGCCCGCGACATGGCGACCCACCACCAGCAGGCGGTGGACCTGTCCTTCGTCGTCCGGGACCGCACCGCCGACGAGCCGACCCGCACCCTGGCCTTCGACATCATCAACACCCAGGCCAACCAGCGCGGGATGATGATGGGCTGGCTCGACCAGTGGGGACTGTCCCAGCACTCGACCGCCACGCCGATGGCGTGGATGAAGATGGGCCACGACTACCAGGCCCACGACGGTTCGCTGATGCCGGGCATGGCCACCAACACCCAGATCGCGAAGCTGCGCACGCTCAGCGGGCGGGACGCCGAGGTGTACTACCTCCAGCTGATGATCGAGCACCACAAGGGCGGCGTCGAGATGGCCCAGGGCTATGTCGACAAGGCCCGGAACGAGGCCGAGAAGCGGCTCGCGCAGTCGATGGTGGTCTCCCAGACCTCCGAGCTGCAGCTGATGACCGACATGCTCAAGGAGCGCGGCGCCGAACCCGGCGTGCCCGCCTCCTGATCTCCTGAGCGCTCGTTCCGCGGGCTCTGCGTGTCCCGTCGTGTCCCGTCGTGTCCCGCGGGTCCTGCGGGTTCGGCGTGTTCCGCATGTTCCGCGTGTTTCCCCGGACGGCCGGGGCGCCGGCGAGGACGGTCCCGTACCGTCCACGCCGCGCCCCGGCCGTCCGCCGTCCTCCCCCCTCCCCCACCCTACGGAGAACGCCCGCATGACCCCCGACGCCCCCTGGCTGATCGCCGGACTGGGCAACCCCGGCCCGTGGTTCCGGCTCACCCGGCACAACGCGGGCTTCCTGGCCGTGGACCGGCTGGCCGAACGGCACGGCGCCCGGTTCCGCCGGCGCGGGATCGCCACCCTGGTGGCCGAGATCGGACTCGACGGCCACCGGGTGCTGCTGGCCAAGCCGCTGTGGTGGTCCATCAACCTGTCCGGACGCCCGGTGGCCGCACTGCTGCGCCGCCACGGCGTCCCGGTCGAGCGGCTGGTGGTCGTGCAGGACGACCTGGACTTCGCCTTCGGCTCCGCCCGGCTCAAGCGCGGCGGCGGTCCCGGGGGCCACAACGGGGTGCGTTCGGTGGGCGAGGCGCTCGGCACCCGGGACTTCGTCCGGCTGCGGTTCGGCATCGGACGTCCGCCGAAGGGCCAGAGCGTCGGGGACTTCGTGCTGAAGAAGTTCTCCGAGGAGGAACTGGCCGCCATGCCGGGAGAGTTGGACCGCTGCGCGGATGCCCTGGAGACGCTGGTGGAGCGCGGCCTGAACCGTGCCCAGGACGCCCTGAACGCGCCGAAGGCCCCCGGCGTCGCCCGTACGGACGCGTAGCGGGAGGCCCCGCGGGCCTCAGGGCGGTTTCTAGCGGTCGTCGCAACACGTGGTCGGTTGGTTAGGCCGCGATGAGTTTATGCAGACGCTCGGCTGGGGTTTCCCAGCCGAGCGTCTTGCGTGGGCGGCCGTTGAGTTCGGCGGCGACGTGGACCAGGTCCTCCGGGGTGTGGGCGGACAGGTCGGTGCCCTTGGGGAAGTACTGCCGGAGCAGTCCGTTCGTGTTCTCGTTCGAGCCGCGCTGCCAGGGGCTGGCCGGATCGCAGAAGTAGACCGGGACGCCGGTGGCGACGGTGAACGAGCCGTGGGCGGCCATCTCGGAGCCCTGGTCCCAGGTCAGCGACCGTTTCAGGTGAGTGGGCAGGGTCTGGACGGTCTCGACGAGGGCGTCGCGGACGTGCTCGGCGGTGCGGCCGTTCGGCAGGTGCAGGAGCATGACGTAGCGGGTGTGGCGCTCGACCAGGGTGCCGATGGCGGAGGCGTTGTCCTTGCCGAGGATCAGGTCGCCCTCCCAGTGACCGGGAACCGCCCGGTCCTCGACCTCCGCCGGGCGTTCGCTGATCATGACCATCGGGGTAGCGAACCTGGGCTGGCGACAGGCGGCCTGGCGGTGCGGTTTGCGGCGTGCCCGTCCCGAGCGCAGGGCGCCGGCCAGCTCGCGGCGAAGCTCGCCCCGGCCTTGGACGTAGAGGGCCTGGTAGACCGTCTCGTGGACCACGTGCATCTCCGGCCGTTCGGGAAAGGTGTCCCGTAGAGCCTGGCAGATCTGCTCCGGGCTCCACTTCCTGTCGAGGTGGTCCTGGATGAAGTCCCGCAGCTGCGGGTTCTGTCCGATCTTGCCGGGCTTGGGCCGGGGCCGGCGGGCATCGGCGCGGGCCTGGGCCGCGTGCGGGCGGTAACTACCGCTGCCCGGGTGGCAGTTGCGACGAATCTCCCGACTGACGGTGGACGGGCTGCGGCCCAGCTCGGCCGCGATCGCGCGCACGGTCGCCTTCTCTCGAAGCCGGTCTGCGATGCGGATCCGCTCGTCCTCGCTCAGATAGCGGGAGGGACCGGACACGGCGGCGGGCGCCCGCTCGGGTCGAGCGGGCGCCCGGAACCTGTTCGGATCCGTCCGGCCGTTGCGCCACTCGCGTCCAGTCCGCTCGTGGACGCCCACCAGCCGGGACGCCTCTTTGTTGCCGTAGCCCTGATCCACGAGCCGGAAGTATTCCGCCCGCTCGACACGGAGCTTCCTACGCCCCTGCGGCTTCCGGTCCCCGCGGATCTTGAAGTCCATCGCATCCCCTCAGCTGGGGTGTTGCGACGACCAGTAGAACCCAAGCAGGGCCGGGCGGGGCCTCAGAGCCGGGCGCCTCGGGCGGTTCGGGTGCCTCGGGCGGGCCGCGCGGGCCGGGTGAGCAGTGCGGCCGCGGCCGCGACGGCGGCGAGGACCAACAGCACCGTCCGCCCACCGGACGCGGCGCCCGCCAGGTGAACGCCGAGGACGGACAGCGCCATGCCGAGCGCCGTACCGAGACTGCGGGCCATGTTCACCATGCCGCCGCCGACCGCGGAGCACTGCGCCGGTATCGCCCGCATCACCAGCGCGTTGTTGGCGGGCAGCAGCAGTCCCAGCCCGTAACCGGCGATCAGCAGCGGGAGCGCCGCCGCGTCCGAAGCCGGCAGCAGCGCGAACAGCAGCAGCCCGCCGGCCGCGAGCAGCGCACCGGCGCGGCACCTGGTCACGTCCGACCAGCCCCGGGGCAGCAGCCCGCCGCCGACCGTCGCGGCGAACGCGAACGCGGCGGGCAGCAGGGTGATCACCAGGCCCGCGTGGGCCGTCGACACCCCGGCGCCGGTGAGCAGCACCGGGCCCAGCACCAGCGGGCAGAACAGCAGCAGGTAGCCGATCAGCGCCACCACCAGGCCGGAGCGCACGCCCGGGGTGTTGACCAGCCCGGGCGCCAGGATCGGCCGGGCGGCCCGCCGTTCCCGGCGCACCAGCGCCAGGCTCAGAACGGCGGACGCTAGCAGCAGGGCGGCCACCGCCCAGCCGGGCAGGGGCAGGCCGGAGGCGGTGGACAGGGCGAGCAGCAGCGAGGTGGTCGCCCCGGTGAGCAGCAGCAGGCCGGGCAGGTCGAAGCGGGCGGCGTCGTGGGTCGCGGTCCGGCGGGCCTCGGTCCGGCGGGCGGCGCGGCCGGTTGCGTGGCCCAGGGGGCGCGCGGGCCGGGGGTTCGGTACGGCGGCCGGGGCGCCCGCCGCCCGGGTGCGGGGCAGCAGGAACCAGCCGGCCAGGATGCCGAACAGCGCGATCGGCACGTTGACCCAGAACACCCAGCGCCACGAGGCGTGTTCGACCAGCAGCCCGCCGAGGCTGGGCCCGAGCGCCAGGCCGAGGCCCTGGGCGGAGGCCTGGATGCCGAGCGCGCGCCGCATCGCGTGCTCGGGGACGCCCCGCGCGACCAGGGCGACGCTGTTGGCCTGCATCATCGCGGCGCCCACCGCCTGGACGGCGCGGCACCCGACCAGGGCCCAGAGGCTGACGGCGAATCCGGCGCCGAGTGAGGAGAGGCCGAAGACCGCGAAGCCGCCGATGTACATGGTCTTGCGGCCGACCAGGTCCGACAGCCAGCCGATCGGGGCGAGCAGGGCGACCAGGACCAGCAGGTAGGCGAGGGCGACCCACTCGACGGCGGCGAAGCTCGCGTCGAAGTGGCGGCCGAGGGCGGGGAAGACCAGGGCGATGACACTGGCGTCCAGCTGGCCGAGGAAGGCGCCGAGACAGACCGTGCCGACGGCGAGCCAGTGAGCATGGGGCCAGCCGGCTATGCCACGCGGCCGGGGCCGCTCGGTGAGCAGCCGCGAGGCGAGGACGGTGGCGTTCATGGGTACGAATATATCGGATACAGATATGTTCTCTCTACGAGCAGCTCGCCCTACGACAGGATGCGTCCCACGGTACGGACGGGGCCGGACGGACACCTGCGGCGAGGCCTGCAACAGAGTTGCAGGAGAGGCGCGGGAGAGCTTCGGGAGAGCCGCGGGAAAGCTGTGGGAGAACCCCGGGAAGCGCGGACCCGTGACCCGGAACCGCCCACGAACCTGCCGGCGAACCGGGCGCCGGACCGCCTCGCACCAGGCGATACGCTGTCCGCCATGCCGTCGTCACCACACGTTCCCGACCCCGCCACCGGAAGCCCCGACCCGGCGGTCGAGCACGCCCGGCAGCTGACCGACACCGTCACCCGGCTGCGCCGCGCGCTGCGCAGCAGCATCCGCACCGACTACCCGTGGGAGTCCCTGCCGATGGCGCAGGTCGAGCTCCTGCAGACGCTGGCCGCCGCACCGCTGCGGGTCGGCGAGCTGGCCGCGCGGCAGCGGCTCGCACCCAACACCGTCAGCGGACTGGTCGGGAAACTGCTCGACGCCGGCTTCGTGGACCGCCAGGCCGACCCCGGCGACCGCCGCACCGCCCGGATCGCCCTCACCCCGGCGGGCCGGCGGCAGCTGGACGACTGGCAGCACGCCCACGAGCGCCGCATCGCCACCGCGCTCGGCACCCTCGACCCGGCCGACCGGGCGGCCGTCATCGACGCCCTGCCCGGGCTTGACCAACTCGCCCGCGCCCTCGCCCAGCCGGGCACCGGACCCGAGCAGGGGTCCGCGGCCGGGTGAAAACCGCTGGCCGCCGGGCTGCCCCGGCGCTACCGTCCCCGGCATGACCCCCGCAGAGGTACGGATCGAGCCCTGGACCGACGACGACCTCGCGCTGCTGCGCCGGGTCAACACACCGGAGATGAAGAAGCACGTCGGCGGGCCCGAGAGCGCGGAGCAGCTGCTCGTACGGCACCGGCGCTACCTGGACTTCGTCCCGTCCGGGCTCGGCTGCATGTACCGGATCGTGCTGCTGCCCGAAGGCGAGGCGGTCGGGACGGTCGGCTACGGCACCCGGACGTGGGAGGGCCGGACCGTCCACGAGATGGGGTGGAACGTGCTGCCCGGCTTCCAGGGGCGAGGCATCGCGGTCGCCGCGACCCGCGCGGCGGTGGCGGCCGCCCGCCGCGAGGCCGCCCACCCCCACCTGCACGCCTTCCCCTCGGTGGACAACCCCGCCTCCAACGCGGTCTGCGCGAAGGCCGGGTTCACGCTGCTCGGCGAGACGGACTTCGAGTTCCCGCCCGGCCGGTTCATGCGCAGCAACAACTGGCGGGTGGAACTGCGGAGTTGAGCGTCCGATGCTCGGGCACACGAGCGCTCGGGCACACGGGCGATCGGTGCTCGGACGATCAGGCGTTCGGCGCTCGGAGCTTCGGTGCCCGGAGCTTCGGTGCTCGGAGGTTCCGCGGGGCCCGGCGGTCAGAACAGGGTGCCGCCCTCCAGGTCCAGCAGCCAGCGCTTGCGGTCCACACCGGCGGCGAAGCCGGTGAGCGCGCCACTCGCGCCGAGCACCCGGTGGCAGGGGCGGACGATCAGCAGCGGGTTGGCGCCCACCGCGCCGCCCACGGCCCGGACCATGCGCGGCTCCTGCCCGGCCAGCTCGGCGAGTTCGCCGTAGGTGACGGTCGTGCCGTACGGGATCTCGTCCAGCGCCGCCCAGATCCTGCGGCGGAACTCGGTGCCCTCGGGCGCGAGCGGGAGGTCGAAGCCGGTGCGCTTGCCCGCGAAGTAGTCGGTCAGCTGGGCCACCGGCTCGGCGAGCGCCTCCGGGTCGGGCACCCAGTCGTCGGCGGGCTCGGCCAGCGCGTACTTCTGGCCGGGCGCGGTGACGGTGGCCAGCGCGGCCGGTCCGCCCTCCTCGGGCAGCACCCCGCTGAGCAGCAGCCGACCGAAGGGGCTCTCCATGGTGGTGTAGACGGTGGTGCTCATACTCGTTCGTTCTCCGTTCCGGTCCTGCTGGTGCTGTCGCCGGTGCTGGTGGTGCCGGTACCGCTGCTGGTGATGCCGGTACCGCTGGTGGTGTTGCCGGTGTTCGTGAGGTCGACGCCCGAGGGGCCGGCCCACAGTCGGTGGACGGCGTAGGAGCGCCACGGGGCCCAGGCCTCGGCGGCGCGGGCGGCGGACTTCGGGTCCCCGGCGGCGCCGAGGCGGAGCAGGCCGTGCTTGACGCCCACGTCGCTCGGGAGGAAGACATCGGGGTCGGCCAGCGCCCGCATCCGCAGGTAGCCGACCGTCCAGGGGCCGATGCCGGGCAGGTCCAGCAGGCCGGCCGCGGCCTCCTCCCGGTCGACCCCGCTGTCGAGCCGGACCACGCCCTCGGCCAGCGCGGCGCACAGGCCGGTGAGGGCGCGGCGGCGGGCGGCGGGCATGGCGAAGTCCTCCGGGTCGGCGGCGGCCAGGGCGGCCGCGGTCGGGAAGAGCAGACGCAGGCCGCCGCTGGGCTCGGGCAGCGCGGTGCCGTACTTCTCGGCGAGCCGTCCCGCCAGGGTACGGGCGGCGGCGACGCTGATCTGCTGGCCGAGGACGGCGCGGACGGCGAGCTCGTGCGGGTCCACGTGGCCGGGCGAGCGCAGGCCGGGGCGCTCGCGGACCAGCGGACCGAGCAGCGGGTCCGCGCCGAGCTGGTCGTCGACCGCGAGCGGGTCGGCGTCCAGGTCGAACAGGATGCGCAGGCGCTGGACGGCGGTCGGCAGGTCGCGCAGGTCGGCGAGCAGCAGGCGGCAGTCGAGCCAGCCGCGGGTGGGCGGCTCGCCCGGTGCCAGGCTGTCGACCTCGGCGATGCCGTGGCCGTACGGGAGCGCGAGGGTGCGACGGTACACGCGCACACCGGGACGCGCGCCGGGGACGACCTCCTCCACGCCGGGGACGGCGCGCAGGGCGAGGAAGTCGATCAGGTGCTCGCTGTCGAGCGCGCCGCGGTAGGCGAGGCGCAGGGTGAGACCGCCGGCCGGGGTCGCGATGCGGCGCCCGGCGACGACCTCGGCGCGCAGGCCGCTGGGGGTGCGGTCGTAGACCTCGCGCACGGTGTCGTTGAACTGGCGGACGGAGGCGAAGCCGGCCGCGAACGCGACGTCGGTGACGGGGAGTTCGGTGGTCTGGAGGAGCAGGCGGGCGGTCTGCGCGCGGCGGGCGCGGGCCAGCGCGATCGGGCCGGCGCCGAGCTCGGCGATCAGCTGGCGTTGCAGCTGGCGGGCGCTGTAGCCGAGGCGGCCGGCCAGGCCGGCGACGCCCTCGCGGTCCACCACGCCGTCGCCGATCAGGCGCATCGCGCGGCCGACCAGGTCGGCGCGGTGGTTCCACTCGGGCGAGCCCGGCACGGAGTCGGGGCGGCAGCGGCGGCAGGCTCGGAAGCCGGCCCCCTGGGCGGCCGCGGCGCTGGGGTAGAAGACGCAGTTGACGCGCTTCGGGGTCACGGCCGGGCAGCTCGGACGGCAGTAGATGCCGGTGGAGGTGACCGCCGTGAAGAAGACCCCGTCGAAGCGGGCGTCGCGGCTGTCCACGGCTCGGTACCGGATGTCATCGTCGATCACGCTGTCCAGTTTGCGGCACCGGGCGGGGGGTGACTGGCGGGAATCGGACATCGCCGTTGATCGCTGCTTCGGGGGGCCTCCCCCACCCCGCCCACCCACCACCACCCACCGCCCACCGCCCACCGCCCACCGCCCACCACAGGGTGAGCGCGGGCCGGAAATTCGCGAGCCCGCCGGACGTCCCGCCGTTACCCTCGCGGCATGAGCGAGCAGCAGCCCTACTCCGGCCCGGACGACCCGCGCGTCGTCGCCCTGCCTCCGGCGGAGTTCGCGTTCCCCGGCCCTCTGCGGGACCAGCTGGTCGCCGCGATCCTCGACGGCGCCAAGACCAGCACCACCGGCCTGGTCGCCGACTACGAGCACGAGGGCGAGCCCCTGCCGGTGCCCGGTGAGCGCTCCGCGGTCCTCGACTCGGACGGCCGCAGGGTCGCCGTGATCGAGACCACGGACGTCCGGGTGGTCCCGCTCGCGGAGGTCGACCTCCAGCACGCCCTGGACGAGGGCGAGGGGTGCACCAGCGTGGCCGACTGGCGTGCGGTGCACGAGCGGTTCTGGCGCAGCCCGGAGATGCTCGACGCCCTCGATGACCCGGGTTTCACCGTGGACGACAGCACGCCGGTGGTCCTCCAGCGCTTCCGGGTGACCGCGGACCTCCGCTGAGCCGGACGGGCCCGGCGGAGACCGGCCGGCGGCCGTTGCGCGGCGGCCGGCCGGTGCCTGGGCTCAGCGCTTCACCGGACCTCCCGCGGCTCGCATCGACTTGGTGATCGTCTTCCACTTCTTCAGCCGCGCCTTGGCCACCCGGGCGTCGGTGCGCGAGGCGATCCAGTCGTTCTCGCGCTGGAGCTTGAGGTAGCTGTCCATCCGGCGCTGCGGCAGTGTGCCGTCGGCCAGCGCCGCCTGCACCGCGCAGCCGGGCTCGGTGTGGTGGCCGCAGTCGTGGAAGCGGCACTCCTCGGCCAGCTCGGCTATGTCGGCGAAGGCCAGGTCCACGCCCTCGCCACCGTAGAGGCCGACCTCGCGCAGCCCGGGGGTGTCGATCAGCACGCCCCCGCCGGGCAGCGGGATCAGTTCTCGGGTGGTCGTGGTGTGGCGGCCCTTCTGGTCGACCGCGCGGGCCCCCTGGACGGTCATCACCTCGGAGCCAGCCAGCGCGTTGGTGAGGGTGGACTTGCCGACGCCGGACTGGCCGATCACCGCGGTGGTGCCGGGGGTGCAGGCGCGGAGCACGTCCATGCCCTCGCCGGTCTCGGCGCTCACCACGACCACCGTGACTCCGGGGGCGATCGCCTCGACGTCGGACCGGATGAAGTCGGCGTCGTCGACGAGGTCGGCCTTGGTGAGGACGACCAGGGGATCGGCACCGGACTCCCAGGCGAGGGCGAGGAAGCGCTCGATCCGCCCGAGGTCGGGGTCGGTCGCGAGCGAGGAGGCGATCAGCACGGTGTCGACGTTGGCGGCCAGCACCTGGCCGTCGGAGCGCTTGCCGGCCACCTTGCGGATGATCGCGGTGGAGCGCGGCAGCAGCGCGGCGACGGAGGCCATCGGCTGGGCGTCCAGGTCGACGGCCGCCCAGTCGCCCGTGCACGGGCAGTTGATCATGTCGGCGTCGCCCACCGGCCTGGTGTCGAACCGGAGGGTGCGCAGCTCGCCCGTCTCCGGGTCGGCGATCACGGCGTCGCACTGGCCGCGGTCGACCCGGACGATCCGGGCCGGGAGCAGCCCGGCCTCGCCGAACGGGGTGAAGAGCTCCACGAGCTCGGCCGTCCAGCCGTAGCCGGTCAGCGCGGAGGCGTCAGCGGAGAACGAAGAGGAAGGGGAGGAGGAAGAGAACGACGGAACGGAGGCAGCGTTGAACAACGCAGTGGCCCTTCGGGAGGAGATGGTCCCGGCGGGCTACGGCTGGCGCGAAGGGCTCAGCCGGCGGCCGGGAAAAGGAGGTGAACGCGAGTGCTGCCCTCGGCAGCTATCGGGGCGACAACGACCACGGGGGTTCACCTCCTGCTCTCTACTCCTCGGGCGGCCCAATGGCCCCCGAACCGGATGTGTCACACGCTAGCGGGGCGGGGGATTGTGGCCAACCTATTTTTGACCTGCGGAAATGTGGTGCGGGGGTGGTCAGGGAGGCCCTGGAGGAGCAAAATTGGCCCCTCCATCGCCACGCCCCGCACCGCCGCTCGACCGCCGCCGGCCGGGAGCCGCGCTACGCCCCGTACCGGTGCTTGAGGTTCGGGTCGTCCAGCCACCACGGCCGCATCCCGCTCTCCTCCTCCTCGGGCTGTCCCGCCGCCCGCGCCTGCGCGGCCGCCGCCGCGAAGCGGGCGTCCAGCTCGGCGTCCACGGCCTCGGTCTCCTGCCGCCCCCGCACCACCATCCGCCGCACCAGCGCGGCCAGGAACGGCAGTCCGACCAGGTCCCCCAGCACCCAGAACGCGTTGCCGCCCCAGGTCTGGTCCTGCGCCGGACTCGGCCCCCACGGGCGCCCGAGCGCCAGGTAGTAGTGCTCGGCGACCAGGTGGCCCCCGTAGATCAGCACGATCCCGAGCCCCGCGTCGAAGATCACCTCGGCGAAGGTGATGAACAGCCCGACCAGGTGCGGGTACTCGTGCCCGACCGGGTCGAGCTGCAGACGCGGCCAGAAGTACGCGAGGCCCAGCAGCACCAGTGCCAGGTGCAGCACCACGTTCCCGGTCCCGCTGGACACCGACCACTCGTACCAGGGCGTGAAGTAGAGCAGCCACGGCGGCGCCATCAGCAGCGCGGTGGAGACCGCCGGGAACATCAGCACCCTGGACGGGCGGCTGCGCAGCGCCCGCAGGACGCGCTCGCGCCGGGCCGGCGACGCCGCCTCGACCAGCAACGAGACCGGTGCGCCGAGCGCGAGCAGCAGCGGAACGACCATCAGCAGCAGCACGACCTGCACGGCCCGGTCGGTGAAGAGGATCCGCTCGTACACACCGAGGCCGGAGCAGGTGCACCAGACCCACAGCAGCAGTCCGCCGAGGAACGCGGCGGTACGGGTGGGCTGCCAGCGCCCGCCGCCGGAGCCGGCCACGGGCCGCCCCGCACCGGCCCCCACGCCGGCCCGCTCACCCCCGGCCCGCTCACCCCCGGCCCGCTCACCCCCGGCCCGGTTGACCTTGCGCACCGCCGCCAGGTACCAGACACCGAGCAGCACCGACAGCACCAGCACCAGCGGCTCGGCCGTCCAGGAGGTCGCCAGGTCGGACCACCGCCACGGCGGCGGCCCGCCGTAGGCGAGCACCGAGACGGGACCGCCCACCGGACCACCCGACGGACCGCCCACCGGGCCGACCGCCGGACCACCCAGCTGACCGACCGCCGCGCCGACCACCACTGCGTTCATCCGCCCGCTCACCTCGCTCGTCCCGGCGGTCCCCGGCCGGTCGGGCACCCCGCGCCGGGGCCCCGGCGCCCGGCCATGATGTCCCTGCCCGAGGGCCCCGCCGCACCCGGGGCCCGCCTCTATACCCGGGCCTGAACAAGGCTTTACCGAGCCCCGAAAACGCTTTGCCCAGGCAAAGTTCTGTCCTGGTCCCGCTGGTTCCGGCAACCGAGGCGAGGACCCGGACGTCTGGCACGGTGCGCCGTCGGCGAGACCCGCCATGCGCTCGACAGAGGGATGACGAACAGGTGCGAACCACTGCACGCGGCGACGGCCGCCGCCTCGCGGCACGCCACCGCACCATCGAACTGGGCCTGCTGGCCCTCGCGGTGGCCGTCTGTCTGGCCGGACACGTCGACGCGGACCTGGCGCTCACCGGACGGATGCCGCCCGGGCTGCTGGTGCACGGCCTGTCGCTGGGCGCGCTGGCCGGGGCGGCCCACCTGGCGGTGCGCCGGTTCGCCCCGTACGCCGATCCGCTGATCCTGCCGCTGAGCGTCTTCCTGACCGGCTTCGGGCTGGTGCTGCTGGACCGGCTGGACTTCAGCTACAAGGCCGCGCACACCGCCAAGGGCGACTACCAGAAGCTCCCGGCCGCGCCCTCCCAGCTGATGTGGGTGTTCATCTCGGTGGCGGTGGCCCTCGCGCTGATCGTCCTCGTCAAGCACCACCGCTTCTTCCAGCGCTACGTCTACCTGCTGATGGCCGGTGCGCTGGTCCTGCTGGCGGCGCCGGTGTTCTCCCCCGGCGACAGCTTCGGCGCCAAGCGCTGGATCCGGCTGTTCGGGCTCTCCTTCGAGCCGGACGAGTTCGTCAAGGTCGCGATCACGATCTTCTTCGCGGGGTACCTGATGGCCGCCCGGGACGCGCTGGCGCTGGCCGGCCGGAAGGTCTGGGGGCTGACCCTGCCGCGCGGACGGCACGCCGGACCGGTGCTGGCGATCTGGGTGGTCAGCCTGCTGGTGCTGATCTTCGAACGGGACCTGGGCACCTCGCTGATCTTCTTCGGCGTCTTCATCGTGATGCTGTACGTGGCGACCGAGCGCACCAGCTGGGTGGTGCTCGGCCTGGTGATGGCGGTCGGCGGCGCGGCGGTGGTCGGCACCGTGGAACCCCACGTGCACGGCCGCGTCGAGGCCTGGCTGCACCCGCTCGACTACTACAAGCCGGTGCACGACAAGGCGATCTCCGAGCAGCCCGCCGAGGCGCTGTTCAGCCTGGGCACCGGGCACCTCACCGGCACCGGCCTGGGCTCGGGACGGCCCTGGCTGATCGGCTTCGCCGGACGCAGCGACTTCATCTTCACCACCATCGGCGAGGAGCTGGGCCTGGCCGGGGTGACCGCGATCCTGCTGGTCTACGTGCTGCTGATCCAGCGCGGTCTGCGCACCGCGATCGGTCTGACCGACCCGTTCGGCAAGCTGCTGGCCACCGGCCTGTCGGCGGCGCTGGCGCTCCAGGTGTTCGTGGTGGTCGGCGGGGTGAGCGGGCTGGTCCCGCTGACCGGCAAGGCGCTGCCGTTCCTGGCCGCCGGCGGTTCGTCGCTGCTGGCGAACTGGCTGATGGTGGCGCTGCTGATCAAGCTGAGCGACTCCTCCGGGCGCACCGCCCTGGACCCGCCCCAGCCCTCCCCGGAACCGCTCCCGCCCCAGCCCTCCCCCCAGCCGCTCCCGGCCCAGCCCTCCCCGGAACCGTTCCCGGCCCAGGCCCGCCCGGCCGAACAGTCCTGGCAGGCCGCCCCCTGACCCGCCGTCCGCACCTCACCTCGCCCCGCCGACCCCGCCGCCCCGCCCGACCCCACCGACGCGACGGGGCCTCCCCCGCACCCGCGGGAGAGGCCCCCGTCCTCTGCCACCGTTCCGCTCCGCTACCGCTCGTCCCACGGCGGCCGGGGCGGTCGCGGCGGATACCCCTGCACCTGCTGCCCGGGCGGCCCCTGCGGCGGCCCGGTGACGGGCCCCGACCCCGCAGGCCCGACCGGCCCGACCGGCCCCACGGGCCCGGCATCGGGCTCCGCCTGCGCCCCCTGCGACCCCGTCCCCGGTCCCGACCCCGTCCCCGCCCCCGGCCCGGCCGGCCGGTCGCTGTCCGGCGGCGGCGGTCCGGGCCGGTGGTGCGGCCCGCCGCGGGCGGTGAGCCGGCCGCGCACGTTGTCGGCGGCCAGGACGTCGGCCCACCGCTCCGGGTACTCGGAGGGCACGTCGACGTCCTCGCCCTCGTCCTCGCCCCACTCCTCCTCGACGCCCTCGGCGAGCCCGAGCTCGCGGGCACGCCGGGCCCGTTCGACGGCCCGTCGGGCGGCGACCTCGCGGACCACGGCGGCGGCCGCCTCCTCGTGGGCGCGTTCGTTCTCGGCGCGCGCGTCGGCGGTCTCCAGGGTGGGCCAGCGGCGGTCTATCGCGGCGTTCATCGCGGCGCCGATGAGCACCGCGAGCGCCACCACGAAGATCCACAGCAGGACGGCCACCGGCGCCGCCAGCGAGCCGTACACCGAGGGGCCCTCGACCGAGCTGACCAGGTAGACCCGCAGGCCGATGCTGCAGAAGACCAGCACCACCAGGGCGACCAGGGCGCCGGGGATGTCCTCGCGCCACGGCGTCGAGACGGGGACGGCCAGGTGGTAGAGGGTGGTCAGCGAGACGATCAGCAGCACGATCGCGACCGGCCAGTAGAGGGCGCCGACCAGCCCGGCCACCCCCGGCACGGCGTTCTCCACCAGCCCGGGCCCGGCCATCAGCAGCGGCAGCACCAGCGAGCCGATCACCAGGGCGCCGAAGTAGAGGCCCAGCGACATCAGGCGGGTCTTGACGATGCCCCGCTTGCCGTCGAGCCCGTACATGACGGTGATGGTGTCGATGAAGATGTAGAGCGCCCTGGAGCCGGACCACAGCGACAGCAGGAAGCCGATCGAGACGAGGTCGGGCCGGGTGTGGTCGAACACCCCGTTCAGCAGCGGGACCACGACCTCCTTGACGGAGGAGTCCGACAGCACCGTCCCGGCGGCCGAGACGATGTCGTGCTTGAGCCGGTCGATGGTGCCCGCGCCGAGGAACTCGTCGAGGTAGCCGAGGGTGCCGGCCAGGCCGAGCAGCAGCGGTGGGATCGACAGCAGGGTGAAGAAGGCCGCCTCCGCGGCGAGTCCGGTGACCCGGTACTCGACGCAGGTGTTGGTGGTGTCCTTCACCAGTTCCCACGCCGTACGGCGCCAGGTCGCCTGTTTGGCCGCGCGTCGGGAGCCCTTGCCCCGGCGCCGGGAGGGCCGCTCGGCGTTCGCTCTGCTCGTATCGCCTGCTGCTTGCACAGGGCCCACCGTATCGGGCCGGGGCCGCGCGGTTGATCTCCCCGGGGGTACGGGCGCGTGGCCGGAGGCCCGGGCGGGGAGCGGCGGGAACATCCGGATGTCCCACATGACGAAACCTCAGCGTCCAGTATTCGGATGTTAGTGGACCGCGAGTCCCGGGCCGTGCGAATCTCTTGCCATGTCTAGCGCCGGAACCACCCTGGTAGGTCGACTCCACGTCGATCTGCTTCGCGTGTCCAGCGCCATCTGTCCGGTGACCTGAGCCCCACTCCGCCGCACCACCGCACCCGGCGCCGAAATCCCCCGCCATCCCCGCCGCAGCGGATGCGCAGGCGCCCGCCCGGTCCCGGTCACTGCCCTCAAGGCCTTGAGAAACCCGCAGGTCAGAGTGGCACCGCACGGCCGAGCACGCCCCGCGACCCATTCGGCGCCAGCGCCACCTGCCCCGAAGGACTTCACCATGGCCACCTCCCCCGAGACCGTCGAGCCCACGGCCGACCGCGCCGCCGAGCGCCGCCCCGCGGCGGCCCGCAAGGCGACCCGCCACCGTGGCGAGGGCCAGTGGGGCATGGGCCACTACACCCCTCTGAACGCCAACGAGCAGTTCAAGAAGGACGACGACGGTCTCAATGTGCGGACACGTATTGAGACGATCTACGCGCAGCGGGGCTTCGACTCGATCGACCCGGCCGACCTGCGCGGCCGGATGCGCTGGTGGGGGCTCTACACCCAGCGCAAGGAGGGCATCGACGGCGGCAAGACCGCGATCCTGGACCCGCACGAGCTGGACGCCGAGTTCTTCATGCTCCGCGTGCGCATCGACGGCGGCCGGCTGACCGTCCCCCAGCTGCGGGCGGTCGCCGAGGTCTCCGAGCAGTACGCCCGCGGCACCGCCGACCTGACCGACCGGCAGAACATCCAGTACCACTGGATCAGGATCGAGGACGTCCCGGCGATCTGGCGGAAGCTGGAGGCCGTCGGCCTGTCCACCACCGAGGCCTGCGGCGACACCCCGCGCGTCATCCTCGGCTCCCCGGTGGCCGGCATCGCCGAGGACGAGATCATCGACGGCACGCCCGCCATCGAGGAGATCCAGCGCCGCTTCATCGGCAACCCGGACTTCTCCAACCTCCCGCGCAAGTTCAAGAGCGCCGTCTCCGGCTCCCCGCTGCTCGACGTCGCGCACGAGATCAACGACGTCTCCTTCGTCGGCGTGGTCCACCCCGAGCACGGCCCCGGCTTCGACCTCTGGGTCGGCGGCGGCCTGTCCACCAACCCCAAGCTGGGCGTGCGGCTGGGCGCGTGGGTCCCGCTCGACGAGGTGGCCGACGTCTACGGCGGCGTCATCGGCATCTTCCGCGACTACGGCTACCGGCGACTGCGCAACCGCGCCCGGCTGAAGTTCCTGGTCGCCGACTGGGGCGTGGAGAAGTTCCGCCAGGTGCTGGAGGACGAGTACCTCAAGTACCGGCTGGTCGACGGCCCCGCCCCGGCCGAGCCCGCCGCCCGCTGGCGCGACCACGTCGGCGTGCACCGGCAGAAGGACGGCAGGTACTACATCGGCTTCGCGCCGCGCGTCGGCCGGGTCCACGGCAAGCTGCTCGGTGAGATCGCCGACCTCGCCGCCGCCCACGGCAGCGACCGGGTGCGCACCACCGCCGAGCAGAAGATGCTCATCCTCGACATCGCCGAGGAGCACGTCGAGTCGGTCGTGGCCGGCCTGGAGGCGCTCGACCTGCGGGTCACCCCGTCGCCGTTCCGCCGCGGCACCATGGCCTGCACCGGCATCGAGTACTGCAAGCTCGCCATCGTCGAGACCAAGGAGCGCGGCCGCACCCTCATCGACGAGCTGGAGCAGCGCTTGCCGGACTTCGCCGAGCCGCTGACCATCAACATCAACGGCTGCCCGAACGCCTGCGCCCGCATCCAGGTCGCCGACATCGGCCTCAAGGGCCAGCTGGTCACCGACGAGAACGGCGAGCAGGTCGAGGGCTACCAGGTGCACCTCGGCGGCGCGCTCGGCCTGGAGGCCGGCTTCGGCCGCAAGGTCCGCGGCCTCAAGGTCACCAGCGCGGGCCTGCCCGACTACGTCGAGCGCGTGCTGACCCGCTACCAGGCCGACCGCACCGAGGGCGAGCGCTTCGCCCAGTGGACGGCCCGGGCGTCCGAGGAGCAGTTGTCGTGAGTGAGCGAGCCGCCCCCTTCTTCTGCCCCTACTGCGGGGACGAGGACCTGCGTCCCTCCGAGGCCGGACACGGCGCCTGGGAGTGCCACGGGTGCCGCCGCGCCTTCCAGCTGAAGTTCCTCGGCCTGCTGTCACCGACCAACCACGGGGGTACGTCACATGAGCAGCACCGCGACTGACCACGCGTCGCTGGCGGAGAAGGCCGGCCGCGAGCTGGAGGAGGCCACCGCGCAGGAGGTCCTCCGGTGGGCCGCGGACACCTTCGGCGCGCGGTTCTGCGTCACCTCCTCGATGGAGGACGCGGTCGTCGCCCACCTGGCGTCCTCGGTGTTCCCGGGGGTGGACGTGGTGTTCCTGGACACCGGCTACCACTTCCCGGAGACCATCGGGACGCGGGACGCGGTGGCCGCGACCATGCCGGTCAACGTCGTCACGCTCACCCCGCTGAAGACCGTGGCCGAGCAGGACGCCGAGTACGGGCCGCGGCTGCACGACCGCGACCCGGACCTGTGCTGCGCGCTGCGCAAGGTCGAGCCGCTGGACCGGGGCCTGGCCGGCTACGACGCCTGGGCGACCGGGCTGCGCCGCGACGAGTCGCCGACCCGGGCGAACACCCCGGTGGTGTCCTGGGACCCCAAGCGCCGCAAGGTCAAGATCGCCCCGATCGCCCGCTGGACCCAGCAGGACGTGGACGCCTACGTCGCCGAGCACGGCGTGCTGCTCAACCCGCTGCTGTGGGAGGGGTACCCCTCGATCGGCTGCTCCCCGCTGTCCTGCACCCGCAAGCCCGCCGAGGGCGAGGACGCCCGGGCCGGCCGCTGGTCGGGCTCCGGCAAGACCGAGTGCGGCATCCACCTCTGACCAGTCATCACCCCCCACCCCACGTAAGGAAGACCCCGTGACAGCTCATGCCCTGGCCGCCGACGGAGCCGCAGAGGCGGCCCCCACGGCCGCCCCCTGCGAGCGCGGCGCCACCGTGTGGCTGACCGGGCTGCCCAGCGCCGGCAAGACCACCCTGGCCTTCGCGCTGGCCGCACGGCTGCGCGCCGAGGGCCACCGGGTCGAGGTCCTGGACGGCGACGAGATCCGCGAGTTCCTCTCGAAGGGCCTGGGCTTCTCGCGCGAGGACCGGCACACCAACGTCACCCGGATCGGCTTCGTCGCCGAGAAGCTGGCGGCCAACGGCGTCAAGGTCCTGGCCCCGGTGATCGCCCCGTTCGCCGACTCGCGCGCCGCGGTGCGCGAGCGCCACGCCGCGAACGGCACCGAGTTCCTGGAGGTGCACGTCGCCACCCCGGTCGAGCTGTGCGCCGAACGCGACGTCAAGGGCCTGTACGCCAAGCAGGCCGCCGGGGAGATCTCCGGCCTGACCGGTGTGGACGACCCGTACGAGGCGCCGCGGAGCCCGGAGCTGCGCCTGCAGACCCAGGGCCGCGAGGTCGCCGAGTCCGCCGCCGAACTGCACGCCTTCCTGACCGAGAGGGGCCTGGCATGACCACCGCGACCGACAGCCCGGGCCGTACCGACGCCCAGAACGAGGATGCGGGGAACCCCTTCGCGCTGTCCCACCTGGACGCGTTGGAGGCCGAGTCGGTGCACGTCTTCCGCGAGGTCGCGGGGGAGTTCGAACGCCCGGTGATCCTGTTCTCCGGCGGCAAGGACTCCATCGTCATGCTGCACCTGGCCCTCAAGGCCTTCGCGCCCGCCACGATCCCGTTCTCCCTGCTGCACGTCGACACCGGGCACAACTTCCCCGAGGTGATCGCCTACCGCGACCGCGTCGCCGCCCGGCACAACCTGCGC
>NZ_JBHXLL010000076.1:0-23811 GCF_042721415.1 Kitasatospora sp. NPDC058444 | reverse complement strand
GGCGTGGGGGGGTCGGGCGGCTGGGGCGGGGGGGGGGGGGGGGTGCCCCCCCCCCCCGCCCGGGGGGGGGGGCCCCCCCGCCCCCCCCCCGGGGGGGGGGGGGGGGGGCCCCCCCCCCCCCCCCCCGCCTCCGGGGCCCTGGAGCAGGAGGGCCCGGGGGGGGTTCAGCCCGTGATCCGGCCGGCCAGCTCGACCGCCTCGGCCAGGCTGTCCACCACCGGGACGCCGACCGGCTCCAGCTTCTCCCGGGTGTGCGAACCGCCGGTGTAGAGCACCGCGTGGGCGCCCGCGCCGAGCGCCGCCAGCGCGTCGTCCGCGGCGTCGCCGATCAGCACCGTACGGGCCGGATCCACCCGCTCGCCGAGCGCGGCCAGGTGCCGGGTCAGGTGCTGCGCCTTCTGGCCGCCGGACGGGCCGCTGCGGCCGTCCACCCGCAGGAAGCCGCCGGTCAGACCGAAGGTCTCGACCAGCGGGACCAGCGCGTCGTGCTCGTACATCGACAGCAGCGACTGGCTGTTCCCGGCCTCCCGCCAGCCGTCCATCAGCTCGCGCACGCCCTCGGTCAGCCCGCAGGCGGAGCTGAGCTCCCGGTAGCGGTCGTGGAACGCGTCGTCGAGCCGCAGCCACTCCTCCGTGGAGGGCATCCGGCCGAGCAGCCGCTCGTAGAACCGCGGGATCGGGATCTCGTACTGCTCGCGGTACTCCTGGAGGCTCATTGGCCCGACGCCGATGGTCGCGAACGCGGCATTGCTCGCCCCGAGCACGGCCTCCATGTCGTGGAAGAGCGTGCCGTTCCAGTCCCAAACGATGTGAGTGCGCACAGGGTGAAACGGTAACCCGACCGGGTGACACGCCGGTAGGACGGACCTCACGCGAACAGGGAGGGGATCTCCTGGGTCGCGTACCAGAGCAGGTCGTGGTCCTCGGCGCCGTCCACGGTGAACTGGGCGTCCTGGTCACCCGCGTCGGCCGCGACCACCGCCGCCACCGCCGCCGCGACGTCCGTGACCACCTCGTCGTCGGCCACGTCGGCGTGCACCGCCGCCGCCTTGGCCAGCCGCACCGGGCCGGCCAGCACCACCCGGCCGAGCGAGGCCTGATCCTGGTACTCGTCCCCGGGGAACGGCCGCACCGACGCGTCGGCCACGTCCAGCGCCACCACGACCCGGCGGCGCGGGGCCTGCGGGTCGGCGGCCAGCAGCCGCAGCGAGGACTGCGCGGCCCGGTTCAGCGCCGCGTACTCCAGCTCCTCGAGGTCGTCGCTGACGTACCACTCGCGCAGCGCGGGCGTCACGGCGTACGCGGCGGACTGGTCCAGGGCGCCGCCCTCGTGCGCCTCCGCCAGGCCGGTCAGGGTGGTGGGCACGTACACGCGCATCGGTGGCACTCTCCGGTTCGTCCAGCGGGGTTCGTCCAGCGGCACGGCACCTCCAGCGCCGCCCCAAGACTCCAGCGCCCCAAGAATAGGCGCCGCCGGGCGGGCCGTGATCACCTCCGGTCCCGGGCCGGGCGCTCACCGCCGCGGCCGCAGCGCCTCCCGGCTGGTGCGCAGGGCGCTCTCCAGGACGGCGCCGCGCCGGGCCGGGTCCATCAGGTTCGGGCCCATCACCGCGAGGTCCGCCAGGGTCGGCGCGAGCAGCCGCACCCGGACGCCCTCGGCCCGCAGCAGCGCGGCCTCGCGCAGCAGCTGCCGGGTGACGGCCCGGCGGTAGCGGCTCACCAGCTGGGCGAGCACACCGCGGGGGCGGTCCCGGGCGCGCCACTCGCGCAGGGCGGCCAGGGCGTCGCGGCCGGGCCGGCCCCGCTGCCTGGCCCGCTCCGGCCGCGGGTCCAGCCGCAGCCCCATCGGGGCGAGCACGTACACCTCGTCCAGCCCCCGGCCGAGCATCAGGTCGGCGTTGGTGGCGGACCAGCAGCCGCCGTCCACGTACGCCGAGCCCTCCAGCCGCACCGGCACGAACCAGCCGGGGATCGCGCAGGAGGCCATCACGGCGTCGGGCACCGGGACGGCCGGGGCACCCGGGTCGCCGAAGACGACCCGGCGGCCGCTGCGGTAGTCCACGGCCACCACCCGCAGCGGCGATCCCCCGCCGCCGGGCTCCGGCCGACCGCCGGCGTCGGGCGGGCCGCCGAGCGGGCCGCCGGTCGAGCCGCCGTCGCCGGGCAGGTCGCCGGGCAGGCTGCCGTCGCCGAGCAGGCCGCGCACCAGCTCGCCGACCGGCGCCAGCGAGCCCCGGCCGTGCGGTGCGATCGCCGAGACCATGGTCAGCAGCGGGTACTCGCGCGGGTGCCGGACGGCGTCGCGCAGCAGACCGGGCGAGCCGATGCCGGCCCGCGGGCGGGGCGGCAGCGCGCCCCCGACGGCGGTGTCGTAGTCGAAGGCCACCCCGGCCAGCGGCCCCTCGGTGATCGGCAGGCCGCGCTGGTGGTCCCGCAGCTGCTCGGGGCGGACGCCGCCGGCCAGCATCGCGGCGAGGATCGCGCCCGCCGAGGTGCCGAGCAGCACGTCGGCCTCGCCCGGCTGCCGCCCGGTGGCCTCCTCGACGGCGCACAGCGCGCCGACCGTCCAGGCCGCGCCGAGCATCCCGCCGCCGCCCAGCACCAGGCCGCGCCGGGGTCCGTCCGCGGCGGGCACGGCGGTGCCCGCGGCCGACTGCGCCGCCACCCGTGTCGTCATACCGGCTGCCCCTCGTCGTGGGAGCCGACCGTCCGCTCCCGGTCAGGGTCCGATGGTGCGCTCCGGTCCGGTACGGCGCAACGCGGCGGCCGGGCGCCGCCACCCGGTCCGCCCAGTCGGAGCGTCCCCTTTCGGGCCGTACGGTCCGTCCCCGCACGTCAACCGGACGCCTTCGAGCGGCCCGCCCGGCCCGGCGCCGCACCGGCCGGTTCACCCGGATAGGTGGATTCGGCGGCCCGCCCCGGCACCCCGGAAACCCGTTGCCGCCCCGCGAGGGACGCCCCCAGCCTGGACCCGTCCGTACCCGCACCACCCAGCCGAGGAGCCACCGCCGTGACCGTCCGGTTCAGCGCCCACCTCACCGCCCGCCCGCACCGCCGTCCGCGCGACGCCGGTACCTGCGACCCGGCAGGCCGCCGGCCGCGCCACCCGCGCGCCGCCTGCGCCGCCGCCCCCGGGTCGGCCCCCGGGCCCGCCTCCGGGGCGCTGGCCGCCCGGTTCGCCCACCAGCTGGTCGAGGTGCTCACCGGCGCACGGCCCTCCGGCCAGCTGATGCGGCACACCAGCCTGGACGGCTACGGGCAGCTCGCCTCCCTGGTCCGGGCCGGCGCGCTGCGCCGCGGCGGCCCCGCCGACCGGCCCCGGCTCGGCCCGGTGCACGACCGCTCGCCCTCCCCCGACGCGGTCGAGGCCTGCGTGCGGGTCGACCTCGGCCGGCGCCACCACATGGTGGCCTTCCGACTGGAGCAGCGCGGCCCGGCCGGGCAGTGGCAGTGCACCGCCGTGGAGGCCCGGTGAGCACCCCGCCGCGCCCCCGGCGGCACGGAAGCCCCCGGCGGCACGGAACGGCGCAGGGCGCCGTCCCGGTCCGGGAACGGCGCCCTGCGTGGCGTCCTGGCTGGTGTCAGGCGGCCGGCTCAGCCCTTGCGGCGGCGGCCCTTGGCCGACTTCGCGGCCTTGCGGCGCTCGGCGCGGGTCAGGCCGTCGCCCTCGTCCTCCGGCGCGAGGTCCTCGAAGTCGCCCTCGATGACACCGCCGCCGACCTCGTCCGAGGGGGCCGTGTAGTGCAGCCGCTGCGGCTTCGGGGCCTCCAGGCCCTTGGCCTTGATCTCCGGGCGGGCGGCGTCCTTCTCCAACTTGTCGAGCACCACCTGGGCGTCCTCGACCGGGACCTCCTCGACCTGCTGCTCGACCTGGACCTCCAGGTTGAACAGGTAGCCGACGGACTCCTCCTTGATGCCCTCCATCATCGCGGTGAACATGTCGAAGCCCTCGCGCTGGTACTCGACCAGCGGGTCGCGCTGCGCCATGGCCCGCAGGCCGATGCCCTCCTGGAGGTAGTCCATCTCGTAGAGGTGCTCGCGCCAGCGGCGGTCCAGCACGGACAGCACGACCCGGCGCTCCAGCTCGCGCATGATCTCCGCGCCCAGCTGGTCCTCGCGGGCGCCGTACTGGCCCTGGATGTCCTCCTGGATGGACTTGATCAGGAACTCGGGGGTCAGACCGGCGCGGCCGCCGGCCTCCTCCTCCAGCTCGTCCAGGTCCAGGGTGACCGGGTAGAGCTGCTTGAGCGCCGTCCAGAGCTTGTCCAGGTCCCAGTCGTCCTCGAAGCCCTCACCGGTGGCGGCCCGGACGTACGCCTCGACGGTGTCGTCCATGAAGTGGCCGACCTGCTCCTGGAGGTCCTCGCCCTCCAGCACCCGGCGGCGCTCGCCGTAGATGACCTCGCGCTGGCGGTTGAGCACCTCGTCGTACTTGAGGACGTTCTTGCGGATCTCGAAGTTCTGCTGCTCGACCTGGGTCTGCGCGGAGGCGATGGCGCGGGTGACCATCTTGGACTCGATCGGCACGTCCTCGGGCACGTTGGCCATCGAGAGCACGCGCTCGACCATGCCGGCCTTGAACAGGCGCATCAGGTCGTCGCCCAGCGACAGGTAGAAGCGGGACTCGCCCGGGTCGCCCTGACGGCCGGAACGGCCGCGCAGCTGGTTGTCGATCCGGCGGGACTCGTGCCGCTCGGTGCCGAGGACGTAGAGGCCACCGGCCTCCTTGACCTCGTCCTGCTCGGCCTTCACCGAGGCCTTGGCCTTCTCCAGCGCGGTCGGGAAGGCGGCCTCGTACTCCTCCGGGGTGTCCGTCGGGGTCAGCCCGCGCTGCGCCAGCTCGGCGGCGGCCAGGTGGTCGGCGTTGCCGCCCAGCATGATGTCGGTGCCGCGGCCGGCCATGTTGGTGGCGACGGTGACGGCGCCCTTGCGGCCGGCCTGCGCGACGATCTGCGCCTCGCGCTCGTGGTGCTTGGCGTTCAGCACCTCGTGCGGGATGCCGCGCTTGCGCAGCTCCTGCGACAGGTACTCGGACTTCTCGACCGACACGGTGCCGACCAGCACCGGCTGGCCCTTCTCGTGCTTCTCGGCGATGTCCTCGACCACGGCGGCGAACTTGGCCGGCTCCGACTTGTAGATCAGGTCGGGCTGGTCGATGCGCAGCGGCGTCTTGTTGGTCGGGATCGGCACCACGCCGAGCTTGTAGATCTGGTGGAACTCGGCGGCCTCGGTGGTGCCGGTACCGGTCATGCCCGCGAGCTTGTCGTACAGGCGGAAGAAGTTCTGCAGGGTGATGGTGGCCAGGGTCTGGTTCTCGTTCTGGACCTCCACCCCCTCCTTGGCCTCGATCGCCTGGTGCATGCCCTCGTTGTAGCGGCGGCCGGCCAGGATGCGGCCGGTGTGCTCGTCGACGATCATGACCTCGCCGTTCATCACGACGTAGTCCTTGTCCCGCTTGTACAGCTCCTTCGCCTTGATGGCGTTGTTCAGGAAGCCGACCAGCGGGGTGTTCACCGACTCGTAGAGGTTGTCGATGCCCAGGTAGTCCTCGACCCGGGTGACGCCCTCCTCCAGGACGCCGACGGTGCGCTTCTTCTCGTCGACCTCGTAGTCCCGGTCGATCTTCAGGCGCTGCACCAGCTTGGCGAAGTCGGCGTACCACTTGGTCGCCTGGTCGGCCGGGCCGGAGATGATCAGCGGGGTGCGGGCCTCGTCGATCAGGATCGAGTCGACCTCGTCGACGACCGCGAAGTAGTGGCCGCGCTGGACGAGTTCGTCCTTCGACCAGGCCATGTTGTCGCGCAGGTAGTCGAAGCCGAACTCGTTGTTCGTGCCGTACGTGATGTCCATCCCGTACTGGCGCTTGCGCTCGACGGGCGTCATGCTGCCCAGGATCACGCCGACTTCGAGGCCCAGGAAGCGGTGCACCCGGCCCATCCACTCCGAGTCGCGCTCGGCGAGGTAGTCGTTGACGGTGATCAGGTGGACGCCCTTGCCGGTCAGCGCGTTCAGGTACGCGGGCAGGGTGCCGACGAGGGTCTTGCCCTCACCGGTGCGCATCTCGGCGACGTACCCGTAGTGCAGGGCGGCGCCGCCCATCAGCTGGACGTCGTAGTGCCGCTGGCCGAGCACGCGCTTGGCGGCCTCTCGGACGGTGGCGAACGCCTCGGGGAGGATGTCGTCCAGGCTCTCGCCGTCCGCGAGCCGCTGCTTGTACTCGTCGGTCAGAGCGCGCAGCTCGGCGTCGGTGAGGTTGACGAAGTCCTCTTCGATGGAGTTGACCTGGGCGGCAATCCGCTGCAGCTTGCGAAGGATCTTGCCCTCGCCGGCGCGCAGGATCTTGTCGAAGACGGACACGTGAGCGGGCTCCTTGCCTGTATTGGCACTGGACGACTGCACGGCGGGTTCACCCCACCGCACGGGCCATCGTATGCGAGGAGTCCAACCCCCCGGGAGGTGCGTCAGCACGGTATTCCCGTGTCACCCCCGCGGGCACATGGCCTGATAGCACCGTCCACCGGGGCAAAACGGTCGGCGGGCCGGAGAGTTGGCCGCCCGCCGGGCTCGCGGAGCGGCGGAATAATCGGATGCCCGCCTTCCTCACCCGGCGAAATAATCCGCATATGGAAGAAACCAGCACCGAACCGGTCACCCTCACCACCGAGCGGCTCGTCCTGCGCGCCCCGCAGGAGTCCGACATCGACGCGGTCTTCGCCGCGTGCCAGGACCCGGAGATCCAGCGCTGGACCGTCGTTCCGTCGCCGTACCGGCGCGAGGACGCGGAGTTCTTCGTGCGCGATCTCGCCATCGAGGGCTGGCGCACCGGAGCGAACCGGATCTGGTGCGTGTTCGAGCGCGAGTCCGGCGCCCTGGTCGGCTCCCAGGGGCTCGTCCTGCGCGCCCACGACCCGGGCTCCGCCGAGATCGGCTGGTGGGCCGTGAAGGAGTTCCGCGGCCGCGGCTACACCACCGAGGCCGCCCGCGCCGTCTCCCGCTTCGGCCTGGTCGAGCTCGGCCTGCGCCGCCTGGAGTGGCAGGCCTACGTCGGGAACGAGGGCTCCCGCGCGGTCGCCACGAAGGCCGGCTACCGCTTCGAGGGCACCCTGCGCTCGTACGCCGAGCAGCGCGGCACCTTCCACGACGCCTGGATCGCCTCCCTGCTCCCCTCCGACCTGGCCTGAGCCCGCGCCCCGCCCCTGGCCGGGCCCCGGCAGGCCCCGGCGGGGCCCGGCCAGGGGC
The DNA here is from genome assembly GCF_042721415.1 of Kitasatospora sp. NPDC058444. Taxonomy (NCBI): domain Bacteria; kingdom Bacillati; phylum Actinomycetota; class Actinomycetes; order Kitasatosporales; family Streptomycetaceae; genus Kitasatospora; species Kitasatospora sp. NPDC058444. The sequence continues at coordinate 16,572 of NZ_JBHXLL010000076.1, read as the reverse complement.
CGGATCCGCAGTGTCAGTGCCCGGCACTACGCTCGCCGGCATGACCGCCGCTGCCTCCCGCCCCGCCCCCGTCGCCGTCCTCAGCGCGGACGACGCCCGCCGGATCGCCCTGCGCGCCCAGGGCCTGCTGGGCGCGCCGGACCGGCGCGGCGGGGTGCGCGGGGTGCTGCGGCACCTGGGCGCCGTCCAGCTGGACACCATCTCGGTGCTCGCCCGCTCGCACGAGCTGGTGCCGTACGCCCGCCTCGGCGCGGTCGGCCGCCCGGCCGTCGAGGCGGCGTACTGGGGCGGCGGCACGAGCTTCGAGTACTGGTCGCACGCCGCCTGCGTGCTGCCGGTCGAGGAGTGGCCGCTGTTCGCCTTCCGGCGCCGCCGCTACCGCGACCGCGGCCACCTCTGGGGCCACCAGGTCACGCCCGAGACCTACCGCGCCGTGCTCGACAAGCTGCGCGCCGAGGGGCCGTTGACCTCCACCGAACTGGGCGGCGCCAAGCGGACCGCCGAGTGGTGGGACTGGTCCGACACCAAGATCGCGGTCGAGCGGGCACTGGCCTTCGGCGACGTGGTCTGCACCGAGCGCCGGAGCTGGAAGCGGGTCTACGCACTGGCCGAACAGGCCATCCCGGACGCCCTGTTCGGGCAGGAGCGGTCGGACGAGGAGTGCGTGCGCACCCTGGTCGCCCAGGCCGGCGCCGCGCTCGGCGTGGCCACCCGGGCCGACCTGCTGGACTACCACCGGCTGCGCGCCGAGCAGTTGGACCGGGTGCTCGCCGACAGCGGGCTCGTCCCGGTCGAGGTGGCCGGCTGGGGCCCGGACGGCGCCCCGGCCCCGGCCTGGGCCGACCCGGCCGCCCTCGCCACCACCCCGCGCGGGCGCCACCGCACCACGCTGCTCTCGCCGTTCGACTCGCTGATCTGGGACCGCCCCCGCACCGAGCGGATCTTCGGCATGACCCACCGGCTGGAGGCGTACACGCCCAAGCACAAGCGGGTGCACGGCTACTTCGCGATGCCGCTGCTGACCGGCGGCCGACTGGTCGGCCGGGTCGACCCGGCCCGCGAGGGGCGCACCCTGGTCGCCCGGCAGGTCTCACTGGACGGCCCCGGAGGCGGCGACCGGAACGTCGAGGCACTGGCGACGGCCCTGCGCGAGGCGGCCGCCTGGGTCGGCTGCGACGAGGTGCGGGTCGGGGCGCTGCACGACGAGCGGCTGCGCCCGACCCTGGAGAAACTGCTGACGGACCGCTAAGCCCCGCCCGGTTCACCCTATTTCGAGGATCTTCTCCCGCATCGCGTAGACCACGGCCTCCATCCTGGAGTGCAGCTGGAGCTTCTCCAGGATGTTGCGCACGTGGTTCTTCACGGTGTTCTCGCTGATGAACAGCTCCTTGGCGATCTCCCGGTTGTTCATCCCGGTGGCCACCAGCTTGAGCACCTCCAGCTCCCGGTCGGTGAGCCGGGGCGCCGGCACCAGGTCCCGGTCGTCGGAGCGCCGCTGGATCATCGACTTGAACTCGGTGAGCAGCTTGGACGCCATCGAGGGGCTGATCTGCGACTGCCCGTCGGCGACGGCGCGGATCGCGGTGGCGACCTCGTCGGTGGAGATCTCCTTGAGCAGGTAGCCGGTGGCCCCCGCCTTGATCGCCTCGTAGAGGTCGGCCTCCTCGTCGCTTATCGTCAGCATGATGATCTTGGTGCTGGGCGCCACGTCCTTGATCGCCGTGCAGGCCTCGATCCCGCTGCGGCGCGGCATCCGGACGTCCATGAGGATGATGTCGGGCAGCAGGTCGGCGGCCTTCAGCACGGCCTCGGCCCCGTCCCCCGCCTCGCCGACGACCTTGATGTCCGGCTCCTCCGCGAGGACGATCTCCAGCCCGCGGCGGAACAGCGCGTGGTCGTCCACCACGAGGACGCGGATCGGCTCACTCCGGCGCGGCCCGTACGCGGACTCCTCGTCCGCCCCCAACGGCAGCCCTGGCCCGATCCCGGGCCCCAGCCCGAAGTGATCCCCCATCCGCTCCTCCCCCTTCGCGGGTCGTCGTGCGCCAATCATTCCACGCCCCGAACCCGTCACGGTCACCCTCCGATGCCGATCGCCCCGCATCGGGTGACCCCTCCCGCCGGGCGCCTCGACCCGCCGGACGCGCGCCCGAACGCCGGACGCGCCCGAACACGCGCCCGAACGCCGGTGACCCCGGCGGCCACGGCCGCCGGGGTCACCCCTCCATCGCTGCTCGGACGGTCAGTCCTCGTCGTCGGACCCGCCGATCGCGCCGCCCGCCCCGCCGCCGGGGCCGGCCGCGAGGTCGGTCTGCAGGTGGATGACGCCGTAGTGGTAACCGTGCCGACGGTAGACCACGCTCGGCAGGCCGCTGTCCTTCTCCACGAAGAGGTAGAAGTCGTGGCCGACCAGCTCCATCTCGTAGAGCGCCTGGTCCAGCGCCATGGGGGCGGCCGGGTGCGTCTTCTCCCGGACCACCAGCGGGCCTTCGCCCTCCACTTCCAGGGATCCCATCATGGTCTTGCGGACGGCGCCGTTCGTCTCGCCCTCCGGCGCCGTCGTGTCCGGGAGCGCGGCCAGGGCCGCGGTCGCCTCGGCGACGCTGATCGGGGTGCGGCCGTTCGCGCCGCCCTTGTGCACCCGACGCCGGTCCGCGGACTTGCGCAGCTGCGCGTCGAGCTTCGCCGAAGCCAGGTCGAGCGCCGCGTACGGGTCCCCGGCGGCGGCTTCGGCCCGGATCACGGGGCCGCGGCTGCGGAGAGTGATCTCCACCCGATCGGAGCGGTCGGCCTGCCGCGGATTGTGCTCCTTGGACACCTCGACGTCGAGGCTGATGGCCTTGGCGTCGAACTTCTGGACCTTCTCCAGCTTCTCGGCCACGTGCTCGCGGAACCTCTTGGGCACCTCGGTCTTGCGGCCCTTGACGACGATGTCCACGCAGAACTCCGATCCCTCGTGCTGACGCCGATCCGGGTGCTACCGGACCGGACTGAGACCCAGCTGGACCAGCCCATCCACTGCCGGCCCCCCGCCCCCCGCCGCCAGCGGCGGGAAACGACTGGCCCTCACCTCACTTCCTCCCCACCAGGGACGTTTGAAACCCCCTGGGCCTTATCGAACACCTCACACGGGTTTTTCGCCTCCCCAGGCGATAAGGAGGGTATGACCCGATACTGCGGTCGGGCGGTCAAGCTGGTGCACCCTGTCTACCCTCTCGTGGGTGAAGTAAGGGTAAATACCTGGACAACGCCCCCCATACGGCGGATCCTGTGCTGACTCTCCGTGCCTGCCGCCGCCAGGAGCAGCCGTGCCGACGTCCCCCTCCGCCACCCGTCCGCCGTCCGTCCGAGCACCGTTCGGCCACGCACTGGCCGGGCTGCTGGACGTCCTGCTGCCCGTCGACTGCGCGGGCTGCGGCAGCGAGCGCACCCAGCTCTGCCCGGCCTGCCGGCACGTGCTGGCCACCGCCCGGCCGGCCCCCACCCTGCTGCCCTGGACGCACGCCGCCGCGCCGTACACCGATCCGGTCCGGCAGCTGCTGCTCGCCCACAAGGAGCGCGGCACACTGCGGCTGGCCGGGCCGCTCGGCGAGGCCCTCGGCCGGGCGGTGCGCTCCGCCCTGGGGGCACGGGCCGGTGCCGCGCCGCTGCTGCTGGTCCCGATGCCCTCGGCCCGCTCGGCCGTCCGCGCCCGCGGGCACGATCCGACGCTGCGGCTGGCCGGGGCGGCCGCCCGCGCACTGCGCCGGGCCGGCCTGGACGTCCGGGCCGCGCCGCTGCTGCGGCACGCCCGGCCGGTCGCCGACCAGGCCGGGCTGAACGCGGCCGAGCGGCGCCACAACCTGCACGGCGCGCTCACCGTGCTGCCGCGCGCCCGGACCGGGCGGACGGGCCTCGCGGGCCTGGCGGGCCTGGCGGGCCGTCACCCGGTGCTGGTGGACGACCTGGTGACCACCGGGGCCAGCCTCGCCGAGGCCGCCCGGGCGCTGGCCGACGCCGGCCTGCCGGCCCGGGCCGGCGCCACGGTCGCGGCCACGGTGCACCCGGCCGGCTGACCGCCGCCACCCCTGCCACCGCGACGGCCCGCGCGGCGGACGCCGGTAAGGCCCGCGCCCGCCCGGACACGCCGTCAGCCCGCGTAGAAGAACAACTTCGGCTTGTCGATCAGCGAGGCTTCCCGCCACTGGTGGTTGACCAGGCGGAAGGCCTTGGTCTCGCTCGGCTTGCCGTCCGCCTGCTTGACCTCGCCCATCGCGAGCACCGGTGGCGCCTGGGTCAGGCTGTCCCCCCGGGACTCCGAGGCCGCGACGGTCGTCATGCTCTCGGCGCTCTGCAGCTGGGTGTCCGTGCTCTGCGAGCCGTCGGTGCTGATGAAGTACAGCTGCTGGGTCCGGTCGGCCTCCTTGCCGAGCACCAGCAGCTGGTCGGCCTCCGCCCAGGACACCGAGGCGACATCGGTGAGCGTGGGAGCGGCCTTGCGCACTCCGTTGATCGTCACGGTGGGCGCCTGCGGGGTGCCGCCGTGCACCACCCGTCCGAACACCAGCGAGCGGGCGGCCACCCCCGGCGACTTGACCACCAGGGCGACCCGGACACCGTCCGAGGAGATCTTCAGCGCGTGCACGGTCTGCCCGGGCGTGAGCCCCTCGACCGACACGGTGTACGGCTTGGCGCCGCGCACCATCATCACCCGGGGGCTCTGCTTGTTGCGGTCCACCACCCAGAGGTCGCCGCGGCCGTCCCAGCTGGGCGAGGCGAAGCCGTCCTCCTTGTCGCCGCCCTTGGCCGTCGAGCTGAGCACCGGCTCGCCCATGGCCACCGCGCTGTCCGACAGCGGCACCGAGTAGACCTGGTGGCCGTCCTCGCTGATCGCCGCGGCCTGGGTGCCGCTGCGGCTGACCGCGACGGCGCCGAGCGGCGGCTTGGTGTTCGACTGCGGCTTGCCGAGGACGCCGCGGACCGGATCGCCCGGGCGCCCCTCGTCGGTGGACACCAGGGACCCGTCGGCGCGCTGGTAGTACTGCATCGGGGGCGTCGGCCCGGCCAGCGCGCCGGGGCCGGTGGGCGGCTCGTCGCCGCGGCCGACGGTGCAGGCACCGCGCTGCCCCTTCAGCTCCAGCCGCTCGACCTGGCCCTTGCCCTGGTCGGCGAGGGTGTAGAAGAGCTGGGTCGCCATCCGCCGGCAGGCCATCGGCTCGCCGAGGTCGGCCCCGCCGATCTGCACATGGGCGACCCTGCCGTCGTCGATCGCGACCCGCTCGACCCTGGCGCCGTCCGGGAACGCCGTCCGGACCACCGGCGAGAGCCACGTCGAGGGCCCGTCGGCCACCGCCTGGGCCGCCAGGGTCAGCGGGTCTATCCGGCGCCGCAGGTAGATCGGGTCGGCGACCAGCACCTCCTGGCCGACGTTCCCGGAGGCCACCGCCGACGGGTCGGGCGCGGTGTAGAAGAACCGCTCGACCTGCCGGAAGCTGTTCCGGAAGTTGGTCTCGTTCATGATCACCTCGGGCGGCAGCGTGTCGATCCGCCACTCGTCCTTCTCCCGGACGAAGGTGAAGTCGGAGGAGACGTTGTTCTGCCCGAAGACCAGCTTGAACGAGTGCTTCTCGTCGACGGAGGCGACCCACTGCCCGCTCACCGGCACCGTGACCGTGGTGTCCGCGTCGGTGACGTCCTGGCCGCTCGGGATGGTCGTGGACGAGTACACCCGGATCCCCGACTCCGGCTTCCAGTGGGCGGCGGCGTTCTCGGTGAGGTACTTGCGCGCGGTGTCGTACCCCTCGTCGGCGGTCACCGCGTCCAGGAACCCGGTCAGCAGCTCGCGCGGTTTGGCGCCGCGGCTGGGCGCCACCGGGTAGACCCGGGCCTGCAGGTTCTTGTCGGCCGAGCCCTGGGACAGCTCCACCCTGGTGATGCCGCCGGAGTCCGGCATGGCCGCGCAGCCGCTCGCCACCAAGGCGCCGAGCAGCGCGCCGACCACCGCGAGGAGCCGCGGCTCAGTCCTGTTGCTCGTCCCTCGCACGCTGCGACCCCTCCGCGTCCGTCGTCCCGCCTGTCACGTCCGGCTCCGCCGTCCGCTGTGCCACCGACGGCCGTCCGGGCGTCGGGTCCACCATGACCTGGGCGCCGGTGGTCCCGTACCCGGCGGCCGTCCACACGCCCGAGGGGTCCGCGCGCGGCCCCTCGGGAAGCCGGCGCCGGCCCAGCCCGGGGCCGATGTTCAGCACCCCGCCGAGCCCGCTGCCGAGGCTGTTGCCCACGGCCTCCGGCGTCTCCGCCTGGTCGTCGACGGCTGCCGTCGCCGTCGACCCGGCCGGGCTGATCGCCCGCCGGTACGGCGTGCCCTGCGCGCCCAGGCCCCGGTTGTTGCGGGAGTCCTCCGGCTCCAGCCGGAACGGCGCCCGGCTGATCTCCCCGCCGCGGGTGCGCGGCAGGGTGAGCCGGAAGTGCGAGCCGCCGCCGGGCTCGCCCCAGGCCTGGAGCCAGCCGCCGTGCAGGTGGGCGTCCTCGACGGCGATGGACAGGCCCAGACCGGTGCCGCCGGTGGTCCGCACCCGGGACGGGTCGGCCCGCCAGAAGCGGTGGAACACCCGGGACGCCTCGCCCGGCTTGAGGCCGATGCCGTAGTCGCGCACGCCGACCGCGACCGCGCCGTCCGCGGAGCCCAGCCGGACCACCACGTCACGGCCCTCGCCGTGCTCCAGGGCGTTGACCACCAGGTTGCGCAGGATGCGCTCGATCCGGCGGGAGTCCACCTCGGCCAGCACCGGCTCGCCGTCGCCGCGGATCACCACGGCGCTGCCCTTGGCCTCGGCGAGCGGTTCGGCGGCCTCGACCACCCGGGCGACGATCTCGCGCAGGTCGACCGGCTCGGCGTCCAGGATCGCGGCGCCGGCGTCGAAGCGGCTGATCTCCAGCAGGTCCGCGAGCAGCGACTCGAAGCGGTCCAGCTGGCCCTGGAGCAGCTCGGCCGAGCGGGCCGCCATCGGGTCCAGGTCCTCGCGGCTGTCGTAGATGAGGTCGGCGGCCATCCGGACCGTGGTCAGCGGGGTGCGCAGCTCGTGCGAGACGTCCGAGACGAACCGCCGCTGCACCCGGGACAGCTCCTCCAGCTGCCGGATCTGCGCCTGGAGGGCGTTGGCCATCCGGTTGAAGGACTCGCCGAGGCGGGCGATGTCGTCCGTCCCGGTGACCTTCATCCGCTCCTCGAGGTGGCCGTCGGCGAGCCGCTCGGAGATCCCGGCGGCCATCCGCACCGGGGTGACCACCTGGCGCACCACGACCCAGGCGATGCCGCCCATGAGGATCACCACGAACACCCCGGCGGTCGCCAGGGTGCCGGTGACCAGGTTGAGGGTGTCGGTCTCCTGGCCGAAGGAGAACACGTAGAACATCTGGTACGGCGTGCCGGCCGGGCCGACGAACTGCATGCCGAGGGCCAGCCCGGGCTCGGACTTGACGCTGCTCCCGGGCGAGCGGTGGATCCGGGTCGGCTGGTCGAACATCTGACCGGGTTCGGTGGCCAGCTTGGCCCGCAGGCTGTCCGGGATGCTGATCGGCTGGATGTCGCCCGAGTAGCGCGGCGCGAAGCCGACGGTGTCGGGGACGACGGCGCCGGTGCCGGGGGCCATCGCGATCACCGAGTAGACGGTCTGCCCGCTCCCGGCCAGGTCGTTGACCTGCCGCAGCAGCCAGGTGCCGGTCTCGTCGACGGTCGGGTCGGCGGTGCCCCGCAGCTTCTGGTCCCGGGCCTCGTCGATCTTCTTCTGCTCGACCTGGAAGCCGATCCGGGCCTGCGCGCGGGCGGCGTCCATCTTGGTGTCGAGCAGACCGGTGCGCACCTGCGCCACGACGACCACGCCCAGCACCAGGACGACCGCGATGGACGCCAGCAGGGACACCGCGACCACGCGCAGCTGGATCGACCGGCGGTAGAGCGCGGCCACCCGGTGCACCGGACGCCGCAGCTGACGCTTCACCAGTGCGACGACGGCGGAAGGGCCGCGTCGGCGACGGGTGGTCGAACTCAGCACGTCGCCGCGCACGGCCCCGGCCCCGTCGGTCGCGGAACCCGACGGGGTGTCGTCTGCCCGGTCCGTCACGTCAGCTGGGTCCGGCCTTGTAGCCGACGCCGCGGACGGTCACCACGATCTCGGGGCGCTCCGGATCCTTCTCGATCTTGGAACGCAGGCGCTGCACGTGGACGTTGACCAGACGGGTGTCCGCCGCGTGGCGGTAGCCCCAGACCTGCTCCAGCAGCACCTCGCGGGTGAACACCTGCCAGGGCTTGCGGGCCAGCGCGACCAGCAGGTCGAACTCCAGCGGGGTCAGCGGGATGCCCCGGCCGTCCCGCTTCACCGAGTGGCCGGCCACGTCGATCACCAGGTCGCCGATGGTCAGCTGCTCAGGCGTGGGCTCCTCGGCGCGGCGCAGCCGGGCACGCACCCGGGCCACCAGCTCCTTGGGCTTGAACGGCTTGGTGACGTAGTCGTCGGCGCCCGACTCCAGGCCCACCACCACGTCGACCGTGTCGGTCTTCGCGGTCAGCATCACGATCGGGATGCCCGACTCCGCCCGGATCTGCCGGCACACGTCGATGCCGTCCCGCCCGGGCAGCATCAGGTCGAGCAGGACCAGGTCGGGCTTGGTCTCCCGGAACGCGGCTAGCGCCCTGTCCCCATCCGCGACGAAAAACGGCTCAAAACCCTCACCACGCAGCACGATGCCGAGCATCTCGGCCAGTGCGGAGTCGTCATCAACGACGAGGACGCGTCCCTTCATGCGTCCATCTTCTCATTACCGGATTGTGACCTGCCGCACAGCAGTGCCAATGCTCCAGAACGGCCAACTCCCCCACCGGTGCATTCCGGCCATACCGGGCGAATGTGCCCGCCGGGAACGCCTCCGAACCGCCTCCGGACCCGTTCGGGACCCGTTCAGGACCCGCTGCGGACCGCCACCCGACCCACCGTGCGGGACCGTTGCCGATCAGCAACCGGATCGCCCTGGGGCCGATTTCCGGCCCCATGGCACGATGGGCGCTGCGCGCGGGGAAGATCCGTTCGCAGTCGCGCCCGTGACGCCCTCCGAGGAGCAGTGATGACCGACACCCCGGGCTGGGCCTCGCCCAGCTCGTCCGAGCCGCCCCGCGACGACGCCCGGCCCCCGGCCGACGCGCCCGCCGCCGTGCCCGGGCCGTCGGCACCACCGCAGGCCGCCCCCGACCGGCCCGGCCCGGCCGGCGCCCCCGAGAACGGACAGCCGTGGGGAAAGCAGTGGGGCCAGCAGTGGGGCCAGCAGCCCCCCGGCGGCCACCGCCCGTACGGCTGGGGCGCCCCGGCGAGCCCCAAGCCGGGCGTCATCCCGCTGCGCCCGCTGAGCTTCGGCGAACTGCTGGACGGCGCCGTCACCACCGTCCGCCGGCACTGGCGCACCGTGCTCTCGCTCTCGCTCGGCCTCGCCGTGCTCTCCCAGGCCGGCTCCGTCCTGGTCGACCTGCTGGTCAAGGGGAAGACCGGCGAGTCCACCCAGACCCTGCGGCTGCTGGCCGGGATGCCGCTGGAGCTGCTGCTCAACGTGTTCGCCACCGCGCTGCTCACCATCGTGGTCAGCCGCGCCGTCCTCGGCCGCTCCGTGACCGCCGGGGAGGCCTGGCGCGACGCCCGTCCCCGGCTGCTCCAGCTGCTCGGGCTGACCCTCCTCACCGCCCTGCTGGGCCCCGGGGTGATCCTGCTCGGCTTCGCCCCGATGGCCGGCTACGGCCTCGCCGGCGGGGGCTCCGACGCCCTCACCGGCCTGCTGAGCCTGCTCGGTCTGCTGACCGTGCCGGTCGCCCTCTGGCTGTGGATCCGCTTCAGCCTCGCCGCCCCGGCCCTGATGTTGGAGAAGCAGGGCGTGCTGACGGCGCTGTCGCGCTCGCGGCGCCTGGTCCGCGGCGCCTGGTGGCGGGTCCTCGGCATCACCGTGCTGAGCTACCTGCTGGCGCTCGTGGTCGCCGTGGTCATCGCGGTCCCGTTCCAGCTCCTCGGCGTGCTGCTGGGCTTCGAGAGCCTCAACGGCCAGGGCCTGCCGGACGCCGCCGACCGGGGCGTCGCCATGGTCCTGCTGATGGCGGTCGCCGGGATCATCGCCGGCACCTTCACCACCCCGTTCATCGCCGCCGTCGGCGTGCTGGTCTACATCGACCAGCGGATCCGCCGCGAGGCCCTGGACATCGAGCTCGCCCGCGCGGCCGGCCTGCCCGAGCACGGCGGCAGCGGCAGCGGCTGGGGCGCCCAGGCCGACCCGACCTCGGCGAGGCGCTGAGCCGGATGCCGAACTGGGGGGAGAGGCTGCTCGTCGCGGGCGGCGCACCGGTCACCGTGCCGCGTGACCCGGCGCGCGAGGCCGCCCGCGACGAACTGCTCGACGCGGAGTACCACAAGCACGACCCGTCCGTGCTGCAACGGATCACGGACTGGATCTACGACCACATCGCCGGCGCGCTCAACAGCATCTCCGGCGACGGCACCGACGGCACCACCGGACTGATCCTCTTCCTGATCGTCGCGGTGCTGATCGGCGCCGCGCTCTGGTGGCGCCTCGGCGCGCCCCGCCGCGCCGCCCGCACCGTCCAGGACGTGTACGGCGCCGAGGGCCCGCGCAGCGCCGACCAGTACCGGGCGGACGCCGCCGGACACGCCGCCGCCGGACGCTGGACCGAAGCCGTCCGCGAACAGATGCGCGCCCTGGTGCGCGGCCTGGAGGAGCGCACCCTGCTCGACACCCGCCCCGGCCGCACCGCCGACGAGGCCGCCACCGAGGCCGGCCGGGCGCTGCCCGAGCACGCCGCCGCACTGGCCGCGGCCGCCCGGACCTTCGACGACATCGCGTACGGCGAGCGCACCGCCGACCAGGACGCCTACCGGCTGCTGCACGAGCTCGACCGGACGCTGGAGCGCACCCGCCCGGTCCTCGCGCCCGACACCGCCGACGCCCCCGTCCCGGCCCCGGCCCCGGGAGGAGCGGCATGACCGGTACCGTCCCCACGCCCCCGCCCGCCGCCCAGGCTCCCGTCGACCAAGCGCCCGTCGCCCAGGCGCCCGCCGCCGACGCCCCGACCAGTCTCACCCCCACCACCCGCGGCCTGTGGCGCCGGACCCGCTGGTACCTGGCCGTCCTCGCCGCCCTGCTGATCGGCGCCGCCGCCGTGTCCGCCCTCGGCCAGGACCGCCGCTTCCCTCCACTGGACCCGCGCTCGTACGACCGCGACGGCGCCCACGCCGTCGTCGCCCTGCTCGAACGCCAGGGCCTCAAGGCCGAGTCGACCACCGACCCGACCGCCACCCCGGCCGGCCAGGACACCCTCGTGCTGCCCGAACCCGACCTGCTCAGCCCCGCCCAGCTGCGCGCCGTCGCCGCCGCCCGGCACCGGCGCCTGGTGCTGGTCGCCCCCGGCCCGTCCGCGCTCACCGCGCTCGCCCCCGGCATCCGGCTGTCCGACGACACGGGCGGACCGGCGTACGCCGCCCTCCGCTCCACCCCCGCGGACTGCTCGCTCACCGAAGCCGTCCGGGCCGGCAGCGCCCTGCAGGGCGGCATGCTCTACACCAGCGGAAGCCGCGGCGAGGGCTGCTACTCACGCAGCCGCGGCTACCCGCTGGTCCGCCTCCCCGTCGGGGACGGCGACCGGGACGTCGTCGTACTCGGCAGCGGAACGTTCCTGCACAACGGCGAGCTGGCCAAGGACGGCAACGCCTCCCTCGCCCTCGGCCTGCTCGGCTCGCAGCCCCACCTCACCTGGCACCTGCCCGACTACTCCGTCCCGCTCCCCGAGGACGCCCGCACCAAGACCTTCGGCGACTTCCTGCCGAGCGGCTGGCACTGGGCCGCCTACCAACTCGCCGTCGCCGCCGTGCTCGCCGCCCTCTGGCGCGGGCGCCGGCTCGGCCCGGTGGTCAGCGAGAACCTGCCCGTGGTGGTCCGCGCCGCCGAGACCACCGAGGGCCGCGCCCGCCTCTACCGGCGGGCCAGGGCCCGCGGCCGCGCCGCCGAGGCGCTGCGCGACGCCACCGCCCACCGCCTCGCCCCCGCCCTGGGCGTCCCGCTCCGGGCCGGCGCACCCGACTCCGACGCGCTCTGCGTCGCCGTGGCCGACCGGCTGCCCGACCGGCCCGCCGGGGACGTCCGGGCCCTGCTGTACGGCCCGCCCCCGACCGACGACGCCGCGCTGCTGCGGCTCGCCGACGACCTCGACGCCCTCGAAAGGCAGGTACGGAACCCGTGACCGACCAGGCAACCGCCCAGCTCCGCTCCGTCCCCGGCACGGCACCCGCTATCCCCGCCACCGACCCGCGCACCGCGCTGACCGCCCTGCGCGCCGAGATCGGCAAGGCCGTGGTCGGCCAGGACGCCGCCGTCACCGGCCTGGTCGTCGCCCTGCTATGCGGCGGCCACGTGCTGCTGGAGGGCGTCCCCGGCGTCGCCAAGACCCTGCTGGTGCGCACCCTGTCCACCGCGCTCAGCCTGGAGACCAAGCGCATCCAGTTCACCCCCGACCTGATGCCCGGCGACGTCACCGGCTCGCTCGTCTACGACGCCCGCACCGCCGAGTTCTCCTTCCAGCCCGGCCCGGTCTTCACCAACCTGCTGCTCGCCGACGAGATCAACCGCACCCCGCCGAAGACCCAGGCCGCCCTGCTGGAGGCCATGGAGGAGCGCCAGGTCACGGTGGACGGCGTACCGCGCGCGCTGCCCGTCCCCTTCCTGGTCGCCGCGACCCAGAACCCGGTCGAGTACGAGGGCACCTACCCGCTGCCCGAGGCCCAGCTGGACCGCTTCCTGCTCAAGCTGGTCCTCCCGCTGCCCGACCGCGACCAGGAGTTCCAGGTACTCGCCCGGCACGCCGCCGGCTTCGACCCGCGGGACCTCGGCGCGGCCGGCGTCCGCCCGGTCGCCGGGCCCGAGCACCTCGCCGCCGCCCGCGAGCAGATCGCCAAGCTGACCGTCTCCCCCGAGGTCCTCGCCTACATCGTCGACCTCTGCCGGGCCACCCGGCAGTCCCCCTCGCTGTCGATCGGCGTCTCCCCGCGCGGCGCCACCGCCCTGCTCGCCGCCTCCCGCGCCTGGGCCTGGCTGGCCGGCCGCGACTACGTCACCCCGGACGACGTCAAGGCGCTCGCCCTGCCCACCCTGCGGCACCGGGTCGCGCTGCGGGCCGAGGCCGAGATGGAGGGCGTCACCGCCGACTCCGTCATCCAGGCCGTCCTCACCCAGACGCCCGCACCCCGCTGACCCCGGCACGTCCCACTCCGCACCACCCGCACCACCCGGCACCGAGCCGGCACCGCACCGCAGCACCCCCGTACCGGCCCACCTCCCCGAGGCCCACGGGCTTCCGACTCACGGGCTTCCCGAAGGAGCGCACCGCATGGCCCTCACCGGGCGAACCGCCCTGCTCGCCGCACTCGGCGCGCTCGTCGTGGGCCTGCTACTGCCGTCCTGGACCGGGATCGGCCTGGTCACCGGTGCGGTGCTGATCGCCGTCGTGGTCGACCTGGTGCTCGCCGCCCCCGTCCGAAGCCTGCGGTTCGGACGGGGCGGCGACACCACCGTGCGGCTCGGCGAGCCCGCCACGGTCGAACTGACCGTCACCAACCCGTCCGGCCGCCCGCTCCGCGGCCTGCTCCGCGACGCCTGGGCCCCGTCCGCCTGGCGCCCCGGCACCGCCGAAACCGCCTCCCGACACACCCTGGCACTCCCCGGCGGCGAACGCCGCAAGATCACCACCGTGCTCGCCCCCACCCGCCGCGGCGACCACCACGCCCACCGGGTGACGGTCCGCTCGCTCGGCCCGCTCGGCCTGGCCGGCCGCCAGGGCTCGCACCTCGTCCCCTGGACGGTCCGCGCCCTGCCCCCGTTCGCCAGCCGCAAGCACCTGCCCTCCCGGCTCGCGCGGCTGCGCGAACTCGACGGCCGCACCTCCGTGCTGACCCGCGGCCAGGGCACCGAGTTCGACTCCCTGCGCGAGTACCTTCCCGGCGACGACGTCCGCTCCATCGACTGGCGCGCCAGCGCCCGCCGCCACACCGTCGCCATCCGCACCTGGCGCCCCGAACGCGACCGGCACATCCTCGTCGTCCTCGACACCGGCCGCACCTCGGCCGGCCGGGTCGGCGACGCACCCCGACTGGACGCCGCCCTCGACGCCGCGCTGCTGCTCACCGCCCTCGCCACCCGGGCCGGCGACCGGGTCGACCTGCTCGCCCACGACTCCCGCAAGCGCGTCACCGTGGCCGGCAGCTCGGCCCACGAGGTCCTGCCCGCCTTCACCAACGCGATGGCCGGGCTGGAACCCGCCCTGCACGAGACCGACATGCGCTCGCTGGTCGCCACCGCGCTCAAGCTGGCCCCGCAGCGCTCGCTGATCGTGCTGCTCACCGGCCTCGACGCGGCCCCGGTCGAGGACGGCCTGCGCCCCCTGCTGCCCATGCTCACCAAGCGCCACGAGGTCGTCCTCGCCTCCGTCGCCGACCCCCAGCTGGACGCCCTCGCCGCGGGGCGGGGCACCCTGGAGGCGGTCTACGGCGCGGCGGCGGCCGAGCAGACCCGCGCCGACCGCCGGGCCACCGCCGAGCGCCTCAGCCGCCACGGCGTCACCGTCCTGGACGCCCCGCCGGCCCGGATCGCCCCGGCCCTGGCCGACACCTACCTGGCACTGAAGGCCGCCGGCCGGCTCTGAGCCCCACTCCTCCCCCGGAGGTCGCTCAGTCGTCCCGACGCCTCCTCAACTCCGCGTTGAGCCGGGCCGCCTGACGGGTCAGATACTCGCGCTCGGCGAGGTTGGGCGCCTTGAGCGCCGCCTGCGCGTACAGCCGGGCCGCCGTCACCGCGTCCCCGTCCCGCGCGTGGAGGTACGCCGCCACCGCCGTGTACCGGGGCAGCGCCTCGTCCAGCTCCGCGAGCGCCGCCAGCCCGGCGCGCGGACCGTCGGCCTCGCCGACCGCCACCGCGCGGTTGAGCCGCACCACCGGACTGGCGGTCAGCCGGACGAGTTCGTCGTACCACTCGACGATCTGCACCCAGTCCGTCTCCTCGGCGGTGAGCGCGTCGGCGTGCAGCGCGGCGATGGCCGCCTGGGCCTGGAACTCGCCCAGCCGGTCCCGGGCCAGGGCCCGCTGGAGGATCCCGATGCCTTCGGCGGCCAGCCCGGTGTCCCAGCGGGCACGGTCCTGCTCGGCCAGCGGCACCAGCGCACCGTCGGGCCCGGTCCTGCCTGCCCGCCGAGCGTGGTGCAGCAGCATCAGGGCCAGCAGTCCCGCCACCTCGGGGTGGTCGATCACCGCCGCGAGCTGCCGGGTGAGCCGGATGGCCTCGGCCGCGAGGTCGACATCGCCGGAGTAGCCCTCGTTGAAGACCAGGTAGAGCACCCGGAGCACGGTGGAGACGTCCCCGGGCTGATCGAACCTGACGGCCGAGACGGTCCGCTTGGCCCGGCTGATCCGCTGAGCCATCGTCGCCTCGGGCACCAGGTAGGCCCGGGCGATCTGGCGGGTGGTCAGCCCGCCCACGGCACGCAGGGTCAGCGCGACCGCCGAGGAGGGCGTCAACGACGGGTGGGCGCACAGGAAGTAGAGCTGGAGCGTGTCGTCCGCACCGGCCACGGGCCCCGGCTCCGGCTCCCGGTCGACCAGGTCCTCCCGGCGGCGCCGGGCGGCATCCGACCGGGCCGCGTCCAGGAACTTGCGCCAGGCCACCGTGACCAGCCAGCCCTTGGGATCGCGCGGCCGCTCCGCGGGCCAGAGCCGAACCGCCTCGACCAGCGCCTCCTGCACAGCGTCCTCGGCCGCCGCGAAATCCGCTCCGCGGCGGACGAGGACACCGATGACACTCGGTGCGAGGCTCCTCAGCAGGGCCTCGTCCATCGGGCAGGTCACTCCGTGATGGTCGGCGGCATGGCCAGGAACGGGCGCAACTCCAGCCACTCGTGGATCGGCTTCCCCCCGGCCCCGGGGGCGGCCGACAGCTCCCCGGCCAGCTCGACGGCACGCTCGTAGCTGTCGACGTCGATCACCATCCAGCCGGCGATGAGGTCCTTGGTCTCCGCGAACGGACCGTCGGTGACCGGCGGACGCCCCTCGCCGTCGTACCGGACCCACGTCCCCTCGGGCGCGAGGGCCTGACCGTCGACGAACTCGCCGGTCTTCTCCAGCCGGTCCGCGAAGTCCTGCATGTACGTGATGTGCGCCGTGACCTCCTCCGGCGTCCACTGGTCCATCGGCACGCAGTTGACCGCCTCCGGGGCACCCCGGTAGTGCTTCAGCAGCAGGTACTTGGCCATCGTCGTCTCCTCGGATCGGAGCTTGGTGCGGACCATTCTGGCCGCGTTCACCCCGGGGACGACGCCGGGCACGGGTTCTCGACACGGCCGGCCGAGATTTTTTCGGCCCCACCGCGGCCGGCCCGGCCTGTCGGGCCTGTCGGGCCCATCCGGCCGGCTTGGTCCTAAAACGCGAAGAACCCCCATCCGGAAACCGGATGGGGGTTCTTCTGAAGAATTGTTCGGCGGCGTCCTACTCTCCCACAGGGTCCCCC
>NZ_JBHXLL010000075.1:0-24565 GCF_042721415.1 Kitasatospora sp. NPDC058444 | reverse complement strand
GGGGGCGCCCCGGGCGGGGCCCCCGGGCTGCGGGCCCGGCCGCCGCCCCCCCGCGGCCGGGGTGGTGCTCCCCGGTGGGGGGGGGGGGGGGGCGCCCCCCCCCCCCCCCCCCCACGACGCCCAACCGGTAGCGCCCGCCTACGGTGGCGCCGGCCGCAGGACCCTGCCCCGCTACCGCACCAACCCCCTCGCCCTGCACGAACTCGCCGCCGAAGGCGGCCGTCGGGCGTTTCGGCAGGTCACCTGGCGCCAGGGCAGCCGCGGAGCGATGCGCTCACGGTTCCGGGTTTTGCAGATACGGCCCGCGGGGAAGATCCCCCGCACACTCGCCGCCGCCGAGGCCGGAGGCGGCGCCGCATGGGACGGCGTCCTGCCGGCCGAGACCCTGCTGGCCGAATGGCCGCCCGACGCGAGCGCGCCCACCGAGTACTGGCTGACCAACCTGCCGCCCGACACCGCGATCCGCCGCCTCGCGCGCCTGGCCAAGATCCGCTGGCGCATCGAGCACGACTACCGCGAGATGAAGCACGGTCTGGGCCTGGACCACTTCGAGGGCCGCACCCGACCACTTCAGACCTAACGAAGTACTACTAGAGCCTGGTACTCCAGCCGCCCCTTCGCGCCTGTGGGCCGTCGTTCTGGTGATCCTCATGGTCAGGCCTCCGGTCCGGCGAGGGCGAAGTCGTCCTGGGTCAGCTCTGCTCGCAGGCGCGCTGGTCGGCGATCTCGGCGTAGTGCGGGGAGAGTTCGACTCCGACGAAGCGCCGTCGCCCACGGCTACAAGATCTACGTCCCCACCGGCTACCGTCCCTGCCTTCCCCGCCCGCTCGTCCAGATCGCGCTCCACCCCGTGTCACCTTGGGCAGCGGAGCGTCACCGTGGCGACCGCCGCGCTCGAACTCGCCAACCGGCTCGCCGACTCCTGACCGCCACGGACGAAGGCCGCCCCGCGCCGATCCGGCAGGGGTGGCCTTGCTGACCCCCACCCGACCACCGCCACGTACGCTCATCGCCGGAACAGCGAGGAAGGACACCGCCATGGCCGCCGGCCAGCAGCCCTGGGGCTACACCGAGGTCGCCGCGCACCTGCCGCATTCGGGGTGACGCCTGGCGTCGAACTGCCGGCCCGGTGCGTCCGCCGGGGGTGCCGGGGCCACTGCGGCGTGGCCGGCAGCGATGTGGGGCCGCCGTGCTCCATGCTGCCCCTGCCCCTGCCCCTGCCCCTGCGGCGCGCAGTCATGTCGAGGGCACCGAGGAGAGGCCCATGGCCAGTCAGTCCCAGTTCACCAAGGCCGTCGAGATCATGCAGTCGCTGCCGAAGGACGGCAAGGTACAGCCCCCGGGGAGACCCAGCTCAAGCTGTACGCGCTCCGGAAGCAGGGCTCCCAGGGGGACGTGAACACCGGGCGGCCCGGCCAGTTTGACTTCGCGGGCAAGGCCAGGTGGGCCGCCTGGAACGAGCTTCGGGGCACGTCGCCGGAGGACGCCAGGGACCGCTACGTCACGCTCGCCCTCGCAGTCCTGCAGCCGGTGGCCGCAGACGACGCCGCGACCGCGGCCAAGGTAGACGCCATCAAGAACGCCTGAGCCTTCCCCGGCGGCGGAGCCCTGCCGCCGGCGCGGTCGGCCACGCCGGAACGGCCTCACAGACCTCGCCGACGCCTCCGGCCGACCCGCCACGGCCACCCGGCGGCGACTGCCGGCAACTGGGGCCGCGTATCTCCACCGAGCGAGGACGCCAAAGCACCCAACAGGCCGCAAAAGGCCCGTTGACGCCGCTCGCGGTGGGCCGCTCCTTCATCGAACGCCCGGTGGCGCGCGTTGAGCCAAGACCGGGGAGCAACGCGATGTCCAGCTCGTCATCGAGGGCTTGCTCCGTCACTGACTTGGGCGATCAGCTCGCAGCCCGCGCGGGAGTCCGCAGAAGCCAGATGCACCGAGAGTTCCGAGCCGTCCCGCTGCGCCCGTATGCCAACCTCGTCTGGGGAGTGAGGTTTCCTGACGCTCCGTCATGGAATGATCCAGGCGCGTCGGCAGCGAGCCGGCCAGTGAGGAGGCAGCCATGTCCGAGAGCACGTCCAACTCGAAGGGGCCCGCCAAGGTGCAGATGTCACCCGAGCAGTTGGCGAGTCTCGGGCTGACTCCCACTTCCGAGGCGGCGGCACCCGCTCAGCCGACTCCGGTCCCGGCGTCCGAGGTCAAGCCCGAGGACGTCGGCACGTTGACGCTGGAGTACAGGGACGGACAGCCCGTGCTGACCGTCCGCGGCGGGAGGTTCCTCCCTGGTGGGATCCCGGTGCTGGATGAGTCCGGGAAGCGCGTCGCCAGCTACAGCGACCTGAGCATCCTTGACCAGGACCTGGGCATCATGGACGTCACCTACTCAGTTGCGTGGCAACTGGGCCGGTGAGGCCTGCACGCTGCTGGCTCCCGCCACTCGCGCGGGTGATTGTGGCCCGGAGAGTGGTCTCGTTCGGGAGTTCCGCCTCCAGGCGGCGAAGTTCGCGGCGGCGCGGGAGGTCGCGGCGGCCGCAGGCTGGCGCTACGCCGTGGTCGGTGGCTGGCGCCGGCATATCCAGGGGGTGTTGGACGCGTTGCCGGCCCGGCGCCGGCCGTGCACGGACCCGCTGGGCCTGCAGCCGCAGCTGCCGGCCGCGGCCGCCTAGCGCCCGCGGTCGTTCGCGGAGTTGGTGGGCTCGACCCAGCGGCCGGCGCTGGCCCGGGTCGAGGCGGTCCACCTGCTCTGGCACCGGCGGCTGGGAGTGGACCTCGGCGAGCCGCTGCAGGACCGCTCGCCGGTCTGGGCCGGGTCGGCCGCAGAGGGCCGGCCGTGAGCCGGGGCGCCGTCGTGGTCGCGCCCGGGGTGAGGCTGCGGCTCGGGAACGTCGAGTGGACGGTCGAGGAGGTCGAGCCGCACCTGGGGCGGGTCGTTCTGGCTTGGCCGGACGGGGAGCGGGAGCGCCGGTCGTTGCGCTGGCTGGCCAACCGCCCAGACCTGGAGGCTGCCGCGGAGGCCGGGGCGGCGGGCGGCGCGCGGCGGTCGGCGGTGCTGTCCGACCTGTCCGCGGACCAGCTGGAGCAGGCCCGGATCCGCGCGGAGCACGTGCTGAAGCCCGAGACCGGCTGATGCCGCTGCCGATGCACGAGGGCTGGCGCGAGGACATGGAGTGGCCCTACCCCGGGGCACCGGCCGCGCTGGTCGCCGAGTTCGCCAGGCACAGGGTCGCCGCGCTGCCGTTCTTCGCACCGGAGACGGTCACCACCGACCACGGCGGCCAGGATCACCCGTCGCAGCGGCGAGGGCGTAGCATCAGCTCCCGCCCTCCCGGTTCGGGGAGACGGGGTGTTGGGCGGGGCGGCCGGGGCCATCGAGGTTCCGTGTGATGTTCAGCGGACGGTGACCTGGATGCTCTTGGAGATGTCGCACCGCTCACCCTTGTACTTCGGTACGCCGGCATTGCAACCCCCCTCCCCGAACAACCACGTCAGTGTGGTGGTTCCGGGCGCCAAGGCGCTGAAGGTCAGGTCGAACTCGGAGCCGCAGCCCGCCATCGGCGGGTCCGTGGGGCAGGGGCTGATGACGAAGTCCTTGCCGGGCCGCAGCACGCCGCCGTCGCCCGCCGAGTAGAGGTACCACTTCTTCTGCAGGGCGCCCCCGGTCGTTCTGACACCGAGCCGCTGCCCGACCTCCAGGGTCACCGTGCTGGTCGGATACGGAGAGGTGGCGTTCGACGCCTTGTCGGGGAGGGGCACCTCCACCTCCGGTCGGGGGGCGGAGGCGACCGTGGTGCCGGCCGGGCCGGAGTCGGACCACCAGCCGGCGAGGTAGGAGACGAGCAGCAGGGCGCCGACCAGGAGCGCCGCCACGCCGGCGATGACGGTTCGGCGCATCAGCTGCCCTCTTCCCGGACCCGGCGCCGCATGGTGATCAACAGCGCGACCTCGGCCAGCCAGCAAGCGAACAGGACCTCGCGCCCGAGGTCGGCCCCGCCGGCCGCGGCCGCGCGCAGCCAGCCGCGGACCAGCTCGCCCGGTTCCCGGCCGATCACCGGCTCGGGCAGGTCGAGCGCGCCGGCGAAGCCGCCGGCGCGGACGTACTGGGCCAGGACGCCCAGCGGGTGCGGGCCGATGTGCAGGGCCTCGGCCTGGTAGGAAGCGGCGATCGCCGCCTCGCCGAAGAGCACCCGGCGCGGGACTCCGTCGATCAGCAGGCCGCGGGTGATGGCGGCCTCGACGTCGTAGCCGGTCATCAGTTCGGTGTCCGGGAGGATGTCGGTCATTTCGGCAGCTCCGCTCCGTAGGGCCGGTTGATGTTCGTCGTGCCGGTGAGGCCACCGTCGTTCAGGTGGTTGTGGATGAACTGGTCCTCGGTCACCCACACCGACTGGCCCCAGGGGTTGTAGACCTGCAACCGGTCGCCGTCCCGGGCCACGATCACCATCTGGTGGTAGTTGCCGTTCTCACCCTTCGCGGCACTGGCCTCGTCGAAGGCGCAGAACGGCACCGGCTTGCCCTCGTCCAGGGCCTTCTCGATCCGGGTGACGGCCGCCCGCCGGTCGTCGTCGGTGTCCAGGTTGACGTACTCGTAGGTCGAGCCTCCTCCGGCGACTTCGCGCCGGACAGCAGCTTCTGGAACGCGAGCTGGTCGGCGCCGTTCATCACGGACATGAACTGCTCGGCGCGGTCGAGCTGGCCGGCCGTCAGGATGTAGTCGCCGTCCTCACCGCCGCCGGGGCCCTTCTCGTTCGCCAGCACCAGCGCCGCGAGAGGATCGATCGGCCCCTGTCCGGCGCGCTCGGTCCGGGCCCTGGCGGCGAGCTGATTGAGCATGCTCGCGGCGCGGCTGCCGCTGCTCTCCGCCCGCTGGGCGGCCGAGATCCTGGTTCCCACCGCGGTGTCGGCCGGTTCGATGGCGGCAATGGCCTTGCTCATGTCGAAGGCGTCGTGGGCGAGTGACTTCTGCACGTTCCCAGGGCGGTCACGCCCTGCGCGTCGGTGCCCTGAGCTCCTTCCAGATTGTCCGCCCAGGCGTTCAGCTCGGTGACGGCCTGCTCCAAGGACTTCCGGGAGACGGCCAGTTCGTTCGCCAGCGCCCGGACGGACTGGGCGGCGTTCTCGGCGACCGAGCCCGTCCAGGTGTTCGGCAGCCGGTTGTCGGCGGCGTCCCCGAGGTCGGTGGACGCCTTGGCATAGGCCTTGGCGGGCACCGGCACGCCTTGGCCCGCTCGCGTATCACGCCCGGGTTCCCGGCCGGCCCGACCACGGCCAGGGCCTTGCCGATCGCGCCGAGCAGCGCGCCGCCGATGAAGAAGCCGGAACCGGGGTGCGTGATGGACTGCTGCGCCTTCTACAGGTCCGCGACCTTGCTCACCGGGACTGCGCCGGGGTCAGCGATCCGGCAACCGTCGATTCCGCGGCGCGGTAGTTGGCGCTGGTGGCCGACATCTTCTGGACCAGTTCCGCCACGGCGCGCTGGGTGACGTGCAGTTCCTGACTCCAGTTGGTGTCGAAGCCCGCCCACGCCTGGTCCACACCGAGCTCGCCGAAGTCGGGAGACTGGTAGGGCTTCTGATGAGGCCTCAGCCGGCCGGCTGTTCCTCAGCGGAGATCGCAGAAACGGGCTTCGAGCTACGGCTCGCGCGGGATCGAGCCGGCCGCGGGCATGCCAGCAAGCCGAGTTCTACTCCCGCAGCGCCCATCTTCCACGGTTTCACCCGGTCCTGGCTGCGCACCAGTCAGTTGAACGTGTTGTTCTGCGTGTTGTGGTCACCGATCTGTACACCCTTGGCATCCCGGGCATCCACTCTCTGTGCCCCCGGGGACTGCCGGCCGGCTGTGCCCAGTTCCCGGAGCAATGACAGCGCCGCAGCCAGGATCTCCGTGTCCTGGGCTGCGCCGGATTCAACCAGCTCGTCGTGCAACCTGCCCTGCCAGACCTCGGGCTCGGCCTCGCTCGCCTCCAGTACGTGTGCGCTGTCCTCGCCCCGCGCAGAAAGACGCCGTCGTACCGCCTCGCGCAGACCGGAATAGGTATCGCGGACCGCGCTGCTCGCAGTGTCGGTCAGCCCCGCCGAGGCACCAGCCGCGAGAGCGGCCACCACCAACTCCACACCAGTCATTTCGTCTCCTCCGTAGCCGATGAGAGCCGGTGTCAGTGACGCAGCTTCCAGTCTGGCACCTCGCCTGGAGGGGAGCCAGAGATTGCCAACCTCCTCAACCACTATTACTCTTCCGGAGTTGTCTTGAGATTGGCCACAGTCAGCCGAATGCGGTGAAGTCAGCTATCTGGCGGTCTGGCGCCCACTCGGTAGCGGCGGACCGAAGTTCCCATGTCTCGGACCAGGCTCCGGTCACGTGGCGCACGGGCCGGCCGCCCTCCATGCCCGCCCGGATGTTGAGCTCGCCCCATGGAACGTGACCGCTGAAGGAGTTGCCGGCGGCAATGTCGGAGGCGCCGAACCGCAGAGGGCCGGTGCGCGCGCCGATGTAGGTACCGATGTGCAGGTAGGTCAGGTCGCGCCAGCGGCCGGCTCCGAGCCAGCTGCCGCTGCTCAGCATCGCCCGAACGCCGAACCCCGGCGTACCGTCGCGCTTGCGTGCCGCGTATTCGTTCAGATGAGGACCTACTCGCTCGATGTGGCGTGCCAGAGGACTGTAGTCAGTGACGACGCCGTCAGGCTGCAGCTTCCACTCTTCCCGCAGATCGCCGGTGACCACCAGTCGCGCGGGCTCTGCGGATGATGTCGAAGCGACCTCGAACCGGAGCCTCATGAATGGCTCGGTCCGCTCACCGTTGCCGACGATGCCTGCGGCGTGCGCAGTCAGGAAGCTGGCACCGCTGTCGCGGGGGGCGGGTTCCGTGATGAACGCCTCGCCGAAATGACGGTAGGGGCCGGTAGGCGCGACTCCCTCTGCGTACCAGGCGAAGGCCACGCCGGCGGAATCCGGGCAGTGAAGGAGGTTTGCGAACTTGACACAGCGAACGCCCACGAGCGAGCCGTCATCCGCCGAGACGGCCCGATAGCAGCTGACGTGTGGACCGGAATGGAACATCTCTCCCCCGTCAGATGTCGGCGCCACGAGTGCCATTGGGCAGATAGCGGAACAGGTAGACTCCCGCTTCGCCGACAGCGCACAGGTACGACTGCTCGGGATGCCAGGCCAGTTGCAGTAGTGGGCTGAACACACGCAGCCCGCACCAGGGCTCATCGCTCCCCGGGCGCCAAAGCCGCAGTCGGAACTCCCCGATTTCCGCGGTAACGAGGGTGCCGTCGGGTGCGAATGCGCAGTCGGTAAGACCGCTGGCGTGCCGCGTCAGGGTCTGTCGCAGCGTGCCCGAGGCAGCGTCCCAGATCTTGCTGGTCCGGTCGTGGCTTGCCGATGCGATCAGCGTACCGTCAGGTGAGATCGCGCAACTGCTGACGAGGTCGCCATGGCCTGTGAGCACCGCGCGCGTCGCTCCGGTGGCGGTTTCCCAGATCCGGACGGTGTGGTCGTGGCTGGCCGAAACGATCATTGTGCCATCCGGAGAGAACACACAGGAGGAGATCGCACCGGTATGACCGGTGAGGGCACGGACGGGTTGTCCTCCGGCGACTTCCCAGATCCGGATCGTGTCGTCGTGGCCGGCTGACGCGATCAGCGTACCGTCGGGCGAGAACGCACAGGAGGTGACGAGGTCACTGTGGTCCGTGAAGACTGTTCTGACCCTTCCGGTGGCTGCCTCCCAGACCTGGACGGTGCGGTCGTAGCTGGCTGACGCGATCAGCGTGCCGTCCGGCGAGAACATGCAGCTGCTGACGAGGTCGGTATGGCCTTCGAACGTTTGCCGTAGATCGCCGCTCGCCACCTCCCAGACGCGGACCCTGCGGTCGTGGCCCGCCGAGGCGATCAGCGTGCCGTCCGGCGAGAACGCGCAGGCATACTCCCACTTCACCACGTGCTCTACCCGGTGGGACTCGGCTCCCGTTTGCCAGAGCTGAGCCCTCCAGTCGTGGCCGGCGGTGGCCAGGAGGGCGCCGTCCGGAGAGAACGCGCAGGAGGTGACGGCTTCGGAGTGTCCGGCGAGCACGGTGCGTTCGGTGCTGGTCGTGACGTCCCACAGCCGGGCTGTCTGGTCGTACCCCGTGGTGGCCAGGAGCGTGCCGTCCGGGGAGAAGGCGCAACCCGAGACCGCCTCGGCATGACCGGTGAGCACGCTAACGGGCTTCGCCGTTGTGAGGTCCCACAGCCGGGCCGTCCGGTCGTGGCCGGTGGTCGCCAGGAGCGTGCCGTCCGGCGAGAACGCACAGGACGAGACCGCCTCCGAGTGCCCAGCGAGAACGGTGCGTTCGGTGCCCGTCGCAACGTCCCACAGCCGGGCCGTCCGGTCATGGCCGGTGGTCGCCAGGAGCGTGCCGTCCGGCGAGAACGCACAAGACGAGACCGCTCCGGCATGGCCAGCGAGGACGCTGACCGGGCTCGCCGTGGCGACGTTCCAGAGGCGGGCTGTCTGGTCGTGGCTAGCGGTGGCCAGGAGCATGCCGTCCGGCGAGAACGCGCAATCGCTTATGCCGTATGTATGGCCGGTGACCAGCCCATACGTATGGTGGGTGAGGGTGCGAAGAACCCCCAGGGCGTGCTGGTCCGGCGGCGGCCAGGCGGGAACCAGCTGGGGCTCGGACAGGTGAGAGCGGTACTGGGCCACCGGCGACTGCAGCTCCGGCACGCCGCTGAGATAGCAGTAGAGCGTGGCTTCCAAGGCTGTCGGCGGATCGCCGGGTGTCAGCAAGTCGGACATCGACCCGAGCGCTCTCCGCAGGACCTGGGCGGCTCCGGTGGGCACTTCGATCAAGTCGGCTTCCACAGGCACAGATGAACCCAGGTTCGCCGCCTTCGCCGCCACCCACCGGAGGTCGCATACCAGCGACTCACGCTCCTCGGTACGGCCGGAACGCGCCAGATGGTAGGGCAGATGGTGCCATAAGTAAGTGGCATCCCGAGGCATCGACCACCACTGCGTTCGCCGCTCTGCGGACGCGGGCAGCAGG
This sequence comes from Kitasatospora sp. NPDC058444, assembly GCF_042721415.1. Lineage (NCBI taxonomy): Bacteria > Bacillati > Actinomycetota > Actinomycetes > Kitasatosporales > Streptomycetaceae > Kitasatospora > Kitasatospora sp. NPDC058444. The sequence goes on along the minus strand of NZ_JBHXLL010000075.1, from coordinate 15,536 downwards.
TGCGCGGCCGTGCGGACCATCAACTCGTGTCGGGCCTCGAGCTCTTCATCCGTCAGCCTGTAGCGCAGGAAGGCGCCGAGGATGTCGTGCAGCCGGACTGCCGGAGCGCCGTCCAGCCAACCGGGCTGGACGAGCCTTAGGCGAACAAGCCGCGCACGCAGCTTCTCGGCCTCGGACGCCGAGAGCCCTCCCGTCGTGCGCCACAGGCGGAAGAGGATCTCCGCCGGCAAGCTGGTATCCGTGGGGATGACAACGAGATCGAGGTAGCGGTCCCGTTCGTGAGGTGTCAGCAGCGCCAGGCTGACATCCACGGTCGCCGCGATTGCGTGGCTCCGGTTGTCCTCATCGCCGGGATCCAGGTCGAACATGGCGGGTCCACCACTATGCAGCTGCTGCAGCACCCACTGCACCGCCTGACGTACATCGGCCCCTGCTGCGAGTTGGTCGAGCAGCGCGGCGTTCACCAGACTCAGCAACAGCGGCCAGCGGCCCGTGGCGGTGACGAGCTTCCCAAGGAGATCCCGGGGCACGTCGCCTACACCTTCGGTCAGTACACCGATCGCCTGATCGGCGGTCATCACATCCACGAGGACAGACACTCCCCTCCGAGGCGCGACCCCCGAGTTCCGGGTGGTGACGAGGCGACGGCAGGGCCGCCCACCGATCATGAACGGTGTCAGCTGCTCGGGCCGCCATACGTCGTCGATCACCATGAGAGTGGCGTCGCGGGCGTCCAGCAGTTCACCGAGTCGCCCTCCGGCGACTTGAGGATCGGCAGTCTTCACCCCATCTCCGGAGAGCATCTCACATAGCCCGCCGATCAGTTCGGCCAATCGCGCGCCATGCCGCTGCTCCCCCACCGTAACCCACAGCAACCCACCAGCGAAGCGCTCGATCACCCGGGGGTCCTGGCAGAGAAGTGCGGCCAGGGTCGTCTTGCCGAAGCCGCCCGCACCTTCGACGGCTGTGACCAGCGTGGTCGGCCCCGCGTCGTTCCGCGTCACCCCGTCGAACAGTGCCGCGTAATGGTCAGGCCGCGGTATCACCGGGCCGGGCAGAGCGGGCGCCATCCACGGACGGAAAACCCGCGGACGCGCGGCGAACACGTTGACCTGAACACCCCCGTCGCCAATCTGCACACCCTGCGCGTGTTGCGCATCGACAGGCGTCTGAGCAGCCGACTCGTCGATAGTGACCAACCACCCAACCGTTCGCCACCGATGATGGCCAGCCAACCCACAGGGCAAGCTGGCGATGTAACTATCCACCCACTGCAAGTGTGCCAACTAGCCTGCTTTGCTTGGAGGTTGTTGACATAACAGTTGAATGAACAGCCGTCCGCGCCAGTCAACGCACAGAGGGCGCGGCCCCCAGCCCGGACAGCATGACTTCGAGGCCGGGGCGGGGACCGGCGTCAGGGCTGGGAGGAATCCAACACCAAGGACATGGTCGGTCGGACCACGACGATCGCCGACGACGGCTACCCGGCACCGGCCTGGTCATCCCACACCGCCGGCCACGCGGCGGCGAGCTCACCCTCGACCCGCGCCCGAGACGCCCAAGATCAATTACGGGACAGCCCTTGGTAACCGGCCCTCGCCCGGCGACGCCTCAACTTCCCGTTGGCGATAATGCGTGACGGAGAGTGCTATCCAGGTTCACCTCTCGTCACAGCTGCGGCTTGACATCACAATCACCGTGACGGTGATCCCCTGATCAGCTGATCAGAACTCCGCAGCAGCGCTGAGGGGCACACCTCCATCAACCGCAACAAGCACTGCTGCCAGCGCAGGTAACGGTGTGATACCAGGCGGGGCTCGCGAGGACGAATCGCGGGCTGCGCCTCCATTGCGCCCGAGTCCGGCCCCGAGCTCACCGGTACGGAGCGCACCCGTACCGGGATGCATCGGGGCCGGACTCGTCGAAGAGTCGAGGTGCCGCAGCGACGCCGGGGCGAGCGCGCGCTGGCCGGCCTTCCACTCCTCGGTGTACGTCCCGAAGTTCAGTTCCCGGCTCAACCCGCTCAACCCGCTCAACCCGCTCAACCCGCTCAACCCGCTCAACCCGCTCAACCCGCAACAGCCTCTCCGCCCCACCACCCGGCCGGGCACACCGCTCCGCGGAGACCACCGTGCCCCCGTACCTGACCGTCGCCCACCTGATCGCCCAGGAGCCGGCCGCCCTCCGAGATACTCGTCCGCCCCGGCACCCGCTGACAGTTCCCACCTGCCCCACCCGACCACTGCGTCAAGGAGGGCACATCGTAGCCAAGCCAGCGGTCGCCTCCAGGGGATGCCCGCCCCGCCTCTGCCCGCCGCAGACTCGCTACGGGCAGAGCCGCCAGGGGAACCGGCTGAGGGGCCTACGCCTCCTGCGGGTTTCTTACACGCCTTTGCCGTCGCTCTGCCGAGCGGCTGACGGATGCCCGGCACAGTCGTACCCACACCGACCGCAGGACGCACGGAGGGCACGGCGATGACGACGAGCACGAACACGGGCACGAACACGGGCACGGACGCGGGCACGAGCACGAACAGCGCGAAGAGGCGCGGCACCTTGGCGGCCACGGCCCTGGCCGTACTGGCAGCCGCACTGCCCCTCACCGGCGCCCCCGCCGCGCAGGCCTCCGCCGCCGACGCCCAGGGCCGACCCGCATGGTGCCCGTCCGTCCCCGGGCACCGGGTCGACTGCACGACCATGCGCCGCCCGCTGGTCGCCGACGAGCCGCGCCTGGGCGGCATCGACGTGAGCTACGCGGTGGTGCGCCACGGCCGCCCCGGCCCGGCGCTGGGCACCGTCGCGCTCAACCCCGGCGGCCCCGGCGAGACCCTGATCGACCGCGCCGAGCAGGTGGCCGGCGCGCTGCAGGGGGTGCTGGACGACTACGACGTGCTGCTGCTGGACCCGCGCGGCACCGGACGCTCCGGCCGGCTGCCCTGCGACGTCACCGAGGCCGAGTACCGCTGGGCCCCGCGGGCCGGCCAGCGCGAGGCCGTCGCCGAGTGCGCCGAGGAGCTCGGCCCGCGTGCCCGCGGCTACACCAGCGCCGCCACCGCCGACGACATCGACGCTGCCCGCGAGCGCCTGGGCGCCCCCGAGCTGGTGCTGTACGGGATGTCGTACGGCACCTACCTGATGCCGGTCTACGCCGATCGCCACCCCGAGCGGGTCGAGAAGATGGTGCTGTCCGGTGCCTACCCGGTCGCCTTCGACTCCCTGGCCCGGCCCGGCGCCCAGCAGGTCTCCCTGACGCTGCGCCGGATCTGCGAGCGCAGCGGCGCCTGCGATCCGGACACCGCGGTGCACGACCTCGCCGCCGTCACCGAGCAGCTGCGCACCCGCCCGCTGAAGGTGACCGCCACGGTCGGTGGCGAGCGGCGGACCGTGCTGTTCACCGAGGACAAGCTCGCCGACCTGATGTACGAGCCGGCGACCCGCGGCATCGGCCTGCACCCCGGGGAGCCCGGGCTGCTCGGTGCCCTGCCCGCCGCTCTGCACGCCTTCGCAGCAGGCGACGAGGGGCCGCTGTCCGCCCTGGTGCGCGGCGAGATGGAGGGCACCGGTTCCGAGGACCAGGCCTCCTTCCTGGCCGTCACCTGCAACGACTACGTCCGCACCTGGGACCCGGACGCCCCGGTGCCGGAGCGCCGCCGCCAGTACCGCGCCGCCCTGGCCGCCGCCGACCCGGCCGACTTCGGGGCCTTCAGCCCCGAGGGCTGGGCCGCAGGCCAGACCGACGGCGGGGACAACTGCCTGAACTGGCCGCGCCGGGGCACCGCCCGCCCGCAGTCGACCGACCTCGAGAACCTGCCCGACGTGCCCGTCCTGGTGCTCTCCGGAGACCTCGACACCAACACCCCCGAGGTCAACTCCCGCCTGTCGGCGGCCCAGTTCCTCCACAGCTCCTTCGTCTCGGTACCCAACAGCGGACACCTCCCGGAGATGGAGTCCACCGGCTGCGCGCTGGAGATCTCCGGCAGCTTCATCCGCACCGGCGAGGTCGGCGACACCTCCTGCCTGGCGCAGATCCCGCCGGTCACCGTCGTCCCCGTCCCGCACTGACCCGCTGACCCGCTGACGCGCTGACCCGCTGACCCGCCACACCCGACCGGAATGACCACACCCGCCACCAGCGAAAATGACGCCATGACAGATCCCACCGCCACCGCCCGGCGCACCATCCTGGTCGTCGAGGACGACCCCGGCGTCCGCAGCACCCTCGACCACCTGCTGCGCTTCGAGGGCTACCGGGTGCTCACCACCGCCGACGGCCAGGAGGCCCTGGAACTCCTGGAGCACCGGCGCCCCGACCTCGCGGTGGTGGACGTGGTCATGCCCCGCCTCGACGGCCTCGCGCTGTGCCGGATGCTGCGCCGGCGCGGCGACCGCCTGCCCGTCCTGGTCCTCACCGCCCGCCACCAGCTCGGCGACCGGGTCGCCGGGCTGGACGCGGGCGCCGACGACTACCTCGCCAAACCCTTCGCCACCGAGGAACTGCTGGCCCGGATACGCGCCCTCCTGCGCCGCACCGAGCCTCCCCGCGCCGAGGACAGCGAGGACACCGGCAGTGCCCGCCTCGCCCTCGCCGACCTCGCCCTCGACCCCGCCGCCCGCCTGGCCCACCGCGGCACCCGCCGGCTCGACCTGACCAAGACCGAGTTCGACCTGCTGGAGCTGCTCCTCCGCAATCAGGGCACCGTCCTGACCCGCCACCAGATCTACCAGCGCATCTGGGGCTACGACTTCGACACCGACTCGCGCTCGCTCGACGTCTACGTCGGCTACCTGCGGCGCAAGACCGAGGAGGACGGCGAGCCCCGGCTGCTCCACACCGTGCGCAACGTCGGCTACACCGCCAGGACCGCCTGATGCTGCGCACCAGGATCGGCCTCGTCGTCCTCGCCTCCGTCCTGCTGGCGATCGCGGTGCCCGTCACCGCCGCCTACCGCGGCGTCAGCACCCTGGTCTCCGACCAGCTCGACCGGAGCCTCCAGGACCGGGCCGACACCGCGCTCGCCGCCCTGGATCTCGGGCGCCTGCCGCCCGCCAGGCCTGACACCGTCGAACAGTTGTTGCCCGCCGACGGCACCGCGCGCCCGCTGACCCCAGGCGGCCCCGCGCTGCCCGTCTCGGCCCGCGCCCTGGAGGTGGCCCGCACCGGTCAGGGCTCCCACCAGGAGGACGTCACCGTCGACGGCACCCCCTACGGCCTCCTCACCCGGGCCCGCCCCGACGGACAGGGAGCGGTGATGGTCGGCCAGACCTACGCCGGGGCCGCCGAGGTCGACGAGGCGTTCCTGCAACGGATCACCGTCACCAGCGCGGCCGCGGCGGCCTCCTGCGCCCTGCTCAGCTGGCTCGTCATCGGCCGGATCCTGCGACCGGTGCGGCGCCTGGCCCGCGCCGCCGAACACATCACCACCACCCGCGACCTGGCCACCCCACTACCCGCCGCCGGACGCGACGAGGTCGGCGGCCTCACCCGGGCCTTCGAGTCGATGGTCGGCGCACTGCGCCGCTCCCGCGAGCAGCAACAGCGCCTGGTCCAGGACGCCAGCCACGAGCTTCGCACCCCGCTGACCTCGGTGCGCGGCTGCGCCGAACTCCTCCAGCGGGCCCGCGGCCGGCTCGCCCCCGAGGACGAGGAGCAGATCCTCGCCACCCTGGTCACCGAGACCGTCGCACTCGATGAAATCGTTCGCGAGCTGGTCGAGTTGGCCACAGACAGACAGAACGCGGAGGACCCGGAACCGCTCGACCTGCCGGCCGTCGCCGAGGACAGCGCCCGGCGATTCCGCCGCCGTACCGGCCGCGAGATCGCCGTCACCGTCGAGGGCCCCGTACCGGTGCTGGCCCGCCCACGCGCACTGCAACGCTGCGTGGACAACCTGGTGGGCAACGCCGTCAAGTTCAGCCCGGACGGCACCCCGGTGGAGATCCGGGTCGTCGGCACCCGGTTGTCCGTGCGCGACCACGGGCCCGGCATCGCCCCCGGCGACCGGCAGGCCGTCTTCGAGCGCTTCTTCCGCGCCGCCGGTACCCAGGCCACCCCGGGCTCGGGGCTGGGCCTGGCCATCGTCCACGACCTCGTCGCCGCGGACGGCGGCACCGTCTTCCGACCGCCGCCCCCGGCGGCGGCGCCGAGGTCGGCTTCCACCTGCCGCCGGCCCCTCAGCACCGACCGCCCGTCGGGGAGCCAGGCGCCGCCTCGCGCTGACGAGCCTGCGGAACCGTCCCGCACCCACGTCCACAGGGGGCACCAGGCCACGCGACAACGCGGTCCGCGCCCTGCCCATGAGCCCGGCCCCCTTCCCGGCCGGTCCTGGAGGGGGCCGGGGCGAGCGACACAGTCCTGGTGATCACACCGCGCCGCGGACCGGACCGGTGCGCCTGCGGCGGTCGGCCGTCGGACCCGCTCCGCGGAAGGGGCAGCGCTGCGGGACACGACGGCGCCGAAGGTCCACCGGAGTTCCGCTCCCGGCCCTCAGTCCTGAGGACCGGGCAGCGCCGCGTAGGGGACGAAGGTGCTGGTGCGCTCGTCGACGGCCAGTGGGCGGCCGATGGCCGGGGCGGAGCGCTGCGGGCAGGCCGGGCGTTCGCAGACCTTACAGCCGAGGCCGATCGGGGTGGCGGCGCTCTCGTCGCCGAGGTCGAGGCCGGCCGAGTACACCAGTCGTCCGGCGTGGCGGATCTCGCAGCCGAGGCCGATGGCGAAGGTCTTGCCGGGGCGGCCCCAGCCGCCGGGTGAGCGGGTGACGGCGCGGGCGGTCCAGAGGTAGCGACGGCCGTCGGGCATGACGGCGACCTGGACGTGGACCCGGCCGGGTGCGGCGAAGGCGTCGTAGACGTTCCAGAGCGGGCAGGTGCCGCCGGTGCGGGAGAAGTGGAAGGCGGTGGCGGACTGCCGCTTGGAGACGTTCCCGGCCCGGTCGACGCGCACGAAGGAGAACGGCACCCCGCGCAGGCCGGAACAGCCGGCGCAGCTTGGCGTGGGCGAAGATCTTGCGCCCGGCAGGACGTGCCATGGTGCGACGCACCCTCTTCTCTCCTCGACGGGGCGAACCACCGGGGCGGGTGCAGCACACGGTCTGCACCCGCCCGTTCGGTCTCGCGTCGGTGCGTCAGTCGGCGAGTTCCTCGCGCAGGCGGCGGGCGGCGGCGACCAGGCTGTCCAGGGAGGCGCGGGTCTCCGGCCAGCCGCGGGTCTTCAGGCCGCAGTCGGGGTTGACCCAGAGCCGCTCGGCCGGGATCGCGGCGAGCCCGGCCCGCAGGAGGGAGACGACCTCCTCGGTGCCGGGGACGCGCGGGGAGTGGATGTCCCAGACGCCGGGGCCGACCTCGCGCGGGTAGCCGGCCTCGGCGAGTTCGCCGGCGACCTCCATGTGGGAGCGGGTGGCCTCCAACGAGATGACGTCGGCGTCGAGTTCGTCGATCGCGGTCATGATCGCGCCGAACTCGGCGTAGCACATGTGGGTGTGGATCTGGGTGTCGGCGCGGACGCCGGAGGTGGCCAGCCGGAAGGCCTCGGTGGCCCAGTCCAGGTAGGCCGGGCGGGCGGCGGCGCGCAACGGCAGGGTCTCGCGCAGCGCCGGTTCGTCGACCTGGACGACGGCCGCGCCGGCCGCCTCCAGGTCGGTGACCTCCTCGCGCAGGGCGAGGGCGACCTGCCGGGCGGTGTCGGCAAGCGGCTGGTCGTCGCGGACGAAGGACCAGGCGAGCATGGTGACCGGGCCGGTGAGCATTCCCTTGACCGGGCGGTCGGTCAGGCCCTGCGCGTAGCGGAACCAGTCGACGGTCATCGGGTTCGGCCGGGAGATGTCCCCGGCGAGGACCGGCGGGCGCACGTACCGGCTGCCGTAGGACTGCACCCAGCCGTGCCGGGTGGCGAGGTAGCCGGTGAGCTGCTCGGCGAAGTACTGGACCATGTCGTTGCGCTCGGGCTCACCGTGGACCAGGACGTCCAGGCCGGCCTTCTCCTGGTACGCGATGACCTCCCGCACCTCGGCCTCCATCCGCTCCCGGTAGGCCGGGGCGCCGATCCGACCCGCCGTCAGATCGGCCCGGGCGGTGCGCAGTTCGGTGGTCTGCGGGAAGGAGCCGATGGTGGTGGTCGGCAGCAGCGGCAGGCCGAGCCGGGCGCGCTGGGCCTCGGCCCGTACGGGGTAGGGCTGGGCGCGGCGGGTGTCATCGGCGGTGACGGCGGCGGCGCGGGCACGGACGGCGGGGTCGCGGGTGATCGGGGAGGTGGCGCGGGAGGCGAGGTCGGCGCGGTTGGCGGCGAGTTCGGCGGTGATCGCGCCGGTGCCCTCGCGCAGACCGCGGGCGAGCAGCGCCGTCTCGGCTGCCTTCTGCTTGGCGAAGGCCAGCCAGCGGGCGATCTGCGGGTCGATGTCGCGTTCGAGGGTTGCGTCGATCGGCACGTGCAGCAGCGAGCAGGAGGGCGCGACGTCGACCCGGTCGGCGAGGCCGAGCAGGGTGGCCAGGGTGGAGAGCGACTTCTCCAGGTCGTTGATCCAGACGTTGCGGCCGTCGATCACCCCGGCGACCAGCCGCTTGCCGGGCAGTCCGCCCACTGCGGCGAGGTCCTCCAGGTTGGCGGCGGCCGGGCCGGTGAAGTCCAGGGCCAGGCCCTCGACCGGGGCCTTGGCCAGCACCGGGAGCGCCTCGCCGAGCCGGTCGAAGTAGCTGGCGACCAGCAGCTTGGGCCGCTCGGCGAGAGCACCCAGCTCGCGGTAGGCCCGGGCGGCCGCGTTGAGCTCGGCCGGGGTGCGGTCCTGCACGAGCGCTGGCTCGTCCAGCTGCACCCACCCGGCGCCGGCGGCCCGCAACTCGGCCAGCAGCTGGGCGTACACCGGCAGCAGGCGGTCCAGCAGGGTGATCGGCCGGAAGTCGGCGGCCACCCCGGGCGCCGGCTTCGCCAGCAGCAGGTAGGTCACCGGCCCGACCAGCACCGGCCGGGCGCGGTGGCCGCGCAGCAGCGCCTCGCGCAGCTCACCGACCGCCTTGGCCGGGTTCGCGGCGAACACCGTGTCCGGGCCCAACTCCGGCACCAGGTAGTGGTAGTTGGTGTCGAACCACTTGGTCATCTCCAGTGGTGCGACGTCCTGGGTGCCGCGTGCCATGGCGAAGTAGCCGTCCAGCGCATCGGCCTCGACGGCCTCCCGGTGGCGGGCCGGGATCGCGCCGAGGGCCACGGTCGTGTCCAGCACGTGGTCGTAGAGCGAGAAGTCCCCGGTCGGGACCTCCGCGATGCCGGAGTCGGCGAGCTGCTGCCAGTTCCCGCGGCGCAGGTCGGCGGCGGTGGCCAGCAGGGCGTCGGCGGTGACCGTGCCCTTCCAGTACCCCTCGATGGCCTTCTTGAGCTCCCGGCCCCGGCCCTGGCGGGGGTAGCCGTACACGGTGGCCACGGACGCCGCTGCTGCGGACTTCGTCGTCAAGGGACTCTCCTTCGCGAGTCTGTCTCCTCAAGTACCCGGGGACGGGCGAGGGCGCGAAGGGATGACGAACCGGGCGGCGGCCGTCACGAGACGTACGGGCCTGATCCGCCTGGTATGGTCGCCGACCCGCCCACGAGGTCACCGGATAGCCGCAACGCAGGTCGTCTGCGTGCGGGCAGTGGCAGGTCTTCGGACTCGCGGGCACGCCCACCCCATGAAGGGCGGACACCTACTGGCCGTCGCTTCCCAGACCCTCCCGGGCCCAGTGCGTATGACGGCGGTCGTTCCCACTCACCGCTGCGGGGCAGTCCCGGATTCCCACCGGGTTCCCTCTTGCGACGCGCCTGCCTGGCGGACAGGGCGAACCAACTGCCTGATCAGCTTATGCGCAAACAGCCGGGACTGACGCGGAGATCATGGAACATGTCCGCATGATGAGACCCCGTCGCGGCTGGCGGCCGACGGTCAGGTGCGCGGCGAGGTGCCCGGCGTGCGTGGCAGGGCGCGGCGCGAATGTCCGCGATCATCGCCGCCGGAGCCGACCACAACCTCGCCCTGGTCGGCCCGCCGAACAGCAGCACCAAGCCGACCAGCGGCACTGCGCGGTCAAGGCCTGGGGCTACAACGCCACCGGCCAGCTCGGCGACAACAGCACGATCAACCGCAACACCCCGGTCGACGTACAGGGCGGCTGGTCCGGCGGCGTCTCCCGGATCGCGGCCGACGGCAACCACAGCCTGGCTATCACCGGCAGCGACGACAAGCTCAGTGCCTGGGGCTCCTGGAATGGGCGGGGAGGACCGACGCCTGATCAGTCGTCCGTCCGGCTCGGCAGGTCGAGGACACCATGCGGGTCAGCTGTCCACGACAGGGCATTCAGGAGCTGCGCGGGGTCGGTCCGCCCGGGGTCGGGAAGTCCCGCATCCGCTCGGCGGCCGAGCGCCCGGGAGGCGGCAGGCGGTCCCCGGGGCGTTGAGCGGGCGGCTGGTGGCGGGCCGGCCGGTCGAGGCCTCCTTGGTCTCCCGTGCCCTGGCCGCGAGGTCGCGCGGTTCGGCCTCGCGGCCAGGGCCCGTACGGCCGGGAAGAGCCGCGCCTCCTCGTCGCCGGCGTGCCGGATCGCCAGGACCTTGCCGTGCCGGGTCATGTCTTCTCCTGGTCCGAGGGATTCCTCGGGTGCGCGAACGCGTACCCGGGCTCGGCGGGCACCCGTCGGGCCCGAGGCCACGCCGGATCGGAGGTTCCTGATCCGGCATGGCCCCGGGCCGTCGACCGGCCGTCGGGACCACCGATGCTGGTCCGCCAGTGGTTGTGACGGTCGTCCAGCTGGGTCACCGAGTCGACGCCCTCCATGAAGCGCGGGAACTCCTCGAACAGCGTCCACTGGTTGTAGGCGGTGTGCACGGGGACATCCACGTCCACGGACTCCTTCACCATGCTCATCCGGGTCTCCTCTCACGGTGCGTCCGGGGCATCCCGGCCGCACCGTGCGCCTGCCCCAGCACCGCCGGCCCAATCATGTGTCCCGGAGGGCATCCTCGATGGTGGCGTGGACGTCGAACAGCCCGGCGGTGTCGGTGAGTTCCAGGACCCGCAGCGTCCGCCTGGACGGAGCGACCAGCACCAGCCGGACTCCGTCCGCCAACGCGCGCCGACGGGCACCGAGAAGCAGGTTGAGGCCGGTGGAGGTGAACAGCTCCACACCCGCCAGGTCGACCGCGAGCAGGACGGGACGCCTACCGAGCGCGGCGTCGAGTGCCCGGGCCGCGACGGGCTCGCTGTCCAGGATCATGTCGCCGGTGAAGGAGCACACGAACGCGCCACCGACCCGGACGGCCTCCGACGTCAGACAGGGCGGGACCGCCTCCTCCTCGAGCGGAGGGCTCGGCGACACGGGCACCCCGGCGCCACTCTCGGGGGCTTCCCGCTCAGCTCCTGCGGAGGCGATGCGCTCCAGGTCACGCCACAGATCGAGCGCCTGCTCGCGAAGGCCTACGGCAGTGCGTTCGCCGGCTTGGAGCGACACCAGGTAGGCGTCGATGCTTGTGATCGAACGGCACACCTGCCGGCGCAGTGGTTCCGCACAGGCGCAGACGCCCTGTTCACCGGCCTCGCAGGGCGGGCCGAGGCGTTCGGCCAACACGGATCCGAGCCGTTCCAGCCCCTGCCTGCTGATCGGGTCCATCGAACCATCTCCAGACGCGGCGCCGCGCGACTCCGCGACGGACGCTTGTGCGGACCGTGGCTCCTCCACTCTTCGCCCGTCCGCCAGACATGTCAACCATTGCACGAATCCGCTGTCGTGTTTCAGCGGCCGTGAAACGGACGTCCTATCGTGGAGGAATGGACAACGGCACGTCGACCGAGCGGCACTGGACCTTCCTGACCAACCACGCCCGTGTGCTGGTCCAGATCGCCCGCGACCCGGGCATCCGTGTGCGCGACATCGCCACCAGCTGCCTGCTCACCGAACGCGCCGTCCAACGCATCATCGTCGACCTCGAACAAGCCGGGTACCTCACCCACGAGCGCCGCGGCCGCACCAACCACTACAGCGTCATCACCAGCAAGCAGCTGCGTCACCCCGCCGACGCCGGCCCCACCATCGCCGAGCTCCTCGCCACCCTCCTGCGCTGACGCCGCCCGGGGCCGGAACGCCCTCCCGGCCCGGGAGCACGTGTCGACCGGGACCACGTGTGAACTGGGCCCGAAGGGGCACACGCGCTTGCCGAGAGCCCCCGCTCCACCATCGGAAGCGGACTGCCGTGCTCGTCCTCGGCCTCATCCTGCTGGTCGCACTCGTCCTCGGCGGCGCGGGCTTCGCCATTCACACCCTGTGGTGGATCGCGCCCGGGCCGGAGAACGCCCCACGGCGGGTTGGTCAGTCCGGCTCTTCCGGCTCTTCCGTCGGTCCAGCCGGGGGCGTCCCGGTCCTCCAGTTCGTCCCGCAGCCGGGCGAGCGTGGCGGCGAGCAGCCGGGAGACGTGCATCTGGGAGACGCCGATCCGCTCCGCTATCCGCGACTGCGTCCAGCCGTCCCAGAACCTCAGCTTGAGGACGGTCTGTTCGCGCTCCGGCAACCGGGCCAGCAGCGGGCGCACCGAGATCCGGAAGTCGGCGAGCTCGATGCCCTGGTCGCAGCCACCGAGCCGGTCGAGCAGGGCGCTGCCGCTCTCGTCGTCGGTCGCCGGTCTTTCTTCCGTTTTCTCCCTATTCGTTCGGGTAGTCGCCCCCACACGACGGGCGCGCGACCACCGAGCGTGCCCGGACCGCGCCCCGGACGAAGGTGCCCCATGACGATCCCGACACGCCCGGATCCCGACCGGGGGACCTGGCGTCGGAGGCGGTCCCCGTGACGGAACCGGACACCGGTCGCGAGAGCCGGCCCAGGCGTCGTCGCCGTTCGGGACGGCGCGAGACCTCCGACGAACGAGCGGACCGCCGCTGGACCGACCTGCTCCAGGAGGTCCGGGTGGCCCAGACCGGCTCCCAAGTGCTGTTCGGATTCCTGCTGAGCGTCGTGTTCATGCCCCGCTTCGGCCAGCTCGGCGGCTTCGACCGGGGGCTCTACGTCACCACGGTCATCCTCGGGGCGCTGGCGACCGGCTCGCTGGCAGCCCCGGTGGCCTACCACCGGATCTTCGCCGGCCACCGCCTGAAACCCCAACTGGTCGACGCTGCGAGCAGGTTGGTGGCCATCGGGCTCCTCCTGCTGGCGCTGACCATCAGCTCGGCCCTGCTGCTCCTGCTGCGGGTTGCCACCGGGTCGGCACTGGCCGGCTGGATCACCGGGGGCGTCATGCTCTGGTACGTGTGCTGCTGGCTGCTGATACCCGTCCGGCACCTGCGCCGCAGGAACGGGCGCAGGCCACCATCGGACGATCCCGATACCGATCCCCGTCCACCGGGTTTCGGCGGGGATCCGCGAGCCGGACGCCCCTCATGAGAATCCGCACACCGCAGAAGCCCCGCACCGTGGTCATCACCGGCGCCACAGCCGGCATCGGCCGGGCCCGCGCCCCGGTCCACGGCAGAACGGGAGCCTCGGAGTACGCGTCAACGGCCTTCGGAGTCCGTCTTGTTGGCGGGGGCACCCGGCTCCGGCGGCGGTCCCGGTCCGGCGATCCGTGATGAATCGGCATGAAACATCGGGTTCCGGGCAGACGCGGCACCGGAACGAAAGCGTTCCACCACCGAGAGGAGTCGTGAGATGGGTACCCAGGACAAGCTGCGCAACGCCGCGGAGAAGGCCCAGGGCAAGGTCAAGGAGGCCACCGGGCGGGCGACGGGCGACCGCGTGGTCGAGGCCGAGGGCCGGGGCAAGCAGATCAAGAGCGACCTGAAGCAGGCCGCCGAGAAGATCAAGGACGCCGGAAAGGACTGAGCGGGATGACCGACCAGGACCAGCCCGTCCCGAAGGACCCCCCGGTGCCGGTCGAGACGCCGGAATCCCGGATGACCGGCGAGGGCTCGCCGCCTCCCCCACCCGAGGAGGGGGAGGCGGCGGACCAGTCCAGCGAACCGGCGCACGAACCGGAACCCCACGAACCGCCCGACTGAGTTCCCGGACCGATCATCAGAGGTTCCGGCCCGCGCTCGGGCGAACGGCTGGTCGGCCACGGCGATCCCGCGCGCAACGGCGCTGCGCGCGGGATCGCCGTGACGGCCGGACGGTGCACCTGGGGCCGCTCGCCGCCGCTTCAGTTACGGCGGCTCCGATCGCGTCATGATCTTCCGACAGTTCGCCCGTCGCCGTCGAGCCGGTCGGGGATGACCTGGTGGACGAGGTCGTCGGGGTGATGCTTCCGCCGGACCCGGTGTTCCCGGGCCGTCCTACGGGTGCTTGACCAGTCGTGCCTCGGCGACCGCCGTCCCGTCCTCCGCCTCGTCGAGCCGGGTGGTGCCGTCCACGGCCTCTTCGACCGGGTCCAGCCCGTCCAGGCACGCGGCGCTCATGAATCCCGCGTACGCGGCCCTCCACGCCCGGACCTTCAGAGCACCGATCGCCGGCGCGTCGTTCACCACTGCAGAACGGATCATGCCGGGAGTGTAGGAGCGGATCCGTTCGATGTCGCACCGTTTTCCGCGGCGCCGGGGCCCGGACTGGCTCGTCGCCGGATCGGTCGGCAGGGGACCCGGCCGTCGGCGCGGTCGGCCCGGGCCTCTGACGTGATCGTCCATCACCACCGGGGTGCTCCCCCGGTCGAGCCGGGCGGAGGCCGCCGGGCTGCCGATGGCCCCGCGACCGGGGCCGGCGGCTCAGGCCCGGTGGCGCCGGCGGAGCAGGAGTCCGGTGCCGACCAGCAGCACGACCGCGACGGCGGTGCCGACGGCGGCCCAGGTGGCAGAGCCGGAGGTGTCGCGCGCGGGGGCGGAGCCGGCGGCCGCGGTCGGTGCGGAACCGGCGGGAGCGGCCTCGGACACCGGCCCGCCGGTGGGCACCGGGACGGGCCCGGCGCTCGTCCCGCTCCCCGTCGACGGCGACGGCGACGCGGCCGACGGCACACCGGCCGGGGGCGACGCGGCCGCCGTTCCGGCGGGCACCGGGTCGTCGATGACGGCGTCCGCCACGTCCAGTTCGCGCTGGGCGTGGCCGAGCGAGGGGAAGGCGCAGTCGACGGTCACCTGCCAGTGCCCGGCGGGCAGGATCTCCCGGGTGGTGTACGTCCCCGGGCGGCCCGGGACGCCGACCAATCGCCACGGGCCCACCGCCCGGCCGTCCGCCGCGGTGGCGGAGAGCGTGCCGGCGAACTCGTCGGTGACCGGGTCGTGGTCGTTCTCCCAGGTGGCGACGGTGCTGACGTGACCGTTCTGCTGGCCGGTGACGTCCAGGTGGACGCTGTCGCCGTGGGCACCGGCGGGTGCGGCGGTGGGCAGGATGGCGGCCGCCGCGAGAGCGCAGGCGGCGAGGAGCGGGCGGGTTCGCATGGCGGGTGTTCCTCGGAGCGGTGTGGGAGGACGAATATCGGAGAACGGATGCGGGAAACGGGGCGCCGGGGGGGGGCCCCCCCCCCCCCGGGGGGGCCCCCCCCCCCCCGGGGGGGGGGCGGGGGGGCCCCCCCCCCCCCGCCCCCCGGGGGGGGGGGGGGGCCCCCGGGGGGC
>NZ_JBHXLL010000074.1:0-26716 GCF_042721415.1 Kitasatospora sp. NPDC058444 | reverse complement strand
TGGAGCGGGCCAACCGCGCGCTGGCCGAGTTCAAGGTCGAGGGCATGGCCACCGCCATCCCGTTCCACCAGGCGGTCGTCACCGACCCGGCGTTCACCTCGGACCCGTTCACGGTCCACACCCGGTGGATCGAGACCGAGTTCGACAACACCATCCCGCCGTTCACCCTCCCCGCCGACACGGACGCCGACGAGGAGCCCGGCCGCGAGAGCGTCGTCGTCGAAGTCGACGGCAAGCGCCTGGAGATCTCCCTGCCGACCTCGCTCTCGCTCGGCACGGGCCCCTCCCGCCGCACCGGACCGGCCACGGTGAGGCCGAAGCGCCGCGGGGCGGCGATGTCCTCGCCGGCGGCCTCGGGCGACTGCCTCGCCTCCCCGATGCAGGGCACCATCGTCAAGATCGCGGTCGAGGAGGGCCAGGAGATCAAGGAAGGCGACCTCGTCGTCGTCCTGGAGGCCATGAAGATGGAACAGCCGCTGAACGCCCACCGCTCCGGCACCGTCCAGGGCCTCGCCGTGGAAATCGGCGCCTCCCTCACCGCCGGCGCGACCGTCTGCGAGATCAAGGACTGACCGGGCCCGGCAGCACCCGGCGCACCACGACGTGACGACCGGGACCCGCGCGAGCGCCGCGGACGCCGGCGACGAGCACACCGCCGAGCGGGCCGAGGCCGCGACACGGCACACGGATACCGGACCACCGGTACGCGGCCGCGCCCCACACGGCCAACCGCGCGGTCGACCGGTTCATGCGAGGAATCCCCGAAACGCACGACAGGACATGAGGAGGGGCAAATGGACGCGGCAGTGATAGTCGTGGGCTCCGGGCCCGCGGGCCTGATGCTCGCCGGTGAGCTGAGGCTCGCCGGCGTCGACGTCATGGTCCTGGAGCGGTTGGCCGCACGGACCGGCGAATCGCGCGGGCTGGGCTTCACGGCCCGCACCATGGAGATCTTCGACCAGCGAGGACTGCTGTCCCGGTTCGGAGACATCGAGACCAGCAACGTCGGCCACTTCGGCGGCCTGCCGGTCGACTTCGGCGTGCTGGAAGGAGCACACCAGGCGGCCAAGTCCGTACCCCAGTCGGCCACCGAGACGGTCCTGGAGGAGTGGGCCACGAACCTCGGCGCGGACATCCGCCGCGGCCACGAGGTGCTGTCCGTCACCGGCAAGGAGGACAGCGTCGAGGTCGAGGTACGAGGCCCCTCGGGAGTACGGACCGCGCGCGCCGAGTACGTGGTGGGCTGCGACGGCGGCCGCAGCACGGTCCGCAAGGCCGCCGGCTTCGAGTTCCCGGGCACCGCCGCGACCATGGAGATGTTCCTGGCCGACGTGAAGGGGATCACCCTCGAACCCCGGATGATCGGCGAGACGCTCCCCGGCGGCATGGTGATGGTGGGGCCGCTGCCCGGCGGCGTGACCCGCCTCATCGTCTGCGAGCGCGGCACCCCGCCGCAGCGCCGCGAGAAGCCGCCGGCCTGGGAAGAGGTGGCCGCGGCCTGGCAACGCCTCACCGGGGACGACATCAGCCACGCCGAACCGGTGTGGCTGAGCGCGTTCGGCGACGCCACGCGCCAGGCCACGCAGTACCGCCGCGACCGGGTGTTCCTGGCCGGCGACGCGGCGCACATCCACCTGCCGGCCGGCGGCCAGGGCATGAACACCAGCATCCAGGACGCGGTGAACCTGGGCTGGAAGCTCGGCGCGGTCGTGCGCGGCCGCGCCCCCGTCACCCTGCTGGACACCTACCACGCCGAACGGCACCCGGTGGGCCGGCGACTGCTGCTGAACACCCAGGCCCAGGGCCTGCTGTTCCTCAGCGGCTCGGAGGTGCAGCCGCTGCGCGACGTCGTCTCGGAACTGATCGGGTACGCGGACGTCAGCCGGCACTTCGCCGCGATGGTCAGCGGCCTGGAGATCCGCTACGACGTCGACGGCGGACGCCACCCGCTGCTGGGCCGGCGCATGCCCGACGTGCCCCTGACCGGGCACGCGCTGATCCGCCGCAGCGTCGAGGCACTGCGCCCCGCGCGGGGCGTGCTCTTCGACCTCACCGACAACAGCGAGCTCCGCCGCAGGGCCCTGCCCTGGCGCGACCGAGTCGACCTGGTGACCGCACAACCGCGCGAACTGCCCGCGAACAGCCCGCTCTCGGGCACGTCGGCCGTCCTCGTGCGGCCCGACGGATACGTCGCCTGGGCCGCCCCGGGAAGCCACGGCGACCTGCCCATGGCCCTCGAACGCTGGTTCGGCCCGGCCGCCTGACGCTCGCCCGCGGACGCAGGCACCATCACAGGGAGAGAGACCATGCACAGCTCACTGATCGTCGCCCGCATGAACGCGGCGTCACAGCACGAGGTGGCCCGCCTGTTCGGCGAGTTCGACCGGACCGAGATGCCGCACCTGATGGGCACACGGCGTCGCCAGCTCTTCGCCTACCGGGGCCTGTACTTCCACCTCCAGGACTTCGACACGGACAACGGCGGCCAACTCATCGAAGAGGCCAAGACCGACCCGCGCTTCGTACGGATCAGCGACGACCTGAAGCCCTTCATCGAGGCCTACGACCCCGCCACCTGGCGCTCACCCGCCGACGCGCTGGCCCAGCGCTTCTACTCGTGGGGGAGCGGAGCGTGACCGCTCGCCGCGTAGCCATCACCGGCATCGGCGTCCTGGCACCCGGCGGCGTGGGAACCGGGAACTTCTGGGACCTGCTGAGCGCCGGCCGCACCGCCACCCGGGGCATCACCTTCTTCGACCCCTCCTCCTTCCGCTCACGCGTCGCGGCCGAGATCGACTTCGACGCCGAAGCACACGGACTGACCCCGCAGGAGACCCGGCGCATGGACCGCGCCGCGCAGTTCGCCGTCGTGGCCACCCGCGAAGCGCTCGCCGACAGCGGCATCGACCTGACCGCCCACGAACCCCACCGCGTCGGCGTCACCGTCGGCAGCGCCGTGGGCGCCACCATGGGACTCGACCAGGAATACCGCGTCGTCAGCGACGGCGGACGACTCCACTGCGTGGACCACGAGTACGCCGTGCCGCACCTGTACAACTACCTGGTCCCCAGCTCCTTCGCCGCCGAAGTCGCCTGGGCCGTCGGCGCCGAGGGCCCCAGCACGGTGGTCTCCACCGGCTGCACCTCCGGCCTCGACTCCGTCGGATACGCCGTCGAACTGATCCGCGAGAACAGCGCCGACGTCATGATCGCAGGATCCTCGGACGCACCCATCTCACCCATCACCATGGCCTGCTTCGACGCCATCAAGGCGACCACACCGCGCCGCGACGAACCCGAACGCGCGTCACGGCCCTTCGACGGCAGCCGCAACGGCTTCGTCCTGGGCGAGGGAGCCGCCGTCTTCGTCCTGGAGGAACTCCACACCGCACGGCGCCGAGGAGCCCACATCTACGCGGAGATCGCCGGCTACGCCACCCGCAGCAACGCCTACCACATGACCGGCCTGCGCCCCGACGGCGCCGAGATGGCCGAGGCGATCCGCTCGGCACTCGACGAAGCCCGCATCGACCCCCAGGACATCGACTACATCAACGCCCACGGATCCGGCACCAAGCAGAACGACCGGCACGAGACGGCCGCCTTCAAACGCAGCCTGAAGGACCACGCCTACCGGGTACCGGTCAGCTCCATCAAGTCGATGGTCGGCCACTCGCTGGGCGCCATCGGCTCGATCGAGATCGCCGCCTCGGCCCTGGCCATGCGGCACAACGTCGTACCGCCCACGGCGAACCTCCACACCCCCGATCCCGAGTGCGACCTGGACTACGTGCCCCTGACCGCACGCGAGTGGACCACCGACACCGTCCTCACCGTGGGCAGCGGATTCGGCGGATTCCAGAGCGCCATGGTCCTGGCCCGCCCCGACAGGAGGCCGGCATGACCACCCCGGTGGCAGTGACGGGCATAGGAGTCGTGTCGCCCAACGGCCTCGGCGTCCAGGACTTCTGGTCCGCCACCTGCGGCGGCAAGAGCGGCATCGGCCGCGTCACCCGGTTCGACCCCGCCCGATACCCGGCCCAACTGGCAGGCGAGGTACCGGGATTCAACGCACAGGAACACCTGCCGAGCAGGCTGCTGCCGCAGACCGACCACATGACCAGACTCGCGCTCACCGCAGCGGACTGGGCCCTGGCCGACGCAGGGGTACGACCGCGGGAACTACCCGAGTTCGACATGGGCGTGGTCACCGCCAGCTCCGCCGGCGGGTTCGAATTCGGCCAGGGCGAACTGCAGAAGCTCTGGAGCCAAGGCAGCCAGTACGTGAGCGCCTACCAGTCCTTCGCCTGGTTCTACGCCGTCAACAGCGGCCAGATATCCATCCGCAACGGCCTGAAAGGACCCTCCGGCGTCCTGGTGAGCGACCAGGCCGGCGGCCTCGACGCCCTGGCACAAGCCCGCCGCCAGATCCGCAAGGGCACCCCGCTGATCGTCTCCGGCGGCGTCGACGGCGCGATCTGCCCCTGGGGCTGGGTGGCACAACTGGCCGGCGGCCGGATCAGCACCAGCAACGAACCCGCCCGCGCCTACCTGCCCTTCGACGCCGACGCACGCGGCCACGTGCCCGGCGAAGGCGGAGCGATCCTCGTCCTGGAAGACGCACAGGCCGCCCGCCGACGCGACGCACGGACCTACGGGGAACTGCGCGGATACGCCGCCACCTTCGACCCCCACCCGGACAGCGGCCGGCCCCCCGGCCTGAAGCGCACCCTCGAACTCGCCCTGGAAGACGCCGCCCTCGCCCCCGAGGACATCGACGTCGTCTTCGCGGACGCCGCCGGCCTGCCCGAACTCGACCGGATCGAAGCACAGGCCATCGGCGCCGTCTTCGGCCCGCGCGGCGTACCCGTCACCGCACCCAAGACCATGACCGGCCGCCTGTACGCCGGCGCCGGCCCACTCGACGTGGCCGCCGCCCTGCTCGCCATGAACGACGGACTCATCCCACCCACCGTCAACGTCGTGCCCTCGCCCGACTACGAACTGGACCTGGTCGTCACCCAGCCGCGCCCCGCACGGCTGCGCACCGCGCTGGTGCTCGCCCGCGGCCAGGGCGGCTTCAACTCCGCAGTGGTCCTCCAGGCGTCCGGACGCTGAACCGCAAGACGCGCGCCCTTCACCGCCCCAGCCCCCCACGACGGTGAAGGGCGCGCCCCTACCCACCCCCACGGACCGAGGCCCCCGGGCCTCCGAACGAAAGGCACCGACGTGAACAGCACCCGCACGTTCACCCTCGACGACCTCAGGCGGATCCTGCTGGAAGGCGCAGGCGCCGAAGAGGGCGTCGACCTCGACGGCGACATCCTCGACACGGAGTTCAAGGAGCTCGGCTACGAGTCCCTGGCCCTGCTGGAAACCGGCGGCCGCATCGAGCGCGAGTACGACATCACCCTCGACGACGCGACCCTCACCGACTCCGTCACCCCGCGGCTGCTCGTCGCCGCGGTCAACGAGCACATCACAGCCGCCGCGGACGTCGCGGCCTGACCCGCCCGCCGGACGGGGCCGGCCCACCCGCCCCGTCCGACCGGCACCTCACCCCAGGGGAGAACCAGATGCCGCAGCACACCCAACGCGTCGCCGTCGTCACCGGAGCCACCAGCGGCATAGGCCTGGCCGCCGCCCGGCTCCTGGCCGAACAAGGACACCAGGTCTTCATCGGCGCGCGCAGCGCCGAGAACGTGGCCTCCACCGTCAAGCTGCTGAGGAACGAGGGCCTCGACGTCGAGGGCGCCGCACTCGACGTGCGCTCGCCGCAGAGCACGGAGGAGTTCGTCCGCGCCGCCACCGCCCGCTTCGGAACGATCGACGTCCTGGTCAACAACGCGGGCCGCAGCGGCGGCGGCGTCACCGCGGACATCGAGGACGACCTGTGGAACGACGTCATCGAGACCAACCTGAACAGCGTCTTCCGGATGACCCGGGCCGTACTCAACACCGGCGGAATGCGCGGCAAGGACCGCGGCAGGATCATCAACATCGCCTCCACCGCGGGCAAGCAGGGCGTGGTGCTCGGCGCCCCGTACTCCGCCTCCAAGCACGGAGTCGTCGGCTTCACCAAGGCCCTCGGCAACGAACTCGCGCCCACCGGCATCACGGTCAACGCGGTGTGCCCGGGATACGTGGAGACCCCGATGGCCCAGCGCGTCCGCCAGGGCTACGCCGCGGCCTACGACACCACCGAGGAGGCGATCCTCGACAAGTTCACCGCCAAGATCCCGCTGGGCAGGTACTCGACCCCCGAGGAAGTGGCCGGCCTGGTCGGCTACCTCGCGTCGGACACCGCCGCCTCCATCACCGCCCAGGCGCTCAACGTCTGCGGCGGACTCGGCAACTTCTGAGCCCCGCCGCCCTGCGAGCCGCGCCGCCCACACCCTAGGAGCCACGAGTATGTCCCAGCCCGCACCGCGCGAAGTCGAGCACGAGATCACGGTCTCCGCCCCGGCCGCCGACGTGTACCGGCTCATCGCCGACGTGGAGAACTGGCCCCGGCTCTTCCCGCCGTCGATCTACGTCGACCGGGTGGAGAACACCGGCACCGAAGAAGTGATCCGGATCTGGGCCACCGCCAACGGCGAGGCCAAGAACTGGACATCGCGCCGCGCGCTGGACCCCGACCGGATGCGCATCGGCTTCCGCCAGCAGGTGACCACCCCACCGGTAGCGGCCATGGGCGGAACCTGGATCGTCGAGCCGCTCTCCGCGTCCCGGACACGCCTGCGGCTGCTGCACGACTACCGCGCCGTCGACGACGACCCCGAGAACCTGAAGTGGATCGACGAAGCCGTCGACCGCAACTCACGCAGCGAACTCGCCGCCCTGAAGGACAACCTCGAATTCGTCGCCTCCTCCACGGAACTGACCCTCTCCTTCGAGGACACCGTGGAGATCGCCGGCTCCGCGAAGGACGTCTACGACTTCATCAACGAAGCCGGCCTGTGGTCCGAACGCCTCCCGCACGTGGCCACCGTACGACTGACCGAAGACGTACCGGGACTGCAGACACTGGAGATGGACACCCGGGCCAAGGACGGCTCGCTCCACACCACCAAGTCCTACCGCGTCTGCCTGCCACACGAGAAGATCGCCTACAAGCAGACCACCCTCCCCGCGCTGCTGAGCCTGCACACCGGCTACTGGACGTTCCAGGAGACGGAGCACGGGGTCACCGCCTCCTCCCAGCACACGATCGTCATCCGCCCCGAGAACATCACCGCGGTCCTGGGACCGGACGCCGACATCGCCACCGCCAAGGCCTACGTCCGGACGGCACTGAGCACCAACAGCCGAGCGACACTCGGCCACGCCAAGAACTACGCCGAAGCCCGGCGCTGACCCGATGACAGCCGTCGACACCCACGTCATCGTCGTCGGAGCAGGCCCCGTAGGACTCATGCTCGCCGGCGAACTCAGGCTCGCGGGCGCACAGGTGACCCTCCTGGAACAACGCGAAACCCCCACCACCGAGTCCCGCGCATCGACCCTGCACGCACGCACCATGGAACTGCTCGACCAGCGCGGACTGCTCGACGACCTCGGCACACCCCCGCACGTACCCATGGGCCACTTCGGCGGCATCCCCCTCGACCTGCACCTCGACAGCCCCTTCGCGGGACAGTGGAAGGTCCCGCAGACACGCACCGAGGAACTGCTCGGCACCTGGGCCCGCGGCCTCGGCGCCGAGCACCGCCCCGGCCACCGCGTCCGCGGCCTGCGCCAGCACCACGACCACGTCGAAGTCGAGGCCGACAGCCCGCACGGCCGCGTACGACTGCGCGCACACTACGTCGTCGGCTGCGACGGCGAGGACAGCACGGTCCGCAAGCTCACCGGGATCCCCTTCCCCGGAACATCCGCCGAACGCGAGCTGATCCGGGCCGACGTCGACGCCATCGACATCCCCGACCGGCGCTTCCAACGCCTCGACAAAGGCCTCGCCATCGCCGCACGCGGCCCCGGCACGGTCACCCGGGTGATGGTCCACCGGTTCGGCCGCCCCAGCCGACCCCGCACCGCCCGACCCCACTACACCGAACTGGCCGACGCCTGGCACACGGTGACCGGCGAGGACATCACCCACGGCGTGCCCCTGTGGGTCAACTCCTTCGGCGACGCCTCCCGCCAGGCCGCCCACTACCGCGACCGACGCGTGCTCCTCGCCGGCGACGCCGCCCACCAACAGATGCCCATCGGCGGCCAGGCACTGAACCTCGGACTCCAGGACGCCGTCAACCTGGGCTGGAAACTCGCGGCGGCCGCAACCGGCCACGCCCACCCGACACTCCTGGACAGCTACCACCAGGAACGCCACCGCGTCGGCCGCGACGTCCTCTCCGGCATCCGCGCACAGGCACACCTGCTGCTCGGCGGACCCGAAGTCGAGCCACTACGCGCCGTCCTGGCCGAACTGATCGCCCACGAAGACGTACGCCGACACCTCGCGGGCACGATCAGCGGCCTCACCATCCGCTACGACCACGGCCGGGCACACCCCCTGTGCGGAACCCGGCTGGCACCCACCGACCTCACCACCGACACCACGACCACCTCCACCACCGCACTGCTGCGCCGCGGACACGGGCTCCTGCTCCACCCGGCCCCCGCCCACACGGACCGGGCCCTGCCCGCGGCCGCCGCCGCATGGGCGGACCGGGTCGACACCGTCACCGCCACCGCCGCCTGCGGCCCCCTGACCCAGGGAACCACCGTCCTGGTACGCCCCGACGGCCACGTGGCCTGGGCCGGCACCGACCAACAAGGCCTGCTCACCGCGCTCGACCGCTGGTTCGGGCCCGCGAACACCGCCACCACCCCCGACACCCGGCACACACCCCCGCACGACACACGGCGACCGACCGGCACACGGCCCACCACCGCACCCCACCGTCCACACCACAGGAGGACCACCATGGGCAACCTGACCGGCAAGACGGCGCTCGTCACCGGCTCCAGCCGAGGCATCGGCCGGGCGAGCGCCGAACGCCTCGCCCGCGAGGGCGCACTGGTCGCCGTGCACTACTCCACCGGCCGGGAAGCGGCCGAAGAAGCCGTCCGCGGCATCGAGAACGACGGCGGCCGCGCCTTCGCGGTCCAGGCCGAGCTCGGCGCCCCGGGCGGCGTCCACGAGCTGTTCCTCGGACTCGAACAGGGACTCAAGGAACGCACCGGCTCCACCGAGCTCGACATCGTGGTCAACAACGCCGGAATCATGGGCGGCGTGGCGCCCCAGGACACCACACCCGAACAGTTCGACCGCCTCGTCGCCGTCAACGCCAAAGCACCGTTCTTCATCATCCAGCGCGCCCTGCCGAACATGCCCGACGGCGGCCGGATCATCAACATCTCCTCCGGACTCACCCGGTTCGCCAACCCCGACGAAATCGCCTACGCCATGACCAAGGGCGCCGTCGAGATGCTCGCCCTGCACTTCGCCAAGCACCTCGGCCCCCGCGGCATCACCGTCAACAGCGTGGCACCCGGCATCACACGCAACAGCAACCCGGTCTTCGACATCCCGCAGGCCGTCGAGCAGATGGCAGCCCTGTCCACCTTCAACAGGGTCGGCGAACCCCAGGACGTCGCCGACGTGGTCGCCTTCCTCGCCTCCGACGACGCCCGCTGGGTCACCGGCGCCTTCATCGACGCCAGCGGCGGCACACTCCTCGGCTGACCACCCACCCGCCCCCCGCCGCCCCGCCCGAAGCGAAGGAGGATCGTGGGCAGCACACCATCCACCTCCAGCCCCCCGCCGTCCTCGACAGCACAACCGACCGGAACACCGGCCCTGCGACTGTGGGGACTCCTCCTCGTCCTCGCCGGCAACATGCTCATCGACGCACTCGAAGTCTCCGTGATGGTCGTCGCCCTGCCATCGATCGGCACGGACCTCGACCTGCCACTGACCTCGGCCCAATGGATGATCACCGGCTTCGCCATCGGATTCGGCGGACTGATGCTCTTCGGCGGGCGCGTCGTCGCACTCCTGGGCCGCCGCGAGGTCTACCTCACCGCACTCCTCGGCTTCGCGGCCGCCTCGGTGGCCGCCGCCCTCACCGACGACATCCGACTGCTCGTCGCAACCCGCGTCGTGAAGGGACTCTGCGCCGCACTGACCGCCCCGACCGGCCTGGCGATCATCCAGACCACCTACCCGGCAGGCCGCCCACGCGACCGGGCCCTGTCCGTCTACACACTCTTCGGCGCAAGCGGCTTCACCGCAGGACTCCTCCTGTCCGGAACACTGACACCGATCGACTGGCGCCTGACGCTCGCCTTCCCCGCCCCCGTCGTCCTGGCACTCTTCCTCCTCGGACACCGACTCATCCCACGCACCCCCCCGGAAACCGGCCGACACGACGCCGCCGGCACACCACGACGCTACGACACCGCCGGCGCCGCCACCTGCACAGCCGCACTGCTCACCCTCGTCGCCGGCATCACCTCCGCCCCCGCACACGGCTGGACCTCCCCCCGCACCACGGCACTGCTCGCCGCCTCGGCGCTGCTCCTCACGGCCTTCGTGACCATCGAACGGCGCACCCCCCAGCCCCTGATGCGCTTCACCCTCCTCGGCAACGGCCCACTGGCCCGCTCGATCCTGGGCGCCGCCGCCCTGAACGGCTCATACCTGGGCCTGCTGTTCGTCCTCACCTACGAACTGCAGACCCTCGACGGCTGGCACCCGTTCACCACCGCACTCGCCCTCCTGCCGGCAGCAGCCCCCCTCGCCGCCACCGCACTGCTGTCAGGACGGATGATCGCCGCCTTCGGCACCGCACGGCTCATCGCCGCCGGCTCCGCCTTCCCGCTCGCCGGATACCTCTGGCAGCTACGCCGACCGTGGCCACTCGACTACACCACCGCCGTCCTGCCCACGATGCTGCTCGTCGGAACCGGCTTCGTCCTGTCCTTCGCCGCACTGAACACCCAGGCGACCGCACAGCTGCCGCCCCAGCACCGGGCCCAGGGCGCCGGGCTGTACCAGAGCGCCGTCCAGGCCGCGGCAGCCCTCGTACCGGCCCTGGCCGCCGCCCTGCTCACCGCCCACCGCCCACCCGCCGGCGCACCCGCGTCCGAGTTCCTCACGGCCTGCCGCCCCGCCCTCGTCCTGGTCACCCTGATCGGAGCACTCGGCCTGCTCACCGCACTGGCAGGACTACGGCCGCGCCGCGGCTGAGACCCGGACCCCCGGCCACGAACCCAAGTCAGGAGAGTGACGTCCATGTCGGCACGGGAGAGGACCCTGACCGGCCCCACCGACGGGAACCGGTCCGGATGGACCACCGACCAGCGGCTGGAGGAACTGCGCCTGATCAAGAAGGAAGTCCTGCAAGGCCCCGGCCCCGAAGCCACCGAACGCCAGCACGCCCGCGGAAAGCTGACGGCCCGCGAACGCATCGACCTGCTCCTCGACGAGGACTCCTTCACCGAGGTGGAACCCCTGCGCCGCCACCGCGCGACCGGCTTCGGCCTCCAGGCCAACCGCCCCTACACCGACGGCGTCGTCACCGGCTGGGGCACGGTCTTCGGCCGCACCGTGTTCGTCTACGCCCACGACTTCCGGATCTTCGGCGGCGCACTCGGCGAAGCCCACGCCTCCAAGATCCACAAGATCATGGACATGGCCCACGCCGCGGGCGCACCCCTCGTCTCACTGAACGACGGCGCCGGCGCCCGCATCCAGGAGGGCGTCAGCGCCCTGGCCGGCTACGGCGGCATCTTCCGCCGCAACACCAAGGCCTCCGGCGTCATCCCGCAGATCTCCGTCATGCTCGGCCCGTGCGCGGGCGGCGCCTCCTACAGCCCCGCCCTCACCGACTTCGTCTTCATGGTCCGCGGCATCTCACAGATGTTCATCACCGGACCCGACGTCGTACGCGCCGTCACCGGCGAGGAGATCACCCAGGACGGCCTGGGCGGAGCCGACGTCCACGCCGCCACCTCCGGCGTGTCCCACTTCGTCTACCCCGACGTGCACACCTGCATCGAAGACGTCCGCTACCTGCTCTCACTCCTGCCCTCCAGCAACCGCGAACTACCCCCCACCACCCCCTGCACCGACCCGACCGACCGCAGCTGCGACGCCCTGCTCGACCTCGTCCCCGACGACCCCAGCGCCGTCTACGACGTCCGCGGCGTCATCGAGGAGATCGTCGACGACCGCGACTACTTCGAGGTCCACGCGGCCTGGGCGACCAACGTGGTGTGCGCACTCGCCCGCCTGGGCGGCGACGTGGTGGGCATCGTCGCCAACCAGCCCTCCTCCTACGCCGGCGTGCTCGACATCGACGCCAGCGAGAAAGCCGCCCGCTTCGTCCAGTTCTGCGACGCCTTCAACATCCCACTCGTCACCCTGATCGACGTACCCGGGTTCCTGCCCGGCGTGGCCCAGGAGCACAACGGCATCATCCGCCACGGAGCCAAACTGCTCTACGCCTACTGCAACGCGACGGTCCCGCGCATCTCCCTCGTCCTGCGCAAAGCCTACGGCGGCGCCTACATCGTCATGGACTCCCTCTCCATCGGCACCGACCTCGCACTGGCCTGGCCGAGCAACGAGATCGCCGTGATGGGCGCCGAAGGAGCGGCCAACGTCATCTTCCGCCGCGAGATCAACGCCGCCCCCGACCCCGAAGAGATGCGCCGACAGAAGATCAAGGAATACAAGGCCGAGCTGATGCACCCCTACTACGCAGCCGAACGCGGACTGGTGGACGACGTCATCGACCCCCGCGACACCCGCCGCATCATGATCAAGTCACTGGCCATGCTCCGCGCCAAACACGTCGAACTGCCCTCCCGCAAGCACGGCAACCCCCCGCAATGAGCACCGACCACGAGCCCATCGAGCCGCTCCCGCTCATCAGGGTGCTCAAGGGCCACGCAGACCCCGGCGAACTCGCCGCACTCACCACCCTCCTCCTCGCCCGCGCGGCGCTCACCCCGGCGGACCCGGAACCGGCCCCGACCGCCGCCGCCTGGAACCGCCCCGAACGCACCCCCCACCACCGCGACCCCCGGGGCCGACGAGCCCCGCGAGGAGGACGCTGACCCGGAGCCCACAGAAAGCGAGCACCCATGGACACCGCCCCTCCCACCCCACCCCCCACCCCACCGGGCGACGCCCTCGCCCCACCACCCCTCCTCCTGGCCGGCGAACAAGAAGACACCACCGACCCCCACATCATCCGCAGCATCGACTGACACCCAAGCCACCAACCCCAGCGAATCGCCCCGCCGCGAGCCAGGCGCGACGGGCACCCTGGTACGCAGGGGCTACCGGCAGGCGCCGACGGCTCCCTCGTGACCGCGCTCGCCCTGGTGGGGGAGTCCGCCGTCTTGCAAAGGTGTGGCCGCCGCGTGCCGTGAAGCTGTGGGGTCTCGCACTCTGGTGTGCTGAGCTGCTGGTGAGAAGCGCAGGTCGGAGGCAGCATCGGTGGGGCAGCACTCGTTGGGATCACAAATCTGGTGGGACGACCTGGCCAAGGTGGAATGGCCCGAAGTCCCGCCGAGCGTCGTCGTACGAGGGACGTGGTACCGGCAGAACATGCGCAGTGCCCGGTGGAAGGCCAGGCTGCTCGATTTGATGATCTTGGTTCTGGCTGCGGGGGTGCCTTTCGCGGTCGCGGTCAGAGCCGGGAGTTGGGTTGTTGCGTTGCTCGGGTCCTTCGCTTCCCTCCTGACCGGGATTCGTCATGTTTTTGACTGGCAAGGAGGCTGGATCTCCTTCAGCCGGGCGAACCAGCGGATTGATACTGAAGTGATCCGCTACAAGCAGGGCGTGGGTGAGTACCGCTACCGGAAGGCCGCGCCGGGAATTCTGGTCACGCGTGTCGAGCAGATCGCCGGGGAGGAGACAGGCGCCTGGGCTCACCGCCTCGCACCACCTGTCTTCTCGGCGGCCGGCTCGTAGTAGGTGGTGCCCCTTCATGCCTGGCCTTGGCCAAGCGGTCCATGGCGTAGGCGGTGTCCGCAGGCGCTGCCGGGGTGGTGGCTGCTGGTGCTCGATCTGCCGGCGGTGAAGGAGGAGGCCTCCGCCGTCGTCCTGGGCGAAGAGCTGGGCAAGATCGTCGTGGACACCTCCCGCGAGATCACGACCGCCCGGACGGCGTCCGGCGTCCGGCCGGGACGAAGCTCGCCGCGGCCCGCCCGCGGCGCGAGAAGCCGTCGGCCGCCTACTCCGAGCACGCCCTGAACGTCGCCGCCACCGCCGGTCTGCTCGCCAAGGCCGGCTTCGGCCACCTCGCCGCGTTCGCGACCGAAGTCGAGCACAAGCTGCCCGGCCGTCGCAGCCTGTTCGCCGACCTGGTCCTCACCGACCCCGGCACCAACGTGCCGGTGCTCCTGGTGGAAGTCGACCGGGACAACGAGGGCAACGGCACCCTCGTCGCCAAGCTCGCCACCTACCGCGCCTGGTGCCAGCTCCCCGCCAGAGGCGCCACCAAGCGCGCCTTCGAAGCCTCGCTCCGCCGCCCCGGCGCCCGCACCCACGACCTGCGCCTGTGGACTGCCACCTACCCGCCCACCGGCCGCGAAGGCCTCCCGCCGGTCGCCCTGGTTCTCGAGGCCGGCCGCAAACGCGACCGCCGGCCCGGCGCCCCGCCGCTCACCCCGGAGCAGAAGAAGGCCAAGGCGAAGACCGACCACGACCGGCTGCTGCGCCGCATCCGCGAGGTCGAGGCCGCCTCCGAATCGGCCTGGCACGCCCCCGCCTACCGAGGCGAGGAGACCACCGCCCGCGACTACCACCGGGCCCTGCCGGTCATCGCGACCACCATGCCGCTGCTGCGCCGCTTCGGCGCGGGCGGGCCGATCTGGTGGCGCTTCGGCGGCCGGCGCTGGGCCACCCTCATCGAGGTGCTCGGCAACGAGGACGGTGACCTGCTGCTGGAGCAGCAGCAGGAGGCCGCCTGGCGCGCCGGTGAGGAGCGGGAGGCGGAACGCCGACGGGCGGAGCGGGAGCGCCGCCGTCCGGCCTGCACCCGCTGTACGGCCAGCTTCTCGGACGAGCGATGGGCCGAGCAGGAGCAGGCCGACACCTGGGACGACGACGGGCTGTGCGCGGGCTGCCGCCAGGCCGACGCCGACCAGCGGGCCGAGCACAAGCGGGCCGCAGCCGAAGCTGCGGCCGCCGAGGCGAAGCACTCCCGCTCCTGGTGGCGCCGGAGCTGATTGGCTGTTCCCCGCCGCCGGGCGCGGGGAGTTCGGTACCCGCCTTCATCCGTCCGGCCGGGGCGCCCCGCCTGCCCCGCTGCGCAGCCGGCCGGTCGGTGCCCGGGCTGTCCACGGACGAGATCTCTGATTCGTCCGCGCCGGGAGTGCCGCCTGCCCGAGACTGGCGTGCACCCGAGAGGTGGAAGGAAGAAGGCGTTGATGAGCGACTGGCTGGTGTACGAGAGCGGCGAGTGGACCGCCCTGCCCAAGGACCCCGTCCCGGACGACGGCAGCGGCGACTGGTACGCGAACCTGAAGCAGGCCGGGTTCGAACGGTGGACCAGCTCCAACCCGCACGCACGCGAGTGGCCCGGGGAGGAGCTTCCGATCGAGATGACGGTGTATCACCGCTACCAAACGGTGCCCCGCTTCGCGATCGACCTGCAAGGTAACCAGGACGGCAGCATCCTCACCGCCTACGCCGCCGAGCTGCCCGACGTGATGGACCTGATCGCCCGCTGGGCGCCGGCCGTGCAGGCCCTGGCCGTAGCCGCTCTCGGCCCCCACCCCCAGGACGGCGGCCGGTGAGCGCCAGCCGGTTCACCGGCCGCAGGGCGGTGTTGACGGCCGCCGCGGTGCTCTGGTGGGCCGTCAACGTGCCGTACGCGGCAGCCGGACTGACCGCGCTCGGCACCGCCTGGCCGATCAGCTGGCTGGCCGCGATCGTTCTGCCGACGGCCGGGATCTCCTGTGCGCAACTGCTGCACCGGATCGACACCACAGGCGGCCCCACCGCCGGCAGCCGCCTGTTCACGGTCCTGCTGTTGTTCGCGATGGCCATCGGGTATGCGGGTGTCTCCTACCCGGTCGGTGACCCGGGCCACCTGCCCTGGTACCTGACCGGGCTCATTGCCGCAGCCGACGTGCTGGCCGCCTACGGCTTCCCGCGTGTCATCATCGCGCTCGCCCACGCCGCCCCGGGCCGGGGCACGACGGCGGCGTAGACCGACTCCGCTCCGCCGACCCGCTCCCCCGGCGGGCCAGTTCGCGGCGGCGGGCAGAAGGCCGGGGTTCGAGGAAGAGGCAGAGCAACTCGGCGGGGACAGGCTGCGACCCGGACCCGGGCCGCGGATCGGTGCAGCTGGTGCGCCTGCCGTACCACCTGTCGGCCGTCACCCAGGCCACCGCGCTGGCCTGCCTGGAGCACACCGACACCCTGCTCGGGTACGTCGGACGGCTCAAGGAGGAGCGCGACCGGCTGGTCGACGCGCTGCGGGGGATGGGCCTGGAGGTCACCGACTCGGACGCCAACTTCGTCCAGTTCGGCCGCTTCGCCGACACCCACGCGGTGATCCCGGCCTCGTCACCCGTGGCATCGCACCTGACCCGCCGACGGTGCAACACGGGATGCAACACGCGCAACACGAAGGCCCCGGCCGCGCTCCGCGTTGCACCCCTGACCTGCACGAACCACGGGGAACCGGGGTGCAACGCGCTGTTGCACCCCGGAGCCCGTGCTGCGGGCCGACCCGGGCCGAGCCCGGCCGACGCCGTACGCGGCCCTGCCCGGTACGCACCCGGCTCCGGACAACAGTCGCTCCGGAAGGTCGGTGCGTCACTCCTTCGAGTGGACTTCCCGGCTTGGTGGTTGGGAACACTGCCGCCGTGACCGACACCAACCTGTTCCTGCCCGGCACCACGGTGGTGCGCCGCGACGTCCATGCCGGCCGGGTGTGGACCGCCATGCCGCAGCGGGTGGTCGCCGACACCGGCCACGTGCTGACGCTGGCCTACTGGCCGGGGATCGAGAGCCTGGCGCCGACGACCTGGATCACCTCGCTCGCCACCGGCGACGACACCGCCCGCAAGCAGGGCCTCGCCGACCTCGCGGCCAGCACCTGGACCCTCGACCCCTACCGCTGGCAGGGCACCGAGATGCTGAGCCACTTCCTGGCCGGCGAGTGGTTCTCCGTCCACTGCTTCCAGGACGCGGCCACCAGGGAGCCGCTGTGCTGGTACGTCAACTTCGAACGCCCCTACCAGCGCCAGCCCGGCCTCGGCATCGACACCATGGACCTCGCCCTCGACCTCGTCATCACCCCCGACCTGTCCGGGCACCACTGGAAGGACCAGGAAGAGTACGCCCAGCTGCGCCGTCTCGGGGTGGTCGACGACTACACGGCCGGCCAGATCGACCGGGCCCGCGGCCGCGCGATCAGCATGCTGGACAACCAGGCCGGGCCGTTCGCCGCCGGCTGGCCCACCTGGGCACCGGACCCCGACTGGCCGCTGCCGACGCTGCCGCCCAGCGCCGACGAACCCACCCCCTCGACGGTGCCCTACCGGGCGTGACGGGCAACGCACGGCTCCCGGCACCGGACTACGCGGCCGAGCACTCCGCCGGCTCGTCGGTGTGCTTGAGCCGGCTGCGGGCGGCGACCCGGTCCTCGCCCGACAGCCCGGCCCAGAACTCGTCCGCCCACACCGCGTGGGCGGCCTGCCGCTCGGCCTCCTCCAGGCGCGCCAAGGTGAGGCCGCCAACCTTGGTGGATTCCTTGATGACCGGCCTCCAACCTTGGAGACCACACACGGCACCTTGACGGACGTCTTGATGCCGCGGCAGGCCCCCTGCAGGAGAGCGGCCCGGACGCTCGTCGCACGTACTCGTCCAGCCGCTGCCGCTCGTACGGGAAAATCGCTGATGGCGGGGCCCACAGCGCTGCCATACTGACTCGCCCCGGCAGCCGGTCGCCAGGGTGGGAGGAGACGGCAGTGGCACCCCAGCAGGGCATCACCGAGGTCACGCGGCGGCGCATCTTCGACACGATCACGCTGGAGCAGGTCGCCTGGGCGGGGCGCCTCGACGAGGACGACTTCCTCCGTCGGATCTACGACCTGGAAGCCATGGTCAGCTACGACACCAGGTTCACCAACGCCCGCGGCGACATCGTCCAGCACCGGTTCAACAACCACGACTGGGACGACGACTGGGTCTTCACAGACGACCGCTTCGAGCTGTTGAACGGTTCCGACAGCACCTTCCTGCGCTTCCTCGCCGAGATGCTGCACCCGGTGGTCCGCCCCGACAGCGTCCAGGTCGACCACCTCCTCGAGGTCTTCAACGCCCTGCTCGCGGCCGACGGCTATGAGCTCGTCCAGGACGGCGCGATCAGCGGCCTGCCCGTTTTCAAGGGCGTCCGGAACGCCTCTTTCCACGGCGATCAGCCCGAACTGCAACTCGAGTCGCGCCCCCTGCTCACCGACCCCCGGGTCCTCCACGAGCACCTGGTGCGCATCCGCGACGGCCTACAGAAAGACCCCGCAGCCGCCATCGCCTCCAGCAAGGAACTCGTCGAGAGCCTGTGCAAGGTCATACTCGGCCGCAGCGGAGTCGAGTACACGAACTCCGACGAACTCCCAGTCCTCTACCGCAAGGTCGCCGAACTCCTGGCCCTCAAGGCGGAGTCTGTACCCGACAGCGCCAAGGGCAGCGAGTCCGCCCAGAAGATCCTGCGCACCCTCGTCACCACCGTTCAGACCTTGGGAGAGCTCCGCAACCAGCTCGGGCTGGGCCACGGCCGCGCCGCGCCCAGCCCCGCCTTCACCCGGCACGCCAGGCTCGCCCTCAACAGCGCCGTCGCCGTCACCGAGTTCCTCCTCGACACCTGGGAGGAACGAGTCGACCGGGGGCTGCTCACCCTGAACGAGTAGCCGGCCCTACAGCTGCCAGGCCCCGCACAGCGGCCGCGTGTGGTCGGTGAGGGTGTGCCACATCGCGGCGCTGGTGCCGTGCTGCTCGAGGTCGTCCAGGCGGGCCGCGCCGGCCTTCACGGTCATCAGCATCCGGGCGACCAGCGGGTGGCCGTCGGCGATGGTCTGGAGGTCGCGGATGCGCTGCCGGACGGCGCGCTCGCCAGTGTCGGCCAGGACGAACAGCAGTCGCGGGAAGGCCGGGTAGTGCTGTTGCCAGGCCGGCAGGACGCTCTGCGCGCCAGCGGTGCGCCGCAGGTGCGGCGGGATCGGGTGGTGCTCGCGGAAGCGGGCGTAGCCGATCAGCTTGGCGGCGAGCTTCTCACTGCAGGGAGTCACCAGCCGATGACGAGGCTCCCACTCGGCGGCGAGACCGACCCGACCCGCCGGGCGATCATCATGGCGATGAATCGGCTCCTTGCTGGAACCCCGCAGCAGTCCAACGGCAGGCTCAACGTCACCCAGCTGGCTATCGAAGCCGGCCTCAAGCGCTGGCATCTTACCCACCAGCACCCCGACCTCAAGGACCTCTTCCAGGAGCAGGTCATCAAGGACGAGGCCAAGCGGCGAAGCCAGGCCCGGTCCGCCGACGCCTTCGAGGAGCTCAAAATCAAGCATGCCGACCTTCAGGCGCACTGCCGGGAACTCGAAGCGCGCCTCAACACCTATGCGACCGCCCTCAACCTGCTCGCCCTGGAGAACGCCGCGCTCTCCGGGCAGGCCGCCGATGCGGCCAAAGTCCGGGTCCTGCCCCGGCAACCCGGGCACCTGCCCTAACCTGGCAAGGGGATGCCGTCAGGAGAGCGCCGAGAACGCCTTCATCGTGGCGCAGTCGGGCCAGCGCTCGCCGGGCTGGAGACTGATGCTGATGCCCCCGGTCACCACCCACTGGCCCATGATGCTGCCAGCCTCCTCGTCGAGCACGGGGAGAGCCGTGATGTCGAGCACGGCTGGCGGGGCAGGCCAGAGCCGGGTCATCAGGCCTGCGGATTCGAACGGGTTGGAGACATCGCACAACGGGTGGAACAGCAGCTGGAACAGGACCTGCTTGTCACCGGGCAGCGAGAAGCCGAGGAGAGTCCCGCCGCTCTCCCCGCCGACGCCGTCGGGACGGTCGACGTCGGGGAGGTGGATCGGTTCGAACTCGGGCATGGCCACCGGGGCCCCGTCCGGGTCGACCACCCCCATCCACAGTGACAGGTCGTCCGGCAGCATCGCGGTGTCGCGCATCGTCCGCAGCAGCGACTCGGGCAGCACCAGAGGACGGCGGCCCTCGATGTTGAGGAGGCCGATCTCTGAGTCCCTGGCCAGGGGGTGAGCATGCAGCACCAGGGTCTTCGCCACCCAGCGGACGAAGGGGAGCACCTCAGAACCGGTGATCGGCTGGAGATCGTCAAGGACGGCGCGGACCTGCGGCTTGCCCGGGTTCTCGAACACGTCGTTGAGCCGCTTGTTGCAGTCGTTCCGGCTGTCGCTGCCGCACACCGGCAGCATCACCCGTGACATCTGGTCGCGTTCCACCTTGCCGTTGCGCTTGGCCACGGGCTTCCCACCGACCGAGATTGTGAACGGCCCCTGGCCGTCATACCGCTTGAGGAACCAGGTGGGGAAGACGTGCTCCCCCTTCGAGCGAACGGGAGCACCGCAGAGCACGCAGTTACCGGAGGCCATGGCGGGAGACTACTGCTCGGTCTCCTCCGGAAGCGCCTGATTACCTCGTCCGGGTGATGCGACCAGCTGGTGCGATCTTGCGGCGAGGTTGATCAAATGCCTAGCAGAATCGTTGAGTTGGCCGGACAATCAGCTCGCCTGGGCATCGTGACCCGGGCAGAGATGAGTTGTTGATGGACATGCAAGAGGCAGTGGACAACTTCGCCAACGCGATGACTCACTGCGACAACCTGATCAAGGTGCACAAGGCGGCGGGCGATGGCGGACGCGGCCGGCGGACCACGGAGACTTCAGTGAACCGCGGCACGATAGTCCTGGCGGTCGCCGCCTGGCAGGCGTTCGTCCAGGATGCCGCGATGGCTTTGCGAGACGAGGCGCTGGTCGAGTCGCGGGCTACTCCGCCGAACTCCCGCCTGCTGCACGCTGCCATGCGGCAATGGGAGATCGACTTCAACGCCGTGCTGGAGAAGTTCTCCACGCCAGGCCCGGACCAGACGGTGTCCCTTCTCAAGAGGGTCGGCTTCAACCCGATGCCGAGTTGGACCTGGACCCAGCGCGGAGGCCGGGGAAAGCAGGATGTTCTGGTTGAACCGAAGCACGTCGCCGAGGTGATCAAGCAATGGCTCCGAGTTCGCCATGATGTCGCGCACGGTCACTCAACTATCCACTCACTCCCCATCCTGGGCGCTGTCCGTGACCCAAGCTCGTCGGCAGCGGCAAAGGCCGCGCCAACTCTGCGGCTCGACGACGCCGAGGACTGCGTGAAGTTCTTCCGCTCGGTGGTCCGGCTGACGGCAGAAGCCGGAGCCGGTCATGTTGGCGCGCCAGCGCCAACATGGGAGAAGACGCCGACCCTTGCCCTCGGGCTCCACATCTCTAACCTCACTCCATAGATCGACCCGGTCAGCTGGTTGCATCACCTGAACGGGAGATCAAGCTCCCGTTCAGGCGATGCAACAGCCGTGTTGCCCGAGGCTGCGGCCATGGGATCCCTCTGAGCAGCCACAATTTGTCTCCGTTGCGGGCACCCGCCAACGGTCCACTGGCAGGATTAGTCAGCAAATGCGCCCTAAGGGCTAATTCATCCGCTTTGCTGCCGGACTCATGAACGGAGTGGCGTGACACAACCTCCTCCGAACAGCCCTCCAGACGCGAGCGCACACCTGGAGGCTGCGGCGCATTTTCGCGACTCGATGGCTGAACGGCGATCAATCGGCCTCCGGATGATCACTGCCGTGATCATCCTTGACTTCGTGGCAACAAAGCTCGTCATGGATGCGGCGAGCAAGGTTGCGCACCCGGACCAGCTGGCCAGCGCTCTACGCCTTGTAGTGGCTGGGACGTTTGTCCTCGTCGCTGTGATGTTGTTCCAGATCGAGGCTCGCAACCGTGACGACCGAGTTAACTATCGCGCCGAGCAGGACCGCGCCATGGCACTTCTCGCGACGGGGCAGCCTGGAGGGGTGGCCCCTCCCGCGGAGACTCGCTTGCATTCGGTATGGAGGTCCTGGGCGACAACCTGGCCTCTGGCCGCAGTCCTCCTTCTTGCCTTCGCTCTCTGGTGGTTCGCTGGGGTCGTCACGCATGTGGCTCCCCAGGGGCCGACCTCCACGTCTTCACCTGCAGCAAACCTGGCCTGCCCTGCAACAAGCTCGCCAGCAACCAGCTCTCCATCGAGTGGTCCAAGCATCCAACCGATGAAGTAAGACACCGAATGGTGGCCGGCTATCGCGTCATCGAGTGCAACAGTCCTGTTG
Source organism: Kitasatospora sp. NPDC058444 (assembly GCF_042721415.1). NCBI lineage: Bacteria > Bacillati > Actinomycetota > Actinomycetes > Kitasatosporales > Streptomycetaceae > Kitasatospora > Kitasatospora sp. NPDC058444. The sequence goes on along the minus strand of NZ_JBHXLL010000074.1, from coordinate 4,364 downwards.
CTTGGGGTGGCTCAGTGGGATGCGCATTGAGCTGCGAGATTGCGGTGAAGAGGCAAACCAGACGCTTACCAGAACTAGCGGGATAACACCCGGAGGAAAGCCCACGCTTCTCACCGGTTTTCTCACCACGAAGGGCCTCCGCGATCACGGCCCGACAACGGGCGCACTAACCGGCCCGACAACGAGTGGTGAGAACCGGTGCGCCAACCCGAGGCCGGCCCACCCGCCCGCTGCGCCCCGCATTCGGTAGAAGTCGCAGGTCAGAGGTGGTGGTGAGTGGGCATCAAGGTGGAACTCACCACCCCGACAACCCTCTCTTCTTCTTCTTTTGGTCTTGGTAGTTGGCAGTTGTCGTTGTCGGTCGGGTTCGGCGCCTGCGGCGGGCTCTTTCTTCTTCGGCGTCCGACTGGTGCCGGCCGCGCGTGGTGTGGCGGCGCGGGGCGCGGGCGGCCCTGGAGGGCGCTGGAGGAGGCGGAGACGGCTCTGCCCGCCGCCGTTCCTCGGGACACGGCGGGCAGAGCGGGCACAGGCCCCCTGGAGAGCCTCCAGGGGGCAAGAGGGCCGGGTGGGGTCAGCGCCCGCGGCGGGAGCTGATGGCCGCCCGCTTCTCGGCCCCGGCTGACCGGTGGTGGGAGGATCGGGTGCGGCACGCCGAGCTCTACCCGGTGAAGGACCGCACCCCGTGAGCGGCGCCGACGAAACCTGTCGCGGGGGTTGTCGCGACCCCTGCCGCGTGAGGTGCTGTCGCGTCCTGCGACCTGCACGGATACCCGCGATCCCCCGTGCGCGGGCTGGGCGCGACAGCTCGGCGCGACAGGCCACCGACTGCAACGCGGGGTGCAACGCGAGAACCCGCGTTGCACCCCTGACCTGGACCTTCGCCCCGCCGGACGGCGGCCGGGCCGCGTTGCACCGCAGCCGGGCCGCCGCCTCGGGCTACTCCCAGCGCATCCCCAGCTCGGTCAGCCGGGCGGCCCGCTCGGCCGGGATGGTGGCCCGCCGCAGGCGGCTGTTAGCCACGAAGAGTCCCAGGGCCACGACGATCTCCGTCGACTTGCCGTCCTCACCGTCGGCTAGGAGCAGCGTCTCCTTGTGCTTGCGGGGGACGTTCAGGTGCCCTTCGCGGGCCCGGTACTGGGCGGCTGCGGCGAGGTTGCGCTGCTCCTTCTCCGCGTGGCTCACCTTCGGGGCCGGCTTCTCCTCCGGCGCGAGGGGTTCGAGTCCGAGGACGTGCTCCAGGGCCCACTGCTGCGCCGGGACGAGCTTGTCCCAGCCGACCTGCTGCGCGCGGCCCCATCCGGCGAGGTCTTCGCCCTGGACGACGATGCTGCCAGGCTCGGCCCCGGCCAGCGTTCCGCCGTCCTGGAGGTGGCGCCGGGCCAGGATGAAGCACCGCCGCCAGTCCACCGGCCAGGACGGGCACCACCCCGGGTCGATCTCGTCGAGGGCGGCCTTGCGGTCGGCGGACAGCGCCCCGGTCCAGTCCAGACCGGTCTGGCCGGCCTCGGCCCGGTGCTCCAGCGCCTCGGTGCGCCGCTGGGCGGTGCGCAGGTTCTTCATGATGGTCCCGACCGGCCGCCCGCCCCACACCGCGTCCGCGGGCGGGCAGGCGTGGCCGTGCTCGGCCGCGTAGCCGGCGACCGCGACCAGGTTGTCGGTGAAGGCGGAGTCGAACGCCGACCACACCATGCCGAGGCCGTCCAACTCCTTCAAGCGCTCCGCGTCCAGTACCCCGGCGGCCTTGTAGCGGCGCTGGTCGGCCACCCAGGAGCCCAGGCGATGCCCGGACGGCGCGGTGTAGGCGTAGGGCACCTTCACATCCCCGAACTTCTCCCGGTAGGCCAGCAGCTCCTCCAGACCCCGCCGGAACTCCTCCCGTTCCGGCTCCAGGACCCGGGTGCGGACGAACGCCGCGATCACCGCCGGATCGCGCTGAGTGGAGAACTGGAGCAACTGCTCCCCGGCCTGGACGGAGCGCCGCTCGTCCGGGTCGCTGGCGTGCCTCGGCTCCCTTGGGGGCCGGGTCTCGGACTGCGGCAGGGCCAAGCGCTCGACGGCGGCCGCGTCGTGCGAGCGCAGAGCCATCAGCAGCTTCGCCAGCCCGTCGAACGCCCGCGAGGACAGAAGCTGCTCCCCGCTCTCCCCAGGACCGAGGATGACGGGCACGACGATGGTGGCGATCTTCCCGCTGCCGGGGTGCATGCGCAGGGCCCGCCCGACGGCCTGGACCAGGTCGACCATGGAGCCGCGCACGTCGGCGAAGAACACCGAGTCGCAGTCGAAGGTGTCCACCCCCTCGCTCAAGACCTTGACCGAGGAGAGCACGTAGCGCAGCAGCCGCAGCCCGTCCTCGGCGAGCAGCGAGGAGAACGCGCCGAGCGTGGCCCGCCGCTCGGCGACGGTGTGCTCGGACTCCAGCCAGCCCGTGCCGATCAGCTCCGGCGCCGGGTGCAGCGCCGGGTCCTGCTCCCACAGCACCTTCGCCACCTCGGGCAGGCCGGTGCTGAGCGCCCGCGCCTCCGCCACGAAGTGGTGGAACGACAGGACCCGGGCCAGGTCCCACTCGGCGGCAGCGGTCAGCAGAGCGGTCTGCAAGGCCGCCAGACGCGCACCCCGGTACTCCACCGACATCTCACTCGCACCGCGCTGCTCCAGGCCCTGGAGGGTGGGGTCGGAGACGTCGACGCAGACGATCCGGTACGGCGCGATCACCCCGTCCGAGATCGCCTGCCCGAGCGGGTAGTCGTGGGCGATCGGCCCGAAACCAGCCAGGCTCTCGTCGTCCATGCTCGCGATCAGCTCGGCCGACTCGATCCCGGCCGCCGCCACCCGCTCCCGGTCCCGCTCCTTGACCGCCCACAGCCGCGGGGTGGCCGTCATGAACAACCGCCTGTCGCAGACGATCCTCGTGTTGTCCAGAATCGCCGCCCACGGCTTCCCGGCCTGACCGGACACCCGGTGCGCCTCATCGACCACCGCGAGCGAGAAGGCCGGCAACCCGGCCTGCTGCGCCCTCTCCAGGTGCCCCAGGCCCAGGCTCGCGTAGGTGGCGAACACCGTCACCCGCTCCGGGCCGGCCGTCCAGCAGATCAGCTCCGCCGGATCGGTGGTGCACGGGATGCCGGGCTGCTCGCTGCCCTTGAGGGAGCAGAGCCCCACCATGCGGCCGCCGTGCCCCTCGCGCCTCCAGACCTCCACCGTCTGTTCCAGCAGGGGCAGGGACGGCACCAGCACCAGCGTCCGCTCCGAGCGCAGCCGCCCGGCGACGTGAACGGCGGTGAGCGACTTCCCCGAGCCCGTCGCCGCGCGGATCTGGCACCGCAGCCCCTCCGGTGGCAGCAGACCCGACGCCGGAGGCGTCAGAAGTCGTACTGCTGAGTCGCAGGCCTCTTCCTGGTTCAGGCGAATTTTCTTCGCCATAATTACTGTCTCCTTTTTCCGGAATTCATGCGACGCGGCAGGAAAGTCGCCATGGCTTTTTCGGGGATGTCCCGTATTCGGAGGGGAGCCTGTTTTCCGTGATGGCGGATCAGTCTTCGGGCGTCCAGGGGCCCCGGCCGTTGTGCAGATCGTCGGCCAGCCTGTCGTGCAGGGCGTGGACGCACGTCGTCACCCACTGACTGAGGTCAGAGAGCCGCTCGTACTGGGCGATCAGCAGGGGCCCGGCGACGGCGAAGCTGTGCGGCTCCTGCTCCATGTCGTCGGCGATGCCCGGGAAAATCCGCAGCACCCGCCACAGATCGACCGGCGCCGCCTTTTCGGGGTCCGGCAGCTCAATACCGTCCGCGTCTCGCACAATCACAGCGCTCACCATCCATTCTGGAGTCATATCTGGGAGCCTTTTAGCGAGGCGCCGAACCCGGCCGATCCTGAGAGGCTGAGGGCCACGGTGCCTGCCCAACGATCCAGAGTCTAGCGGGCTACTGTCTTTGATGCACCAGAACGGGCGAAGCCCGCCCTCGTGCCACCCCAACGAGTGACCCCTTTACCCGACGACCCCTCACCAACCCACCCCTACGGCGCGAAGCGGCCCCACCCGCTGTCCCAGTGAGCCTAGGCGAAGCCCGAACCTCACCCCACCCCACCAAGGGTCGAAGGCCCCACCCTGACATCCACCCAACTCCGCAGCGAAGCGCGGAGTTGACCCGCTACCACCCACGCGCACGCAGCGCCCACCACCCCCGCGGATCGGGCGCAGCCCGATCCGGCCGGCGCAGCCGGCCCGCTGCCCGCGCGCAGCGCGGGCCAGCTCTCGGCGAAGCCGAGAGCCCCCGGCCGAAGGCCGGGGCAGTACCGACGGCGAAGCCGTCGCGCAGCGCCGAAGGCGCAAGCAACCCGGGCCGAAGGCCCGTGGTTACCCGGCG
>NZ_JBHXLL010000073.1:0-29223 GCF_042721415.1 Kitasatospora sp. NPDC058444 | reverse complement strand
GTCCAAGCACACCTGCTCGAACTCCTCGACATCGACGAAACCCGACCCCGCTGGCTGGAAACCTAAAACCCCATGTGCGAAGTCTGGGCCTAGAGGCCCAGGTCGACGGCCAGGCAGTTGTAGAAGTTCCAGCGGCTCTCGGGGTTGTACGCGGCGTTCGCCGCGCCGCCCGGGCCGGTCGCCGACTCCTCGGTCATCTGCTCGAAGCGGATGCGCTCGGGAAGGGCGCCGTAGCGTGCGTGCCGCGACTCGGCGGCGGGGTCGCCTGCGGGCTGTTCGCTCATGGCCACTCTCCTGATCTGCGATCACGGACGACGGCTTTCAGGGTGCATCTCGGATCGTCACCTGTCAACACGGTGACGGGGAGCGCACTGACACACCTCGATCCGGTCGCGACTCACACGTGTTTGGCCGATTCTCCACTCCCCGCACATTGTTGAAGATGCAAGGATCTGCTCCCGACCGGCCCGGCCGACGCGGGTCAGGCGCCGGTTTCCCGGCAGTTCCGCCACACACGAGAAGGTGGATTCGCATGTTCACACCCCAGGCAAGGCTCCGCCGCGCGGCCGTGACCACCGCCATGACCGCGGCCCTGATCGCCCTCGGGGCCGGGGCGGCCGGCGCCGCCGCCGGCTGGCCGCCGCTGGAGCCGGGCGCACACCTCTACTCGGCCACCGACGGGCGCGGGGCGGTGACCACCGTCGACCTCGCCGACCTCGGCACCTGCCACACCCTGCCGACTCCCGCCCGCTCGATACAGGTCGCCAGCGGGTCCGCGTCCGTGGTGCTGTACCCGGGCGCCGGCTGCACGGGCGCGAACCCGTGGGCGAGCGGCTCGCTGGCCCAGTCCAACCTCCCTCTGACGGCCCAGAGTTACCGGGTCGTCCCGGCCTGACGGCGCGGCGCGACACCCCTTCGGGCGTCGCGCCTCCCCGCCCTCAACCGTCACCACCTTGACAACGGCTTCGGCGGCCGCGCCAGGCCGACCGTCATCCTGGAACACGGCGCCTTCGCCGACGGCTCCAGCTGGAACGGCGTCATCTCCGCGCTGCGCGCCGACGGCTACCCGGTGGTCGCCGCCGCCAACCCGCTACGCGGCCCCGCCTCGGACGCCGCCGCCCTGCGCACCGTCCTCGACCACGTCAAGGGCCCCAAGATCCTGGCCCGGCCACTCCTACGGCGGCAACGTCATCAGCCAGGCCGCCACCGACGACCCGGAGGTCAAGGCCCTCGTCTACGTGGCCGCCTTCCTCCCCGCCCCCCGGGGAGAGCGCCCTGGAGCTGACGAACACGTACCCGGGCTCGACCCTCCCGGACGCCCTCGACCCCGTCAGCTACCGGCAGGCCGACGGCACCACCGCCACCGACCTGTACATCCGCCAGGACGCGTTCCGCCACCAGTTCGCCGCCGACGTCCCCGCCGGCCAGGCCGCCCTGATGGCCGCCGGACAGCGCCCCATCGCGCAGGCCGCCCTGACGGAGAAGGCCACCTCCGCCGCCTGGCTGACCAAGCCCAGCTGGGCCGTCGTCACCACGAAGGACCTCAACATCCCCGCCGCGGCGCAGCGCTTCATGGCCGAGCGCGCCCACGCCGAGACCACCGAGGTCGCCGCCTCCCACTCGGTCGCGGTGTCCCACCCGCGGCTGGTCGCGGACGTCATCGAGCGGGCCGCCCGCGCCACCGCCCGCTGAGCGCCTGCCGATCGTCTGCTGACCGCCCGCCGACCGCCCACCCCGCGCGCGTCCACTGACGCCCCGACCGACCCAGCCCGGCCCCGCCCCCTTCGCCCGGTGCCACCACACGGCAGTGCCGGGCGCGGGCGTGTGCCGGGCACACGTGTGAGCCGGGACGGGCGGCGGGGCTCGCCATGACCGCCACCGACCCGGCGGAGGCCGCCGAGTGGCGCCACCGCGCCGAGGACCACCCTGCGGCCGCCGCCCCGTTCGAGCCCGCCCGCATCCGCCCGGCCCACGGCGCACGGATGCGGCTGTCCCCGCGCACGTCGGCTCCCATCTCCACCGAGTGTTCCCCACGCCCGGAATCGCCTCCCGGGCCGCCTGCGCGCCGCCCTCGGCCGGGTGCCTGCCACTCCGGAGGCTCCCACCCTCCCACCATTCGTCACCACCTTGACAGGTGACGGAGGCTCATGGAAATCTTGCGTCACTGGCTAGAACAGTTACCTTTGATGAGGACACCCACCATGGCAGTCGTACGGTTCCATCTCGTCTCCACGCTCGGCACCGACGACGTCCTGGCGGTGCTGACCGACTTCAGCCCGGCCCGCGCCGAGGCCTGGCCGACGATCGACGCCGAGCACTTCGAGGTCCACGAGCGCGGCGACACCTGGGCCGAGGTCACCGAGGGAACCGCCGCCGCCTGGGAGCGCGCCCGCTACGAGTGGCAGCCGGGCGGCGACACCGTCACCGTCACCACCCTGGACTCCAAGCTCTTCGGCCCCGGCGGCGGCTGGGTGTTCCGGATGACCCCCGAGGGCGACGGCACCCGGGTCGACGTCCAGCTGACGCGGCAGCCGAACACGCTCAAGGGCCGGATGCTCGCCGCGCTGCTCCCCGTCGCCGCTCCCCCGGCCCTGCGAAAGTCCTTCGCGGGGCCCCTGCGGGCTCGCTGACCCCACCCCGAAGGGGCCGACAGCACCGGCTGTCGGCCCCTTCGGCGTACCCCCGGGCGGTACGGGCGGTCGGGCGGTCTGGCGGCACGGGCGGGGCACCTGAGAACGCATCCCGCCGACACATCCCGCCGACGCGAAAAGGCCCGGCCCGCGCCGTAGGGCGCGGGCCGGGCGGGCACCGGAGGGGATCAGTGCCGGGAGGGGAGGACGCAGCGGAAGCCGGAGGCGGCGGCCGGGTCGCCGTGGCCCCGGTAGCGGGACACCTCGGGGTAGCGGCACACGTCGCGGTCGACGCTCCGCCCGGTCGCGTCGACCAGGGTGGCGGACAGTGTCCGGGGCGCCTTGCCCCGCTCGACCCAGGCCGTCAGGGCGGCGAGGTCGTCGATGGTTCCGACCCCCTTGTTGAGGCCGCAGTGGATCGCGCCCGGGGCGAGGAAGAGGCGGTAGAAGTCGTCGACCCGCTGGGTGCCGCCCATCTTCCGCTCGACCTGCCGGCGGTACTCGACGGTGCCCTGGGCGGGGATGAACTGGTCGGCCTGGCCGTGCCAGGTCAGCAGCTTGCCGCCGGAGTCACGGAAGGCGGACAGGTCGGGGTCGTCGGTGCCGATGACGCCGCCGTACTCGGCCCGCGACTGCTCGAACAGCCGGGTGAACTGGTCGTAGGTGATCGTCGAGACGTCGAACGAGGGCTGCTTCTTCAGCCAGGTCGTGGCCCAGAGCTGCGGCACCCGGAACGGCACGCCCTTCGCCCGGCCGTTCGTGTCGGTCGTGGTGCCGGCCAGCCCCGAGAGGTCGGCGCCGACCGGAACGCCGGACCAGAGCCTGCGGCCCGAGGCGGTGCGCGGACCGTCCCAGATCTTGCGCACCACGGCGGCGTCGGCCGCGGTGACGGTCAGCTCCTTCCCGTCGCAGACCACCTTGGTGCCGATCAGCCGACGCGGGTCGAAGTCGCACCGCGACGCGTCGTTGACCAGGTTGTCCCTGGCGCCGTCGAGCGGGTCGCAGGCCGCGACGGCGGCATCCGTGAAGGCCTTGAACTCGCAGGCGGACGGGTAGGTCTTCTCGTTGTTCATGACCACCTGCGGCCACAGGGTGGCGACCTCGAACTCGTCCCAGCTGACGGCCGGCGCGTTGGCGAGGATGCCGTCGAAGTCGTCGGGGTAGCGCTGGGCCTCCATGTAGCCCTGACGGCCGCCGGTGGAGCACCCGTTGAAGTAGGAGTAGGAGGCCTGCTCGCCGAAGTGCGCGGCGACCACCTGCTTGCCGACCACCGCCGCCTCGTGCTGGGAGCGGGACGCGAGGTTCTTCAGCAGCCCCGCGTCGACCTCCCCCGCGGCGTTCAGCGCCCAGCCGACGTCGACGACGTCGGCCAGCCCGCCGTCGGTGGTGGCGGCGGCGTAACCGTTCTTGACCGCGGTGCCCATCCCGACGCCGTTGTCCCCGGCCGCGAAGGCGCTTCCGCCGAGCGCCTGGAAGCGGCCGTTCCAGCCGCTGACGGGCAGCCAGGTCCGCACTTTGGCGTGGTCGCCGTCGCCCGGGTGGGTCAGGGTGGCCGTCACCTCGCAGAAGGCGGGGACGCCGTCGACCGTGCCGCCGATCACTCCGGTTCCGTGGATGGTGCCGCCCTCCTGGCGGAGCGCCGTCACGGACTCCACCTCGGTGCCGGCGGGGGCCCGGACGGCCGGAGCCGAGCACCCGGACGCCCCGGACGCCCCGGACGCGGAGCCGTGCGAGGGCTCGGCCGCCGCCATCGGCAGGTTCACCGCGGCCAGCGCCGCGCCGGTCGCGAGCACGATCAGGAATCTCTTCATGGGTATCCCGTCCCGAATGCGTAGGGTCGAAGAACACGAGGTGGTGGAGAAGTCGTCACCGATCGGATAGGTGATTCCGGGCCCGAGGGCGGCCATCAGGCGTCCGTCCGGTCCCGGTGCAGCCAGCGGGAGTGGTGCCGCTCGGCCCAGGCGCGGCTGACGTACCCGGTGCGCATCCCGCGCCTGGCCTCCGGGTCCTGGAGCGCCTTGCGCAGGTGGCCGAAGACCACGAGGGCGATCGCCCAGGCGAGGAGGTCGTGGACGAAGATCGCGCTGGTGCGGGAGACGAACGGCAGCAGGCCGGTGAACCACATCAGCAGCCCGGTGAACGCCATCACCAGCACGGCGCCCGCGATCCAGCCCGCGTAGAGCTTCTGGCCGGCGTTGAACTTGCCGGCCGGGCGCGCCTCCGGCCACGCCCAGCGCCGGCGGGCGGCCCGCAGCCACTCCCGGTCGTACGGCGCGAAGCGGTTGAGCCGGCGCAGGTCCGCCCGGAAGTCGGCGGAGAACAGCCCGAGCAGGAAGGGCAGCGGCAGCAGGATGCCGGACCACTCGTGGACGGTGGCCACCAGGTGGCGCCGTCCGACGAGTTGGGCCAGCGGCCCGAGGTAGAGGCAGGCCGCGGAGGCCAGGCAGAGCAGCATCAGCACGCCGACGGCCCGGTGGACCAGGCGTTCGGCGGTGCTGAAGCGCCGTACCCGGTCCGGGAGTTCAGGCCGCTTCGCCGCTCCGGTCGGCGCCGTCACTCCGGTCGGCGCCTTCGCTCCGGACCGCGCCGTCACTCCGGTCGGCGCCGTCGAGCCAGCCGTCGATGTCATAGCCGCGCTCCTCCCAGTAGCCGGGGATCACCTTGTCGGTGACCGAGATGCCGGACAGCCACTTGGCCGACTTGTAGAAGTACATGGGGGCCACGTAGAGGCGGACCGGTCCGCCGTGCGCGTGGGTGATGGGCTTGTCCTGCATGTTCAGCGCCACCAGGACGTCCGAGCGGCGGGCCTGTTCCAGGGTGAGGCTCTCGGTGTACTCGCCGTCGAAGCAGGTGAACCGGACGGCCGCGCCCGGGGAGCGCACCCCGGCGGCGTCGAGGATGTCCGCCAGCCGCACCCCCTCGAAGGGCGTGCGCTCCACCCGCCAGCCGTCCGTGCACAGCACGTCGTGGACCACCCTGGTCTGCGGCAGCGCGCGCAGTTCCGGCAGCGTGTACGTCATCTGACGCTCGACCAGCCCGTCGACCCGCAGTTCGTAGCTGGTCTCGTCCTTCTGCGGCACCGAGCCGACGATGCTGTAGTACCGGAAGCCGCCCGGGTTGGGCAGCAGACCGGTCAGGCCGGTGGCGTCCGCCTCGGAGGCGGCGGCCAGGGCCCGCTCCCAGCCGCGCTGGAGGTACGGCGCCGCGGCGAGCCCCGCGGCGCCCGCACCGAGCATGCCCAGCACCGCGCGCCGCCCCACCGGGGCGCCCTCGGGCCTGCGCTTCGGTCTTCCGGCCATGGTCGGTGTGCTCCTTCGGGGTGGCGAGGATGCCGGCGGGGCGGCCGCCCTCCGGCCTGCCCGCTCGCGGGTGGGTTCACACGTGTGAAGGCGGTCGAGCCGTCACTCGACCCCGTCACCGGTTCAACTGGTGACGATTCTGGCACGGCCGCGGCCGGCCTGTCAACGAGACGGGTGCCGCGGCCACAGCACCCGGGGCCGGGGCGAACGCGGCCGCACCGAAGGGCAGTTGCCGACCGCCCATCGCCGCGGCGCACACATGTCCGGCGTCCCGGCAGCCTGCGGCCCCTGTTACAGTGGCCGGGACCAGTAGTCGTGTGATCGAGGAGTGGCAGACGTGGCGGGTGACGACGACATCTCCGGGTGAGATCCGGATCTGACGGCCACCGGCCGGTGCTTCAGGAGCGCCGCCGAGGTGGTCCGTTTCGTCGTACCCCTTTTCCGCACGTCTGCCCAGGGCAGAGGTCCATCTTCCTGCCCTCATTCCCTTCGAGGTCATCCCCATGTCCGACGCTGCCGTCGTCTGCTCCAACGTCTCCTTCGCCTGGCCCGACGACACCCCGGTCTTCCACGACCTGTCCTTCACCGTGCCCGCCGGCCGGACCGGCCTGGTCGCCCCCAACGGCGCCGGCAAGAGCACCCTGCTCAAGCTGATCGCCGGCGAACTCAAGCCCGCCACCGGCTCGGTGACCGTCACCGGCCGGCTCGGCCACCTCCGCCAGAGCCTGCCCCTGACCTCCGGCCTCACCGTCGCCGAGGTGCTCGACATCGCCCCGATCATCCGCGCCATCGACGCCGTGGAGTCCGGGGACGTCGACGAGCGGCACTTCACCGCCATCGGCGACGACTGGGACATCGAGGAGCGCACCCGCGCTCAGCTCGACCGCCTCGGACTCACCGACCTCACCCTGGACCGCAGCCTGAGCACCCTCAGCGGCGGCCAGATCGTCTCCCTCGGCCTCGCCGCCCAACTGCTCAAGCGCCCCGACGTGCTGCTGCTCGACGAGCCGACCAACAACCTCGACGCCCAGGCCCGGCACAAGCTCTACGACGTGCTCGCGGACTTCAACGGCTGCCTGCTGCTGGTCAGCCACGACCGCGCGCTGCTCGACCGGATGCAGCACATCGCCGAACTCGGCAACGGCGAACTGCGCTTCTACGGCGGCAACTTCACCGCGTACGAGGAAGCCGTCCGGGCGGAGCAGGAGGTCGCCGAGAAGAACGTCCGCAACGCCGAGCAGGAGCTGAAGCGGGAGAAGCGGGAGATGCAGCAGGCCCGCGAACGCGCCGAGCGCCGCCAGAGCAACGCCGCCCGCAACCTCAAGAACGCCGGCCTGCCCCGCATCTTCGCCGGCACCATGAAGCGCGGCGCCCAGGAGTCCGCGGGACGGGCCGGCCAGATGCACGCGGCCCGGGTGAGCGACGCCAAGGCCCGGCTCGACGAGGCCGGACGCGCCCTGCGCGAGGAGCAGCGGCTCTCCCTGGACCTGCCCGACACCCAGGTGCCCGCCGGGCGCAACCTCTTCCTCGGCGAGGGCCTCCAGGTCCGCCACGACGGCCGGCCGGTGTTCGCCGACGGCGGCGTCGACCTGAGCGTCCGCGGGCCCGAGCGGATCGCGCTGACCGGTCCCAACGGCGCCGGCAAGAGCACCCTGCTCAAGCTGGTCACCGGCGAACTCGCCCCGGACGGCGGGGAGATCAAGCGCAACGACGGGCGGATCGCCTACCTCTCGCAGCGCCTGGACCTGCTGGACCTCGACCGCACCGTGGCGGAGAACTTCGCCGCGTTCGCCCCCGAGCGGCCCGAGACGGAGCGGATGAACCTGCTCGCCCGCTTCCTCTTCCGCGGGGCCCGGGCCCACCTGCCGGTCGGGGTGCTCTCCGGCGGCGAGCGGCTGCGCGCCACCCTGGCCTGCGTGCTGTGCGCGGAGCCGGCCCCGCAGCTGCTGCTGCTCGACGAGCCGACCAACAACCTCGACCTGGTCAGCGCCGGCCAGCTGGAGAGCGCCCTGAACTCCTACCAGGGCGCCTTCCTGGTGGTCAGTCACGACGAACGCTTCCTCGCCGAGATCGGGGTGAACCGCTGGCTCCGGCTGGCCGACGGCACGCTGAAGGAGACCGGGGCGCCCGCGGTGTGAGCCGCCGGCGTGCGACGCGGCCCGCGCCCGAGGCTCCGTGCCCGGCGGACCCACCACCCCCCACGTCCCGCACCGGAAGGTTCCCCGTGCTCCAGCACGCCCTGCTCGCCCACGACGTCGTCCGCCACCTCGGCGGCCGGCGCGTCCTCGACGGCGTCGGCCTGACCGCCGCCCCCGGCCACCGGATCGGCCTGATCGGGGAAAACGGCGCCGGCAAGTCCACCCTGCTGCGGGTGCTCGCCGGCGTGGACGAACCCGACGCGGGAAGCGTCACACGCCCCGCCGACCTCGGTTTCCTGCACCAGGAGATGCCCTTCGAGGCCGGCACGACCGTCGCCGCCGTCCTGGACGACGCGCTGCGCGAGGCCCGCGAGGACCTCGCGGAGCTGGACCGGCTCGGCGCCCGGCTCGCCCACGTCCCGGAGTCGGCCCCCGGCCACGCGGAGCTCCTGGACGCCTACGGTCGGCGGCTGGAGCAGGCCCAGTACCGGGAGTCCTGGGACGCCGACCGCCGGGCCTCGCTGGTCCTCGACGGGCTGGGCCTGGGCGCGCTCGGGCACGACCGCGCGCTCGGCTCGCTGTCCGGCGGGCAGCGCGGCCGGCTGGCACTCGCCGCGCTGCTCGTCCGGCGGCCGTCCGCGCTCCTGCTGGACGAGCCGACCAACCACCTCGACGACGGCGCCGCCGCCTTCCTGGAGGAGCGGCTCCGCGAACTGCCCGGCACCGTGGTCCTCGCCTCCCACGACCGGGCGTTCCTCGACGCCGTCTGCACCGATCTGGTCGACCTCGACCCGGCGGTGGACGGGCCGGTCCGCTACGGCGGCGGCTACAGCGCCTACCTGGGCGAGCGGCGCGCCGAGCGGGAACGCTGGGAGCGGCGCCACGCCGAAGAGCAGCAGGAACTGGCGCTGCTGCGGCAGTCGGCCGGGGTGACCGCGCACCGGGTCGCGCCGGACCGGGGGCCGCGCGACAACGAGAAGATGGGCTACGGCCACCGGGCGGGCCGGGTGCAGAGCCAGGTCTCCCGCCGGGTGCGCAACGCCGGCCGGCGGCTGGCGGAGCTGGAGCGCACACGGGTCCCCGAGCCGCCGCGCCCGCTGCGGTTCGCCGTCCGGGCCCTGGCGGCGGATGTCGGGGCGCCGGTTCCCGGGGCCGGGGCCCCGGCAGCGGACGTCGAGGTGCCGGTGGCGGACGCCGGGGAGGCGCCGCGGCCGCTGGTGTCGCTCCGGGACGTCCGGGTGCCCGGCCGGCTCGTGCTGGACGCGCTGGAGGTGGCGTCGACCGACCGTCTGCTGGTCACGGGCGGCAACGGGACGGGCAAGTCGACGCTGCTCGCCGTGCTCGCCGGGCACCTCGCCGCCGAGGGCACGGTCCGCCGGCGCCCCGGGCTGACGGTCGGGCTGCTCACCCAGGACACCGTGTTCGACCGGCCCGACCGCACCGTCCGCGACACCTACCGGCTGGCGCTGGGCGCGGCGCGGGCCGAGGAGGTACCGCTCGGATCACTCGGTCTGCTGAACCCGGCGGACCTGGACAAGCCCGTCGACCGGCTGTCCGTCGGGCAGCGCCGACGGCTCGCACTGGCGCTCCTGGTCGCCGACCCGCCCGGACTGCTGCTGCTCGACGAACCCACCAACCACCTCTCCCCGCGTCTGTGCGACGAACTGGAGGAAGCCCTCGGCACCGGTCCCGGCGCGATCGTCCTCGCGAGCCACGACCGCTGGCTCCGCCGGCGCTGGCAGGGCCGCGAGCTGCGGCTCGGCCCGGCCGGGTCCACGCGTTATTGCACCTCCGCACAGTCACCTGTCAGCATGGTGATGTGAACCTTGACCATGTCTTCGTCTGCGGGCACCCGGCCCTGGACTTCGCGGCCACGCTCCGTGCACGACGCACGGTCCGGTTCGAGATGTTCGTGACGCCGGAGCGCCTGAACGCCTGGTACCTGGACAGCGGGCTGGTGGACACCATCACGCCCGGTGACGAGCAGGACGTCCACGAGGCGAGGACCGTCCGCGAGGCCGTCTACCGGCTCGTCACCAACCGAAGGCTCGACGAGCCCTTCGACCGCGAGGCGCTCGCCGTGCTCAACGCCGCCGCGCGCAAGCCGCCCGTGACGCCGCAGCTCACCACGGCCGGGCGGCACAACGAGGCGACCCCCGAGCAGGCACTGGCGACGGTGGCGCGCCAGGCGGTCGAACTCCTCAGCGGCCCGGACGTCCCCCTGATGAAGGAGTGCGGCAACCCGGAGTGCACCCGGGTCTACATCGACCGCTCCCGGGGCATGCGCCGCCAGTGGTGCGGCATGGAGTCCTGCGGCAACAAGATCAAGGCCGCCGCCTACCGCGCGCGGAAGAAGACGCCGTCCACCGCGGGCGCCCTCTAGCCGCTCCGCCGGTGGTCGCCCCGCGACCGCGCGCGTCGGCGCGCGGGCCCCGGCATGGGTACCATGCAACACCATCCATGCCAAGGGAGTGAACGGTTGTGACCCGCCATCCAGCCTCCACGCTCCGGTCCCGGTACGTGGAACAAGCCGCGTCGGACCTGGAGAAGAACCACCGGCGACAGCAGGAGCTGGCGGAGGAGCTCAGGACGCTGAAGCAGGAGGAGGCCCTCCTGGCCGACATCCTGAGTCTCGCCGAACGGTACGAGGGGCCCTCCGAGCGGGCGCTTCCTTCCGGGCGGAGGCGGAACGGGTCCGCCACCCCGGCCGCCCGCACGGCGACGGCCGGCACGACGGATGCCCGGACGGCCGTTGCCCGGACGAAGGATGCGCGCACGGCGGATGCCCGTCCGGATACGCGTCCGGACGCCCGGACGACGAAGGCCGGTGCGAAGGAGACCTCGCACCGGCCTCTGCTCGGTGACCTGCTCGCGGAACTCCTGGGCCGGCACCACGAGCCGTGCACGGCGAAGGAGTTGCGGGACGAACTCATGGCGAAGCACCCGAAGCGCACCCCGACGCCCCAGGTTGTGCGGAACACCCTGGAATCGCTCGTCGCCAAGGGCCGCATCCAGCGCCACAAGCAGCAGCGCTCCGTCATGTACACCCTGCTGCGGCCGGGCCCGGCCGCCCCGGGCGACGCCGACTGACCCACCGGCCGGCTCTCACACGAAGGACGAGGCCCCCGGGCCGTAGCCCAGCAGCACGACGGTCTCCGCCCAGCTCCACAGCTGCGCGCCGTCCGGCCACGGCCGCTCTCCCGGGTCGATGGAACACCGGTCAGGGGAGTGACGAAGACGTCCAGCCATCCGTAGACACGTGTGCGCCCAGGAAGCCATGTGCTGTCCTCGCCGTCCGGTCGGTGGTGCGGTGCGGGGGGTGTGGGCGGGTCAGGCGGCAACGCCGGCGTGGATGACGACCGGGATGTTGTCGCGCGTGGCCTTGGAGTACGGGCAGATCCGGTGGGCGGCGTGCGCCAGCTCCTCGGCGGTGGCCTGGTCCACGCCGCCGAGCACCGGCCGGAGCACCGCGGAGAGCGAGAACTCGTCGTCGTCGCCGTGGGTCAGCGTGATCTCGGCCGTGATGGTGGTGCTGGTGAGCCGGACCTTGCGCTCGCCCGCCACCCGGCGGACGGCCCCGAGGAAGCACGCGGCCCAGCCGGCCGCGAGGAGCTGCTCCGGGTTGGTCGCGGCACCGCCGCCGCCGAACTCCTTCGGAATGGCGAGACCGGTCTCCAGCAGACCGTCGGAGGAACGGACCCGGCCGCCGTTGCGGCCCTCACCGTCGACGCCGACAACGGCGGTGTAGCTGACTGCCATGACTGGTGCTCCCCATCTGGATCGAATCGGTGTCCGGCCCTCTCCCGGCGATGCCCTCACACCTTCCGAGGCATCACCGGTCGAGCCGGTGATGCCATGATGGCAACCCATCGCGTCACCAGTCAAGCCGGTGACGAATTCTCATGGCGGCCGAACGCGGCACCGAACCCGAGGACGGGAAGACAGTCCTGACGTGACGCCAGGCCGGAGCGGATACCACAGAACGGGCGGAGAGCCGGAGAACATGCCGAAGGTCAACAGCCCGAAGGCCAGGACGTGCTATGGCCGATGCGTCACGCACATGTCATGCTCTCTGAGGCGACGGATGGGGACCGACCGGCGGGGGTACCGTGGAGTTCCATGTGCTCGGAGCAGTCGAACTCTCCGTCCGTGGCAGGCCGGTGACGCTCGGGACCAACAAGCTGCGCTGTCTGGCGGCAGCCCTCGCACTCGACGTCGGCCGACCGGTGCCCCTGGACATCCTGATCGGCCGGCTCTGGGGCAACGAGCCTCCGGCCAAGGCCCGGGCGGCCGTGCACTCCTACATCTCCCGGCTGCGCTCCGCGCTCCGCCTGGCCCAGCACTCCTACGACGACGGCGGCGGCAACGGCAACGGCAACCGCAACGGCGGCGACACCGAAGGCGGCACACCGCCCGTGGTGATCAGCCGCAAGGCACACGCCTACGCCCTGGACACCGATCCGAACCGGGTCGACTGGCCGCGCTACCTCCTCCTCGGGCGGCGCGCCCGATCGCTCGCCGACGCGGGCAAGGACCACGAGGCACTCGACGTCCTCAGGCGCGCGGACGACACCTGGCGGGGCGAGCCCCTCGCCGGCCTGCCCGGCCAGTGGGCGCAGGCCACCCGGATCACCATGCGCGACCAGTGGCTCGCCACCACACTGACCCGCTGCGAGGTCGAGCTCAGACTCGGACACTTCGCCGAACTCGTCCCCGAACTCTCCGCGTTGGCAGAACAGCGCCCGACCGACGAGCGGGTGGCGGGCCACCTGATCACCGCGCTCTACGGCTGCGACCGGTTCGCCGAGGCGCTGGACGTGTTCCGGCGGACCCGACGGGAGTTGCTCGAATACCTCGGCACCGAACCCGGCGAACAGCTCAGGGCGCTCCAGCACCGCGTCCTGCGTCGCGCCCCGATCGGCGAGATCCTGACGCGTCCGGCCCGTGCCGTCACCGCGTCCAGCTCCGCGCCCACAGCCGCGCCCACAGCACCCACTGCCGCCGGCCTCGGCCCCGCGCGCAACAACTACCTCCCCGTACGGCACCGGCTGGCGGGCCGCGAGGCGGAACTCCGGCATCTCCTGTCAGCGGCCACGAGCGGCTCTCCGGAAGGCGCCGGCGGCTGCATCCGAGCCGTCTCCGGCATGGCCGGCTCGGGAAAGACGAGCCTCGTCGTCACCGCGGCACACCTCCTCCGGGACCGTTTCCCGGACGGCCAGTACTACGTCGACCTCCGTGCGAACGGCGGCGCCCAGCAACCGCTGGAGACCGAGGCGGTGGCTACGCTCCTGCTCCGACAGTTCGGCGTGCCGGCCGCCTCGATCCCGACCGACCCGGACGAGCTGGCCTCCCACTGCCGCAGCCTGCTCGCCGAACGCCGGGCCGTGGTCGTCCTCGACGACGCCCGGGGGCCCGGACAGGTCCGTCCCCTGCTCCCGGGCAACCCGGCCTCCTGCATCCTCATCACGAGCCGTCACCGGCTCGCCGAACTCCCGTGCAGTCCGCTCTACCTCGAACCCATGTCGCGCGAGGACGCGGTCGAGCTCTTCACCATGCTGGTCGGAAAGGAACGGGCCGACGACCCCGCGGGGGTCGAGGCGCTCATCGAGCGGTGCGGCCGGCTCCCGCTCGCCGTCGACCTGGCCGCGAGCCGGTTCAAGGCCCACCCCACGTGGTCCCTGGACTACTTCGTCCGGCGGCTGTCCCGCCGGACCGGACGGCTGGGCGAGCTCCACCACGGGCTCGAAAGCGTGGCCCTGGCCTTCGAGGTGTCGTACCGGTCACTCCCCCGCACCCAGCAGGAGGCGTTCCGCCGACTCGGCCTGCATCCCGGTCCCGACTTCGGCCCCGACACCGCCGCGGCCCTGGTCGGACGGCCGCTGCGCGAGACCGACCGGATCCTGGAGAGCCTCCACGACCTCCACATGCTCCAGGAGAACTCCCCGGAGCGGTACGTGCTGCACGACCTCCTGCGCGAGTTCGCCGTCGACCTCGTCACGGCCGAGGAACGCCGGCAGGCGGTCCGAAGACTCGTCGGATTCGCCCTGCGGGCGGCCGATCGAGCCGACCGCACGCTCCATCCCCGGCGCTTTCGACGGACCGTCCCCGAGCTGCCGCAACTCGCCCCCGTGGCAGGGCTGGTGGACGACCTGGTGAACGAGCTGGCGGACGGACTCGACCGGCCCGACGACAGGGCGGTCAAGGCCTGGCTGCGGGTGGAACTCCCCGGCCTGGTCTCCGTGGAGGCCCTCGCCCGAGCCGCCGGCCTGGGCGAGGAGGCCGCCTGGCTCGCCCACGTCCTCGCCGAACTCCTCGACTCCGAGGGGCTGTGGCGCGAGGCCGACGAGATGCACCGAGCCGCGGCCCACCACTGGCACAGCCGGGGCGAGGACCTGGCCGAGAGCCACGCCCTCCTGGCACTGGCCTCGATCCGGATCCACACCGCCCGGTACCCCCTCGCCGAACGCGCGGCGGAGCGCGCACTCACCATCGCGCGAACAGCGGGAGACACCGGGTGCGCCGCGGAGGCGCTGGAGAAGCTCGCGAGGATCCGCTGGAGCCAGAGCGACCTGTCGGCCGCACTGGCGATGCAGCGCGAGGTGGTCGAGATCCACCGGAAATCGGGCGACGAATGGAACAGAGCCCGTTGCCTGAACAATCTCGGGGCGGTCCTCGTCCATCTCGGCGACACCCGGGAGGCGCTGGAATCGTTCACCGAGGCTCTGCCTCTGGCCGAATCCCTGAACGATTCGCGCCTCCGGCTCCAGGTTCTCGGCAACCTCGCCGGAATGCATTTGAACGCCCGGAATCCGGATGCCGCCCGCGACGCCTTCGAACAGATTCTGGCCATCGGGGAAGGCATCCTGTCATCGGACAACCTGGCAGTCATCCGCATGAACCTCGCGGGCTCCCTGCCGCTCCCCGCCGAGTCAGCCCGCGCCACCGATCTTCTCCGGTCCGCACTTCACACCTTTCACCAGACGGGAAACCGTCGGGACGAGGCCGAGGCGCTCAACGGGCTGGGAACCGTGCACCTGGGGACGGGCCGGTACGACGCCGCCCTGGACCAGTACGCGCAGGCCCTCAAACTCGCCCGATCGATCGGTGCCCAGCGCGAGGCGGCCGCAGCACTGCGCGGACTCGGCCGAGCCGAGCAGGCCCTCGACCGGACATCCGACGCGCTCGACCACCTCCAGCAGGCCGTCACTCTCTCCCGACGGATCGAGGCGACGGAGGAGGAGGCCCACGCCTGCGAGACGCTGGCCGAGTTGCAGTGGCAGGCCGGACAGGTGGATGCGGGCCGCACGACACTCCGGCGCGCCGTTGAGCTCACCGAGTCAGCTCGCCTGCCAGAGTCGAAAGCAATGCGCAATCTTCGCAACAAATTCGATCAGAAAGCTAAATAAAACTCGCCAAGTCGGCTCAACATCTACCCCTGCCGGGTTCGATTTGGCATGCGGACCGGTCACCGTGTCATCATTCCCGATAATCAGCTCAAACGATCACCGGGAAAGAACTTTCGTGAGCAAATTTGTCTTGTACGCGGCGACCATCGCGGCCATAGGCCTGCCCTCGCTGACCATTCCGTCGCACGGCGCTTCTGACGTCCCCGCGGCGACGTCGACCACTCAGGCCTGGATGCCGATCTGGGCTCTCCGGGCGGCGCCGACCGTGGACGCCGGCGCCGGCACCGGGCTTTCGGCCCGCCAGGCCGCGACGGCGGCCTGATCCTCCGGACGGACGCCGCCGTCGCCACGCACCCACCACGTCGCCCCCGCTGGACGGATCCAGCGGGGGCGACGCGCAAGCTCCGCCGGCCGGTCCGCCTGGGTCAGGCGGGCGGTGCCGCGGTGCTGGAGCGCCAGGGTGAGGTGGCCCTCCCCGCCGCGGGCGATCAACCCCGCGCTGCGCTCGACCCCTCGAACAGCTGCCGGCCGGACCGGTGGGAGAGGGTCACCAGGAACGGCCGTGCAGGGCGACGTGCACGGTGTCGACGGCCTGGATCAGCGCGGCACGGGCGGTGCTCGTGGGGCGGCTCACCCCGAGCAGCAGGAAGCCGTGCATCACCCCCTGGTAGCGCGTCGACACGACCGGGACGCCGGCCTCGCGGAGCCTGGCCGCGTAGGCCTCGCCCTCGTCCCGCAGCACGTCGGCCTCGGCGGTGACCACGAGGGCCGGGGGCAGGCCGGTGAGCTGCTCCAGGGAGGCGCGCAGCGGTGCGGCGGTGGCCTCCGTGCGGCGGGAGGCCTCGGGGAGGTAGTCGTCCCAGAAGCGGCGCATGTGGTCGCGGTGCAGGAAGTAGCCGGTGGCGAACCCGCGGTAGGAGGGGGTGTCGAAGTCGGCGTCGGTGACGGGGCAGATCAGCACCTGGTGCACCAGCGGCACGTCGCCGTGCTCCCGGGCGAGGAGGGTCAGGGCCGCGACGAGGTTGGCTCCGGCGGAGTCGCCGACGGCGGCGATCCGGTTGCCGGCGAGTCCGATCTCGTGGCCGTGCTCGTGGATCCAGCGGGCCACCTCGTGGCACTGCTCGACGGCCACCGGGTAGCGGGCGGCGGGCGCCCGGGCGTAGTCGACGTAGACGACGGCGGCGTCCGTGCCCAGGGCGAACTCCCGGATGAGCCGGGCGTAGCAGTCGGCGTCGCCGAGCGACCAGCCCAGGCCGGGCAGGAACAGCACGACGGGGCTGGGCTCGGCGGTGCCGACCGGTCTGGTCACCTGGACGTGCACCCGCCCGGTCGGCCCGCAGGGCAGCGCGAACCACTCCGAGGTCGTACCGCACGGATCGTCCTCGTCCTCGCTCCGGAACGAACCGCCGCTCGGAAGACCGTCGGCGACCAGGAAGGAGAGGTCCGGCGGTTCCGTCGCGGACCGGCCGGCTCGGGCGTCCAGGAACTCCTGGAGCGCCCGGTCGAGCACCGGGCGCCGGTCGGGCAGGGGGGTGGGGTCGGACAACGCTTCGCTCCTGGCTTCGGTCGACGGGCACGGTGGCTCCGTGTGTGCCCCGGCCGTGGTGGCCTGTTCGTGGCGCCCTGTTCGTGGCGCCCCGCCCGGGGTTCCTCCGAGCGGGGGCGGGCGGGCCGGTTCCTCAGTCGGCTTCCTCGTGCGGGCGTGAGCGCCACTCGCGCGGCGAGACGCCGTACGCGGCGCGGAAGGTGCGGCTGAAGTGCGCCGGGTTGACGAAGCCCCACCGCTGGGCGACGGCCGAGACGGTGGGCGCGGTGCGGCCGCGCCGGGCCAGCTCGCGGGCGCAGGCGTCCAGGCGCAGCCGCTGGACGAGACGGCTCACCGTCACGCCCTCGCCCTCGAAGAGCCGGTGCAGGTAGCGCACGGAGATGTGGTGGGCATGGGCGATCCTCTCGGGGGAAAGGTCCGGGTCGCCCAGGTGGCGGTCGATGTACTCCCGCACCCGCCGGACCAGGTGCGCGTTCCGGGCGCCCGGTTCGTCGGCCGCCGGGGCCGGTGCCAGCTGGGCGATGAGGGTGCTGAACAGGCCGACGACGCTGCCGGCCAGCCGGTCTCCGACCGGGGCGGGGTAGGAGTGCGCGGAGGCGGCGAGGACGCCCAGGAAGGGCAGGAGCACCGGTCCGCACCCCTCCGTCGGGCCGACGGCCGTCGCCGAGGCGTGCCGCAGGTCGCGCTCCGGCACCCCCAGCAGGCGGCGCGGCACGTGGAACAGGTGGGTGCGGAACCGCTCCGGGTAGTCCACCGCGTACGGGCGCGCCGTGTCGTACAGGACCAGCCCGCCCGGTGGCACCTCCGCGCGGCGCCCGTCCTGCTCCAGGACGGCCCGACCCGACACCTGCACGCCGACCCCGACCTGCGGCTCGCTGCCCGGGCTCCGCGCGATCAGCGCCGCCGTGCGGGAGAGCCGGGCCGCGTCCGCCTCCAGCGTGGAGATCCGCACGTACCCCAGCCGGTGCGACTCCAGGAGTCCGTCGAACGGCCGCCCGGTGAGCGGACGCACCTCCAGCGGCACCAGCGACCGCGACACCGCTCCGCTCCAGAAGGCCGCCTTGTCACCGTCCGCGACCGACGCCGTCGTCACCCGCAAGCCCATCTGACCGTCCTTCCGCCGGAGTCCTGCGCACTCTCAGCGTGGCCCGCGCGCGCGGCGGGCCGGTAGGTCATCTGACTGTCGTCCTGGGGCGCTGCGTCCCGAAGCCCGGCGCGGTGCTCGGGGCGAACCGGTCGGCCGGGTGTTTCCGCAGGTCAGAGGCTGGGTCGGTCGCGGGTCGGCCGCGGGTCAGACGCGGGTCAGACGCCGTCGAGGGCGTGGGCGAGGGCGGCCCGCGTGGTGATGCCGAGCTTCGGGAAGATCTTGTAGAGGTGGGCACCGACGGTGCGGGGCGACAACCGGAGCTGCCGGCCGATCTCCTTGTTGGTCAGACCGGTCGCGGCCAGCCGGGCGATCCGCAGCTCCTGGCCGGTCAGCCCGGAGGGGTCCGTGGCCGGCCCGTCCTGCGGCAGGGCCACGGAGTCGCCCGCGGCCCGCAGTTCCTCCTCGCACTGCGCCGCCCAGGGAGCGGCCCGCAGTCGGCGGAACACGTGGTGGGCCGCGCGCAGCGTCTCCCTGGCGCCGGGCCGGTGGCGGCGGCGCAGCCACGCGCCGTGGGCGAGCCGCAGTCGCGCGAGGTCGAACACCCACTGCTCGGCGCCCGGCACGGCGTACGCGGCACGGTAGGCGGCCTCGGCCCCGTCGTCGTCCGCGGCCAGGGCGGCGGCGGACGCGCACAGGAAGGCGTGGCGGCCGGAGATCTCCGCCGAGCGCGCCTCCGCTCCGGCGGCGAGGTGGGCCCGGGCCTCGTCGTGCCGGCCGGTGTGCACGGCGGCCGTCACCAGGTCGAGGACCAGCGTGTGGTGCCAGGGCTGGCCGCCGGGCAGGTGCCCGGGCGGGGTGAGTTCGCAGAAGTGCGCGTACGCCTCCTCGTAGCGCCGGTGGGCGAGTGCGGCCAGGCCGCGCAGATGGGTCAGGCGGTCGAGGACGTACCGCATCCGGGCGCGCGCGGCGGCCGGCCCGATGGTCCGCTCGATCTCCCGGAGCCCGGCCTCGTCGCCCCGGCCGGCCAGGAAGTGGGCGTAGTACTGGCGGAACATCAGGCCGTTGGTGTGGTAGCCGAGCTCGTCCGCCATCTCGGCCTCGCGCAGGCAGACGGCCGCCCGGTCCCAGTGCCCGAGCAGGTAGTCCTGGTGGGCCCTGGCCTTGGCGACCGAGCCCTGAGTGGCGTAGCCGTGCAGCCCGGAGAAGCGCTGCCACAGGTCGGCGTCGGGGCTGTCAAGCGCCGAGGCGGTCCAGAGCAGGAGCCAGGCCGCGCCGGCCTCCTGCTCCTCGGTCATGCCCTCGGCCGTCGCCCGCAGCGCGGCGGCCGCGTCCGGGCCCGGGTCGGTCCAGGCCCGCAGGCACAGCCGGCCCACCTCGGAGACGTCGTCCCGGTGCCGTTCCAGCGCGCGCCAGGCCCAGGGGTCGTCCGTGTACGTGGCGGCGAGGAGCAACTTGAACCAGGCCTGTTCGACCAGCCCGCCGAAGGTGTCGGCGCCCGGCGCGGTCAGCGCATCGAGGGCGGCGGGCAGCAGCGCGGCGGAGGACTCGAAGTCGATGTGGTGGCTCTGGTCGGCGTAGACCACCGCGTACGAGAACAGCGGAGCGGCGTCCCGCGGGACGGCGCCGGTCTTCAGTTCCTCCACCAGGGCCGCGGTGTGGCGCAGTTGCCCGCCGCGGGCGGACATCACCGCGGCCCGGGTGAGCCGGCGGACGCGGTCGCGGGAGCTGGGGCTGAGGGCGGCGGCGCGTTCCAGCAGGAGGGCGCCCTCCGCCTCGCCGCCCCGGTGGGCGAGGTCCTGGCCGGCCTCCTGGAGGCGGTGCGCGAGGTCCTCGTCGGGCAGCAGCGCGGCGGCCGCCTCGTGGACCAGCCGCCGGGGGTCCCCCGGGGCGAGGGCGCCGGACAGCGCGCGGTGGGCCTCCCGGCGCTCGGTGTCGGAGGCGGCGGAGACGACGGCGGTGCGGACCAGGGGGTGCCGGAACACCAGCTGCCCGGCCGGGTCGAGCCGGGCCAGGCCCTCCTCCTCGATCCGTTCCAGGATCTCCCGGGCGTTCTCGTCGGCGAGGGCGCGGAGCCACTCGGCGCTGCCGTAGTCCGGGCCGGTGGCCAGGGCGCCGAGCAGCAGGAGGCGGCCGACCTCCGGGGTGACCGTTCCGAGCCGTTCGGCGAACATCCGCTCCAGCTTGCGCCCCAGGGGCAGCCGCTCGGGCAGCGGAGCGGCTCCCCGCTGCTGGGCGTCGGCCAGTTGGCGCGGCAGCTCGACCAGCGCCAGCGGGTTCCCGGCCGCCTCGGCCAGGACGCGCTCCTTGGCGGGCGCCGCCAGTTCGGGGTAGCAGCTGCCCAGCAGCAGGGCCGCGTCCTCGCGGGGCAGGGCCGGGACGTCGACGGCCTCGGCCGACCAGGTCTGGGCGGCCCGCCCGTCCGGGCGGGAGGCCCCGACGATCACCACCGGCAGCTCGGCGCACCGCCGGTGCAGGAAGGCGAAGACGGTCGCGCTCGACGAGTCGATCCAGTGCAGGTCGTCCAGGACCAGCAGCACGGGGGCGGTCCGCGCCGCCCGTTCCAGCAGGGCCAGCGTCGCGGCGCCGACGGCGAAGCCGCTCGGAGTCCCGGAGCGGACGCCGAACGCGCTGTCCAGGGCCTCCCGTTGGTGGGCGGAGAGCGCGTCGGAGTGCTGGAACAGCGACCAGAAGGCCTGGTGGAGGGCCCCGAACGCGAGGTCCGTCTCGGCCTCCGTACCGACCGCGCGCAGGACGGTGAACCCGCGCTCGCGCGCCACCCGCTCCACCCAGGCCACCAGCGTGCTCTTGCCGACACCGGCCTCACCGCGCAGCAGGACGGTGGACCCGCTGGCGCCGTCGACGGCTTGGACCAGCGCCGCGGTCAGCAGTTCCGTCTGCCGCTGCCGGCCGACCAGGACCGGAAACCGTCCGTCCTCCGCCACTGGTTCCTCTCCTCCGGACCGGCCGCTCCGCTCGCCGGTCACCCAAGGTTACCGCTAGCCGGAAGGACCGCTCCCGGGCGGGAGGGCGGGGAGGAACGCGCTGGTCACTCTCGGTAGAGCAGGACGGTGAGCCCGGCCAGGACAGCGCTGGCGACCAGGGCCCAGGCGATCTGCCCGTGCAGGACCAGGAGCGCGCCGGGAGCGGCACCGGCGAGCATGGTGACGACGGAGAGGACCTTGCGGCGCTGGCGGGGGGCGGTGCCGCCGGCCGGGCGGGAGTCGGCGGCCAGGCCGGTCAGGGTGAGGGTCAGCACGGTGGTGGTGAGGTCCGGTATGCCCAGGCCCCGCACGGTGGCGTTGCGGATGCCCATCGCCAGGGCGAGCAGGGCGATCACCACGTACTGCGCCGGCCCCTCGGGGCTGTGGACGAAGAGGACGGCGGCGGCCGCGGCGTGCAGCGCGGCCTCCAGGACGAAGGCCGCGCGCAGCCGCGCGGGGCGCCGGGTCGCGCTCTGCCGGGTCGCGATCCGGCCCGCCACCCCCGCGCCGAGGAGGAAGGCCGCGAGGGAGGTCAGGGAGCCGGCGACGGAGAAGCCGGGTGCTCCGGCGAGGGCGAAGGCGATGACGACGACGTTGCCGGTCATGTTCGCGGTGAACACGTGGCCGAGGCCGAGGTAGCTGATGGCGTCGATCAGGCCGCTGACCAGGGTGAGGGCGAACAGGGCCAGGGCCAGCGGGTGGCGGTCGTGGATCTGCGGTCCGGACGGCTGCGGCGACGGGGGTGTGGTCACGACGGCTCCTCGTGCGGAAGGGGGGATGCGGGCGGGGACGCCACCCGGGCCTCGACGACGGACCCGGGCGGCGCCCCGCAACGGAACTGACGGACCGTCAGAAGAAGCAGGGGTCCATCGGCACCTGGGACTGCCCGGGAAGGACGAGGCCGCGGGCCGTACGCCAGGCCTGCTGCTCGCCGGAGGCCGCCACGGCCTCCAGGACGCCCTCGGCCTGGTGGAATCCGGCCAGGCCCGGCGCCGGGGTCGCGTGGTAGCCGCCGAAGCGGGTGACCGGGCTCCAGGACGGCGACACCTCCGGCAGCTCCGGCGCCAGGCCCTGGTGCTCCGCGGTGGCGTGGACGATGCGTCCGCCGACGACGGTCAGCACGGACTCGATGTGCGGGATGTCGGCCTCGGGCACCGTGAAGTAGTCGGCGCTCAGCAGCGCGAGGTCGGCGTAACTCCCCACGGTCAGACGGCCCTTGACGTCCTGCTCGCCGGTGAGGCGGGCGCCGCCGAGGGTGTAGAGCTCCAGCGCCTGCTCGCGGCTGAGGCGGTTGTGCTCGGCCGCGAGGCGCCGCCCGGAGACGGCGCGCCCGGAGACCAGCCAGTGCAGGGCGACCCACGGGTTGTAGGAGGAGACGCGGGTGGCGTCGGTGCCCGCGGCGACGGTCAGACCGCGGTCGAGCATCGCGCGCAGCGGGGGCGCCTCGGCGGCGGCGGGGGCGCCGTAGCGGGAGACGAAGGCCTCGCCCTGGAAGGAGAGCCGGTTCTGGACGGAGACGGCCCCGCCGAGGGCGGCGATGCGGTCGAGGCTGTCGGGGCTGACGGTCTCGGCGTGGTCGAAGAGCCAGCGGTTACCCTGGGGGAAGAGGCCCTCGGCGGCGAGCTTCTCGAAGACGGCGAGGTCGCGGCGGATGGTCTCGTCGTAGGTGGCGTGCAGGCGGAAGCCCCAGCCGTTCTCCATCAGCAGCCGGACGGCCTTCTCGAACTCGGTCTCGTAGGCGCCCAGTTGCGGCCGGGGCTCGGTGAAGTTCTCGAAGTCCGCGGCGGCCCAGGTGAGGTTCTCCCCCGCGCCGTTGAGGCGCAGCCACGCGTCGCCCTCGCCGGGGCGGACGGTCTCGACCCAGCGGGTGAGGTCGTCGAGCTCCTGGCCGGCGGTCTGCGGGAAGAGGTGGTAGGCGATGCGCAGGCTCAGCTCGCCGCGGCGGGCGAGCTCCATGACGGTGCCGTAGTTCTCGGGGAAGCTCTGGAAGCCGCCGGCGGCGTCGATCGCGGAGGTGAGGCCGAAGCGGTTGAGTTCGCGCAGGAAGTGGCGGGTGGAGCCGATGCGGTCAGCCTCGTCGAGGGTGGGGGCCTTGGCGAGGGTGGAGTAGAGGAGCAGGGCGCCGGGGGCGGCGATCAGCAGGCCGGTGGGCTCGCCGTCGTGTCCGCGCACGATCTGGCCGCCGACCGGGTCCGGGGTGTCCCGGGTGAAGCCGGCCGCGCGCAGGGCCGCCTTGTTGAGCAGGGCCGACTGGTAGAGGTGGAGGACGAAGACGGGGGTGTCGGGGGCCGCGGCGTTGAGCTCGGCCAGGGTCGGCAGGCGCCGCTCGGCGAACTGGTCGGCCGACCACCCGCCGACCACCCGCACCCACTGGCCGGGCGGGGTGCGCTCGGCCTGGAGGCGCAGCATCGCCAGCGCCTCGCGCAGCGTCGGGACGCCGTCCCAGCGCAGCTCCAGCACGTAGTTGAGGCCACCGCGGATGACGTGCAGGTGCGCGTCGTTCAGCCCCGGCACCGCCCGGCGCCCGAGCGCGTCGACCACCCGGGTGCCGGGACCGACCAGCGGCACGACGTCCGCGTCGTCGCCGACCGCCTGGATCAGGCCGTCGCGGACCGCCACGGCCGTGGCCCGCGGGCGGCGCGGATCGTTGGTGAACACCTTGGCGTTGCGCACGACGAGGTCGGCGGGCTGCTCGGGAGTGCCGGGACGGACCCCGGCAACGGGCATGGTGGACAAGGGAAGTCCCTTCCTTCGGTGGTGTTTCGGCGCGGGGCCTCCTGGCGAACGTAGACAGCCGGCGGCGGGCGAGGTTCTCCGCAGCGCATCGCCAGTTGCCTGCCAGCGCACTTCGGCGCCGCCACCGGGTCGGTGAGCACGGCCGTGCGTTGTGGGAACAGTCCCGGGCGCGCAGCGAGCAGAACACCCCGGCCACCGCGGACTAATGTCGTCGACGTGCCGCCCCGCCGATCCGGTCGGGGCAAGCCTGACGCAGTGTCAACTCCCTGCGTCATTACCCGTATTCACCAGGAAAGAGGACCGTCATGGTCGACTTCGCCAACGTCCACGCCGCCCCGAGCCCGGACCTGCTGACCCCCGACAACGCGATGATGCTCTTCGTCGACCACCAGCCGCAGATGTTCTTCGGCACCGGCAGCGGCGACCGCACCGCCATCATCAACGCCACCGTCGGCCTGGCCAAGGCCGCCAAGATCTTCGACGTGCCGGTGGTGCTCACCACCGTCGCCGCCGAGTCCTTCTCCGGCCCGATCCTCCCCCCGCTGCAGGCCGTCTTCCCCGGCCACGAGATCATCGACCGCACCAGCATGAACGCCTGGGAGGACGAGGCCCTGGTCGAGGCCGTCAAGGCGACCGGCCGCAAGAAGATCATCCTCTCCGGCCTGTGGACCGAGGTCTGCCTCGTCCTGCCGGCCCTCTCGGCGCTGGACCAGGGCTACGAGGTCTACGTCGTCGCCGACGCCTCCGGCGGCGTCAGCCCCCTCGCCCACGAGCACGCCCTGCAGCGGATGACCGCCGCCGGCGCCGTGCCCGTCACCTGGCTCCAGGTCCTCCTGGAGCTCCAGCGCGACTGGGCCCGCTCCGAGACCTACGTCCCGGTCACCGAGCTGGTCAAGGAGCACGGCGGCACCTACGGCCTGGGCCTCGTCTACGCCCAGTCCATGATCAACCCGCACGCCGCCGGCTGACCCGACCGGCCCTCACCGAACCGACCCGAACCGACCTGAACCGACGGAGTCCGACATGAACACCGGCCTACTCCTGCTGCGCCTGGTCGTCGGCCTGCTGATCGCGGGCCACGGCATCCAGAAGGTCAGCTTCCACCTCGGTGGCGGCGGACTGGAGGGCGGCAGCGCCGAGTTCCGGGGCGACGGCTTCCGCGGCGGCAAACTCACCGCCATCACCGCCGGCGGCACCCAGGTCGGCGCCGGGCTGATGCTCGCCGCCGGCCTGCTCACCCCGCTGGCCGGCGCGGGTGTCATGGGCGTGATGACCGTCGCCCTCACCGTCAAGTGGCCGCACGGCCTGTGGGTCCAGCACGACGGCTACGAGTTCCCGCTCGTCCTGATCGTCGTCGGCGCCGCGCTGACCGCCACCGGCCCCGGCCAGTGGTCGGCCGACGGGGCCCTCGGCCTCGCCCACTGGCCCCTGTGGTGCCTGCCCGCCGCCGTCCTCGCCGGCGTCGGCGGCGGCCTGGCCACCCGCCTCGCCCTGCACCGCAGCTGAGACGGGCGCCACGCAACGGGCAGCCGCACAACGGACGCACCCCAGCGGATGCGCCGCAACGGGCTCGGGCCCCTGGAAGGGAAACCTCCAGGGGCCCGAGCCCGTCCGCATGCCACCACACCGGCAGCGCTCCCCTCCCCGTCCCCGCCGAAGCCCCGCAGCGCCGGAGCCCCACAGCGCCGCAGCCGCCTCAGCGGCCGGCGGCCAGCCGGCTCAGTTCGGCGTCCCAGTCGATCAGTTCGGACTCCCTGCCCCGCGGCACGAGGCCGAAGCTCCGCTCGCGCAGCCAGCTCTCCACCGGCTCGACGGGGACGTCGATCGAGGCGGTGCCGTCGTCCCCCCTGAGCGTGATCCGCAGCCGTCGGCGGCCGTGGCAGCGGCACGGCGGCTGGATCCGCACGTCGCCCATCCCGGTCGGCCGGCGCAGGCCCTTCCACAGCAGGTCGCGGGAGAACTCCCAGGTGCCGACCGCCGGATCGGAGCCGGGGAACTCCATCACCACGGCGAACGGCTCGTCGACGCGGTACACGAAGCGCACCTGGAGATCGATGAACCGACCCTCCCCGAGGGCGAGTTGCGCGTCCAGTACGGGCGTGGCGGAGACCGCGCCCGCCGCGGGACCGTGGTCGGGGAAGGATGGGCGGCCGGGCACGGCACCTCCAAGGACGATGAGCAGCACGACAGGGCAGCACGGAAAACGGCATGAAAAAGTGCCGGGCCCGCCGACGAACGGGCCCGGCACGAAGCGGAACCGGGCCTGCCGACGAACAGGCCCGGCCCGCGGTCACTCCCCGGTCTCGGGGGCGACGACCAAGTGCTCGGCGAGGAACCAGACCTGGGTCTCGCCGGTGCGGATGATCTGCGAGACCAGGAGGTCCTGGGTGCCGTCGTCACCGAGCTCCGCCGTGCGGCGGGCGGCGTCACGGACATCGGCGAGGATGGTCTCGTGCGCGTCGAGGAGGCGCGAGAGCATCGAGCGCACGCCCTCGATGCCGTCCGGCGGACGCGGAACTCCCGTGATCTGCGCGGCGTGACGGAGATCGCCCACCGCGACGCCGCCGAGGCTCTGCACCCGCTCGGCGAGCGCGTCGACCAGCTCCAGCTGCTCCTGGGCGTGCTTGTCGAAGAGCAGGTGCAGCTGGTACGAGGTCGGCCCGCGCATGCCCCAGTGGTACTTCTTGTACAGTCCGTACAGGAACTGGGTGTCCGCGAGGACCCGGTTGAGCCGCTGGCACGAGTACTGCCGGGCGTCGTGGGAGAGCGCGATCGGCAACTGGGTGACGGTGCCGAACTCCTGGATCTCGGGACCGTGCTGGTGGAGGCGCGGCTGGCTGCTCATGGTGCTCCTGATTCGTGCGAGGCCGGCGGTCGCCGGTGGCCGATGGCCGGAACCCCTGACGGAGGCCTCGCCCGAGGCCTCCGGATCACTGACTTCCGTGCCCCTCAGGCTAGGAAGGCACGGGCCGGGAGCATGTCCTGACCGTGCACTGTCCGCAGTCGGTCAGCGCACCCGACAGGTGGGTCGAGCCGTTGCCACCCGACCGGCCGACCGGTGCTCCCGGCCGCGGCACTCTGGGACGAATCGGCGTGCTCTCAGAGGCAATCGGACCGCGGCCGCTATACCTAGCGTGGAACCCGTCGCAGCCGAGCACTGGCGCGAGAAGCCGACGTGAGCCGCTCCCGCGGGAGCGGCTCCAGCAAGAAAGAGAAAACCCATGCCGTACATCACCGTTGGCCAGGAGAACTCCACCTCCATCGACCTCTACTACGAGGACCACGGCACCGGCCAGCCGGTCGTCCTCATCCACGGCTTCCCGCTGAACGGCGCCTCCTGGGAGCGCCAGAGCGCCGCCCTGCTGGACGCCGGCTACCGGGTCATCACCTACGACCGCCGCGGCTTCGGCCAGTCCTCGCAGCCCACCACCGGCTACGACTACGACACCTTCACCGCCGACCTGCACACCGTGCTGGAGACCCTCGACCTGCGCGACGCCGTCCTGGTCGGCTTCTCCATGGGCACCGGCGAGACCGCCCGCTACGTGGCCAAGTACGGCACCGAGCGCATCGCCAAGGTCGCCTTCCTCGCCTCGCTGGAGCCGTTCCTGCTGAAGACCGACGACAACCCGGACGGCGCCGCCCCCCAGGAGTTCTTCGACGGCATCGTCGCCGCCGTGAAGGCCGACCGATTCGCCTTCTACACCGGCTTCTTCAACGACTTCTACAACCTGGACGAGAACCTCGGCACCCGGATCAGCGAGGAGGCCGTCCGCAACAGCTGGAACGTCGCCGCCTCCGGTGGCGCCTTCGCCGCCTCGGCCGCGCCCACCACCTGGTACACGGACTTCCGCGCCGACATCGCCCGCATCGACGTGCCCGCCCTGATCCTGCACGGCACCGGCGACCGCACCCTGCCCATCGACAACACCGCCCGCGTGTTCCACAAGGCCCTGCCCGCCGCCGACTACGTCGAGATCGAGGGCGCCCCGCACGGCCTGCTCTGGACCCACGCCGAGGAAGTCAACACCGCGCTGCTCGCCTTCCTCGCCAAGTGACCCGGACGGCCGCGCTCCCCCGGCCGCGGCCGTCCGTCCCGACCCCGGTACCGCCGTCGCCGCCCCAGGCCCGACGGTGACGGCGGTACCGGCCACCCACCCGCGCCCGGCGTCCCCTCCCGTGGGACGCCGGGCGCGTGCCACGACCTGGAGGTCACCCGTGAAGCTCCGCTTAGCCCGCCGCATCGTCCCGCTGGTGGCGGCGGTCGCCGCCCTGACCGCGATCCCCGCCGCCTCGGCGGCGCAGAGCACGGCCCAGGACACGTCCCCGGGCACGGCCCAGCAGGATTCGGCCGAACGGCCGGGCGCCCACCGGCAGTTCGCCGTCGGCCCGCAGTACGACTCCACCCACGTCTACGTCGCGCCCGGCACCGAACAGGCCTTCGTGACCAGCTGGACGTCCACCTTCGGCGGCACCACCATCGGCCCGGTCTCCACTCAGGTGACCCCGACGCCCAGCCGGACGCTCTCCGAGCTGGTGGTGTCCCCGGTCGGCACGCTGTCGGTGTTCGACTACACCACGCCCATCCCGTACCCCTTCGGCACCGAACGCACCGGCTGGCTGGTGACCGACCTCGACCAGGCCGTCCGCGCCGCCCGTGCCGACGGCGCGACCGTCACCGTGTCGCCCTTCGCCGACCCGATCGGCCGCGACGCCGTCGTCCAGTTCCCCGGCGGGATCAGCGCCCAGCTGTACGTCCACACCACCCCGCCGTCCTACCCGGCCCTGGCCAGCGTGCCGGAGAACCGGCTCTACCTGTCGCCGGACGCGGTCGGCTCCTTCCTGCACAGCTACCTCGCCTTCACCCAGGGCCGGATCGTCTCCGACGACCGCAGGGCCGACGGCGCCGCCCTCGGCCTGCCCGGCACCACGTACCGGCTCATCCGCCTCACCTCGGGCTTCGGCACCACCACGGTCGCCGTGACGGACGGCCACCTGCCCCACCCGTACGGCCGGGAACTCACCGGCTACGGCGTGTCCGACCTCGGCGCCACCCTGGACCGGGCCAGGACGGCCGGCGCGACGGTGCTGTCCGGACCGGTCCGGGCGGGCGGCCGGGACAGCGCGATGGTGCAGTTCCCCGGCGGCTACATCGCGGAGATCCACACCGACCGCTGACCGGGCTGACGCGGCCGTCGGCGGGTCGCCTCCAGGTCGCCTCCGGGCCGCTTCCGGACCATCGGTGGGTCGCCTCCGGGCCGCCTCCGCTCGTCTCCGGTCATCCCCGGTCGTGGGGGGGGGGGGGGGGCCCCCGCCCCCCCCCCCCCCCCCCCCCCGCCCCCCCCCCCCCCCCCCCCCCCCCCCCCCCCCCCCGGGGGGGCGCCCCCCCCCCCCCCCCCC